>CAIRWM010000129.1 GCA_903882285.1 uncultured cyanobacterium
CGACCAGGCGAACACCGGCATCCCGGTCCATGCGGCGAGCGTTTCCGGCACGTCGCGCCATAGATCGACGCAGCCCAGGCCTTCATGCAGCAGCACCAGGGTCGGCCCCGAGGACTCAGCACCCCACCAGGCGGTTTCCAGCCTCCTGCCATCCAGAACCATTTCGCCGCGAACCGTCATGTCTCACGCAGCCGGAAGCGTTGGATTTTCCCGGTCGCGGTCTTGGGCAGCGTGTCCGTGAATTCAATCCAGCGCGGATACTTCCAGACGCCAACACGATCCTTCACATGGCTCTGCAACGCGCGGACCAGGTCCTCGGTTCCGGCGCCGCCATCCCGCAGCACCACGAACGCCTTGGGCTTGGTCAACCCATCGCCATCCTGCCGGCCGATCACCGCGGCCTCCAGCACCGTCGGGTGAGAGATCAATGCCTCCTCCACCTCGAACGGAGACACCCAGACGCCGCTCACCTTCAGCATCTCATCGGAACGCCCGCGGAAGCGGAATGTGCCGTCTTCCTCCCGGATGTAGGTGTCGCCGGTATAGGTCCATTCGCCGCGGAATGTGGCTCGGGTCTTGGCGCGCTGGTTCCAGTAACCCTCGGCGGCGCTGGGCCCGCGCACCACCAACTCCCCTTCCTCCCCATGCGGCACCGGGCGGTCGTGTTCATCGACCACACGGGCCTCATATCCCGGCACCGGCTTGCCGCTGGTGCCGTAGCGGATGTCGCCGGGACGGTTGCTGATGAAAATATGCAGCATCTCGGTCGAACCGATGCCATCCAGGATATCCACGCCAACCAGAGCATGCCAGCGATGGCCGATATCGGCGGGCAGCGCCTCGCCAGCGGAAATGCACAGCCGCAGGCGGTCCGATCCCGCCTTCGGGCCGATCAAGGGATGGGCGAGCATCGCGGCGAACAGCGTCGGCACCCCGGCGAACAGGGTCGGCTGGTGCTTCCGCATCACGTCCAGCACGGCGTCCGGCGTCGGCCGGTCGGGCAGGAACACCGCGGTCGCCCCCACGGACATCGGGAAGGTCAGGCTGTTGCCCAGGCCGTAGGCGTGGAAGGCCTTAGCGGCCGAAGAGTTCCACCGGCGTGGCGGCAGCGCCGTACCACATCGTTCCGGCCACGATGAAGGCGGCGAAGAAGACAGCGGCGATGGCACTGGCCAGAACTGTTTCGATGTTGCCCATGCGCAAGGCCTTGTAGAGGCGCTCCGGCGGGCGGGTGGTGATGTGGAAGATGCCTGCGATGATTCCCACAATGCCGGCGGCGATGTGGTGAGCCACGATGCCGCCCGGGTTGAAGGGGTTGAACCCCTCTGGCCCCCAGGATGGTTGCACCGCCTCGAGGTGTCCTCCAACGCCGTAGGGGTCGGAGACCCACATTCCGGGCCCGAACACCCCCGTGAGGTGGAAGGCACCGAAGCCGAAGCAGCCAAGACCTGCCAACAGCAGGTGGATACCGAAGATCTTGGGCAGATCGAGGGCCGGCTCCCCGGTGCGGGGGTCTTGCCAGATCTCGAGGTCCCAGTAGGTCCAGTGCCAGATGGCGGCAAGGAAGAGCAGGCCGCTGAAAATGATGTGGGCGGCGGCGACACCCTCAAAGCTCCAGAAGCCAGGGTCGACACCGCTTTCGCCGGTGATGCTCCAGCCACCCCAGCTGCCCGTGACGCCCAGGCGGGCCATGAAGGGCATCACGAACATGCCCTGCCGCCACATGGGGTTCAGGACCGGGTCGGAAGGGTCGAAGATGGCGAGCTCATAAAGCGCCATGGAGCCGGCCCAGCCGGCAACCAGGGCGGTATGCATGAGGTGCACGGCGAGCAGACGGCCCGGGTCGTTGATGACGACGGTGTGCACCCGGTACCAGGGCAATCCCATGGGGGTCAGATCTGGGTTGGGTGGGCGATCGGCCAAGCCGATCCGTTTGGCGATGGTAGTGGGTGCGGATGGCCGCACGGGGCGGCAGGTAACGGACCGCAACCGCTCGGTTTGACTGGAGGAGTTTCCGCCTGCTTTGCCATGCCGGTGATCCGTTTCGTGCGCGAGGGTCTCGATGTCGAGTGCTATCCCGGCGAGAACCTGCGCGAGGTGGCCCTGCGAGAGGGAATAGAGCTCTATGGCCTCAAGGGCAAGCTCGGCAACTGCGGTGGCTGTGGCCAGTGCATCACCTGCTTCGTCGACGTGGAGGGGGCTGCGCCTGCTGCGCTCAGTCCGCTCACCGCGGTGGAGGAGCAGAAGCTGCGCCGACGGCCCCAGACCTGGCGCCTCGCCTGCCAGGCGCTGGTGGAGCAGTCTCTGCTGGTGCTGACGCGTCCCCAAACCGGCCTGGCGGATCGCGAGGCCGCCTTCGCTGAGGCCCGGGGGCACGAGCTGCCCGCCGGTCCCACGGCCTGGCCCGCTCCGCCTCCGGGCGAGGAGGAGTCCGATGACGACCGTGCCGATGGGCAGCTCGACGATGCGCCAGGGAGCGAGTCGGCGATGGGCGACCTGGCGCCGCAACCGGGGGCGCCTGGGCTGAGCGCAACGAGCGGTGAAGCCGGAGCCCCTGCCGCGGATCGGCGGTGATACGTTGCGATCACTTCCCAGACCGCCATGGAAACCAACGATCTCGGTTTCGTCGCCAGCTTGATGTTCGTTTTGGTTCCGGCCGTCTTCCTGATCGTGCTCTACATCCAGACCAGCAGCCGCCAGGGAGGTTGAACCGCGGCGGATCAGCTCGGGCCTGGCGGGCGTCGGCTGATCCACTCGCTCTGAGCTGTGAGGTTGGGGTGGCGATGTACCTCAGCGCTGTGCTTCGGGCTCGCGCACCAGCAGCACCGGGGCCGGGGCGTGCACCCGGATGTAATCGCTGACTGAGCTGCCAAGCAGGCGGTCGATGTCGACCAGGCCTTTGGCCACCAACGGGCGTCGATCCTGGGAGGCGATCACCAGCAGATCGGCCCGGTTCTCCTCGGCGGCGGCGCAGACGGCGCGGCCGATATCTCCGGTGCGGTGGTGGGGCTTCAGCTCCACCCCCAGGGAGCGAGCCCGCTGCACCGCCTTGTCGAGCACCTCGTCGGCGGGGTTGCGGCCGCCGCGGGAGGGGGTGATGTCCTGGCGGGTCACGTGCACGCCGGTGAGGGTTCCGCCGGGAATGCCGCTCACCAGCTCACAGGCCAGGCGGAGGGCGTCATCGCCCACGCCGGTGCCATCAATGGTCACCATCACCCGGTTGATTGCCCGGACGTAGAGGTCGTCGCGCACCAGCAGCATCGGCCGGGTCGAGAGCTGAAACACGTACTGGCTGGCGCTGTTGGCCAGGATGGATTGCAGCCGTCCGAGGCCGCGGGAGCCCATCACGATCAGGTCTGCGTCGAGTTCGTCGGCGACCTTCAGCACGGTCTGCTTGGTGTCGCCTTCGCGCACAAGTACGTTCACCGCGCTGCGCTCCAGGCCGATCCGAGCGATGGCCTCCCCCACCAGCGTTTCCGCTTTGTCCCGATGGGACTGGATGTCCTGGGCCCCCTGTTCCGGCACCACGTGCAGCAGGTTGATGCTGGCCTGCCGGCAGGGAGGGATGTCGCGCAGCATGCGCACCATGTCCTCCACGTTGCCCTTGCCGGAATCGGCGATGAGAAGGTTGCGGAACACTGGACGGGTCGTGGCTTGGCGTCAGCCTATGGCTGATCGGTGATCCCTTTCGCCCCATCGCTAGAGACCGTGATGCAGTCCTCTCCCCGTCTGTCGGCAGGCGCTGGCGATCGCCGCCGGGGCTGGTGTCTGCGGCGTCGGGTGCTGCCGCAGCACACCGACCACGCCGGCGTCATGTGGCACGGCACTTACCTGGCCTGGCTGGAGGAGGCGCGGGTGGAGGCCCTGGCGGCGGTCGGGCTCGCCTACAGCGATCTTTCGGCCCGGGGGCTGGAGCTGCCGGTGGTCTCCCTGGCGATCGACTACCGGCAGGCGCTGCTGCACGGCGATGCCGTGGAGCTCTGGAGCGAAGTGCTGCCACGCCAGGGGGTGAAACTCCCCTGGCGCAGCGTATTTCTCGCCCCCGGCGGGGTGGTGGCGGCGGAGGCTCAGGTGGATCTGGTGCTGGTGGATCTCGTGGTAAGGCCGGAGCGCGGCCCCCAGCAGCGCCGGCTGCTGCGCCGGCTGCCCGACGACCTGCAGAGGGCCGTGGACGCCCTGGCGATCGGTCCGGGAACCACGATGGCATAGTACATTTGAACCACTTAGGCGGATCTGGGTGGGTGACCTTCTGCGCTGGCCTCTCCCGGCCCCTGGCGGTGCCGCGAGGTCCTGGTGGCTGCTCTGGAGTCGTTGTCCAGGGGTGGGTGTGGTGCGGCTACGGCAGTTGGAGGCGGCCTATGGCGGCCTGGATGTCGCCTGGGCCACGTCTCCCGAGGGCCTGGCGGCGCGGATGGGCTGGCCGGCGGCACTGCTGGCCGACGTGGAGCGTTTTCGAGGGCTCTGGGGGAGCGACCCTCTGCCGCGGCTGCTCCGTGAGATCCAGGGCGGCAGGGGGGTGCTGGTGCCAGGCGATCCCCGCTGGCCCGCGGCGATGGCGTCGGGACCGAGGCCTCCCCTGGCGCTCTACTGGCGTGGGCGCGGCAGTCTCTGGAGGCCGCTGGCCGCGCGCCGGGCGGTGGCGGTGGTGGGAACGCGCCGGCCCTCGCCCCATGGTCTGGCGATGGCGCGTCGCATCGGCGCCCAGTTGGCGGCGGCGGGGTGGCCCGTGGTGAGTGGGTTGGCCGAGGGGATTGATGGTGCCGCCCACGAGGGGTGTCTGGCGGCTGGCGGGGCGCCGGTGGGGGTGCTGGGCACACCCCTGCACAGGGTGTATCCCCGCCATCACGCCGCCCTGCAGCGCGAGGTGGGGCGCCATGGTCTGCTGGTGAGTGAGCTGCCGCGCGGCAGCAGCGTGCGGGCAGGACACTTCGCCAGCCGTAATCGCCTGCAGGTGGCCCTGGCTGCGGCGGTGGTGCTGGTGGAGTGTCCACAGCGCAGCGGGGCTCTGCTCACGGCTGATCTGGCCTGGCAGCAGGGGTTGCCCCTGTGGGTGGTGCCCGCCGATGCGGCCAAGGCCTCAGCGGCCGGCAGTAACCGTCTTCTGGCCCGAGGGGCCACGCCGCTGCTGGCGGCCGATGAGCTCATCGACATGCTGGGAGGCCCAGGCCCCCTTGCTCCGGCGCGGCAGCGGACTGCGCCGGTTCGGGCGCTGTCGGGGCCGGTTGCCGCCGAGGGACAGGGGAGCGACGCGAGGGGTGTCTGGGGGCATCGGCTGCTGCAGGCCGTGGGGCAGGGAGCCTCGTTGGAGCAGCTCACCCTGGCGCTCGGCCGCCCCGGGGAGGAGCTTGCCGCCTCCCTGCTGGAGCTTGAGCTGGCGGGGGTGTTGCGGGCTGAGCCCGGGCTGCGCTGGGGCCCAACGGGGAGGGATGGCGGCGGCTGAGGGGGAACCTGCTGCCGGCAGCGCCTGCCTAGGCTCACCCCATGGCGACCGTCGAACCCCTGCCCAGCCAGGCCGCTCCCGGGGCTGCCCTCCACGGCGCCGATCTGCTCGCCTGGCGCAGCTGTCTGCTGGCGCTTGGTGGCCGACCCGACGCCTTCGACTGGCTGCTCGATCTGGGCGGTGGCCTGCGCTGGCGCGATCTTCAGGCTCTGCGCCTCGATCCGGAGCGCACCGTGCTGCTGGAGCGTCCCCTGGCCGAGCTCGAGGCGCTGTGGCAGCGGCATCGGCGCGACGCCGAACCCTTGCAGTACCTGGTCGGTCTCTGCCCCTGGCGGGACCTGGAGCTCCAGGTGGCCCCCGGAGTGCTGATCCCCCGCCAGGAAACCGAGCTGCTGGTGGATCTGGCCGTGGCCCTGATGCCTTCGGATGGCTTCGGTGAGGCCTCAGCGCTGCACTGGGCGGATCTGGGCACAGGGTCCGGCTGTCTGGCGGTGGCGCTGGCCCGGGCCTTCCCCGGCCGTCGGGGCTGGGCTGTGGATGCCAGCGACGAGGCCCTGCGCCAGGCCCGCCTCAACCTGGCGGCGGCGGCGGTGCTCCCGGCTGTCACGCTGCGGCAGGGCGACTGGTGGCAGCCCCTACGTCCCTGCTGGGGGAAGCTGGTGCTGGTCGTGAGCAACCCCCCGTACATCCCTTCGGCCACGGTCCAGCAGCTCGAGCCGGTGGTGCGGCGCCATGAGCCCCTGGCGGCCCTCGATGGTGGCGTCGATGGGCTGGATTCGATCCGGCGGATTGCGGCGGAGGCCTCGCAGGCCCTGGCCCCGGGGGGGCTGCTGCTGCTCGAGCATCACCACGATCAGAGCGCCGCCGTGGGCCAATTGCTTCGCGCCGCCGGCCTGACCGACCTGCAGGTGCACCGGGATCTTGAAGGGGTGCCTCGCTTCGCCAGCGCCCGCCGTCCCCCGCTGGCTGAGGAATCACGATGACGGAGCCGTCATGACGAGCGCACCGCTGCTCTACGACGAGACCAGGCTCGCTGGCCATCTGGCTGCCGGTGGTGCGGCCCTGTTCCCCACCGATACCCTGCCGGCCCTAGCGGTGCGCCCCCAGCAGGCCGCTCGCCTCTGGGAGCTGAAGGTGCGCCCGCCTGATAAACCGCTGATCCTGATGGGGGCCAGTCTCGGCCAGTTGCAGCAACTGCTCGCTCTGCCATGGCCGGACGCGTGGCTGCGGCAATCCCAGCGCTGCTGGCCCGGGGCCGTCACCCTGGTGCTGCCGCTTGAGGGGCCGCTCACGACCCTGTTGCATCCCGGTGGTCACAGCCTGGGGTTGCGGGTGCCGGACTGCGCGGCCGCCCAGCGCCTGCTGGCTCGCAGTGGCCCGCTGGCCACCAGCAGTGCCAATCGCTCCGGTGAGGCGCCGGCCCTCGATGCGGCGGCGGCCGCCCGGCAGTTCCCGGAGCTGCCCCTGCTGGGCCCCCTGCCCTGGCCGGCAGGGTCGGGGCACGCCAGCACGGTGATGGCCTGGCAGCCCTCTGGGAGTTGGCAGGTGTTGCGGGCCGGTGCTGTGATGCCCGGACCGCCCCCTTCCCCCTGATGCTGGTCGTTGTGGCGCTGGTGCTGCTCACCCTGGTGTGGAGCCAGTGGCTGGTTCAGCCCTTCGTGGGGGTGCTGGAGCCCCTGCTCTCGCTCTCCTGGCTGGGCTGGGCTCTGCTGGCCGTGGGTCTCTGGCTGTTTGCAGCCCAGCGCTCCGATTAAGGCCTGCCCTCCGGGGTGTCGCTGGGATGCAGCACCACCAGCACGCGGCCCACCATGATCAGCGCGATGCCGGCAGCGACGACACCAGTACCTTGTCGATGCGCTTGCCGTCCATGTCCAGCACCTCCAGGCGCAGGCCGTTCCAGTGGAAGTGGTCGCCGGCGCTGGGTACCCGGCCGAGCATGTGCAGCACAAAGCCGCCGAGGGTGTGGAAGCCGCCGCTGGCCTCCTCGGGCAGGCTGCGCTGCTCCAGCAGGTCCTTGAACTCGCCGATGTCGAGGCTGCCATCGAGCAGCCAGGAGCCGTCCTCGCGGCGGTGGACCAGGGGTTCCTCCCGATCCTCGGCTGAGGGAAGATCCCCCACGATCGCCTCCATCAGGTCGTTGAGGGTCACCAGACCCTCGATGCCGCCGAATTCGTCTGTCACCAGGGCGATGTGGACACCGGTCTGCTTGAACTGCTCGATCACGGCCAGGGCGCGGGCCCCCTCGGTGACGTACAGCGACGGCTGCAGCATCGGTTCGAGATCCACGTCCGGGCTGGCCAGCCTGGCGGCAAGCAGATGACGGCCCCGCACGATGCCGAGGCAGTCGTCGAGGCTGCCCCGGCCCACCGGGAAGCGGGAGTGGTTGCTGTGGCTGACCGCCTCGATCTGGGCCTCTAGGGAGTCCTCACTGTCGAGCCAGCAGATCTCGGTGCGCGGCGTCATAATCGCTCGCACCGAGCGATCGCCGAGGCGGAAAACCCGTTGCACCATGTCGTGTTCGGCCTCCTCGAACACGCCGGATGCCGCCCCCTGCCGGATCAGGGCCTTGATCTCCTCCTCGGTGAGCTCGGGTTCCTCGCTGGTGCGGATCCCCAGCAGCCGCAGCAGCCCATCGGTGGAGTGCCCCAGCACGTGCACCAGCGGTGCACAGCAGCGGGCCAGCCAGCGCATCGGCCGGGCCACACGGCAGGCGATCGCTTCCGGCGCGTTGAGGGCGATGCGCTTGGGCAGCAGTTCGCCGATCACCAGCGAGAGGTAGGTGATCAGCGTGACCACCAGCGCCAGGCTGATCCCCTCGCTCCACGGGCGCAGGGCCGGCACTGTGGCGATCAGTGGCCGCAAACGCTGGGCCAGGGTCGCGCCACCCACGGCACCACTGAGGATCCCGATCAGGGTGATGCCGATCTGGACGGTGGAGAGGAAGTCGTTCGGAGCTCTGGCCAGCTTCAGGGCGCTCTGAGCTTGGCGGTCGCCAGCGTCGGCCAGCTGCTGCAGCCTGATCTTGCGGGCCGAGACCACGGCGATCTCCGAACCGGAAAAGACGCCATTGGCGACGATCAGAACCAGGATCAGAACGATTTCGAAGAAAACCGCGGACACGGGCAACAGCGGCGGGACGGTCGTCGGGGGCCGGGGTTCAGCGCACCAGGCCGGGGCCCGCAGCGCCGAAGCCGGCTCCGGGCAGCACGCCTGCCCCGGAGGCGGAACCGCCGACCCCGCCGGGATTGGCCCGGGGATAGGCAGCGGCCAGCGGTGGCAGCGCGAGGGCGCCGGTCAGCAGGGCCAGGCCGAGGGTGGTGGGGAGCCGCTGGGCGGGCCGCTGGCGGAGAAGTGACATGGGGCCCCTGCGATCTCCCGCCGTTGTAGCCACGCTTCGGCTCGGGTGCCCCAGCAGGTGCGCCTTCGCGGGACGCTTGCCGAGGTCCTGGGTTGGCGTCAGCACCGGCATGGCTATGTTCCGTTGAGACCCTGGTCCTGCGTTTATGTCGCTTCAGGAGTACCGCTCGGGCACGGCTTTTCCCGGCGTGATCGGCCGCACGGCCGATGTGTCGACCCCGGCCTGGCCCGAGCCGATTCGGGCCAGGCACGGGGCCCCGAACGTGCTGTTCGTCGTGCTCGATGACACCGGCTTCGGCCAGCTGGGCTGCTACGGCAGCCCGATCCGCACGCCGCATCTTGACGCCATAGCCGCCGAGGGCCTGCGGTATAACAACATGCACACCACGGCGCTGTGTTCGCCGTCCCGCTCGTGCATGCTCACGGGCCGCAATCACCATTCCAACGGGTTGGCCTGCATCACCGAGGGGTCGATGGGCTACCCAGGGTCCAACGGTTATATCCCGTTCGCCAATGGTTTTCTCTCTGAAATCCTGCTGCAGCACGGCTACAACACCTATGCGGTAGGGAAGTGGCACCTCACCCCCGCTGAGCAGACCAGCGCCGCCGGCCCCTACGACCGCTGGCCCTTGGGCCGCGGCTTCGAGCGCTTCTATGGCTTCATGGGGGGGGACACCCATCAGTACTACCCGGAGCTGACCCGCGACAACGGTCAGGTGGAGCCCGAGACGACGCCCGAGCAGGGCTACCACCTCACCCCGGATCTGGTACAGAAGGCCAAGGCGATGATCGCCGATGCCAAGCAGGTGGCGCCCAACAAGCCCTTCTTCCAGTACTTCTGCACCGGGGCCATGCATGCGCCCCATCACGTGCCAAAGGAGTGGGCCGATCGCTATGCGGGCCAGTTTGACCAGGGCTGGGAGGCCTATCGCCAGCAGACCTTCTCGCGGCAGAAGCAGCTCGGCATCATCCCGGCCAACGCTATTCTCTCGCCGCCGGATCCCGATGTGCCCGACTGGAGCTCCCTGAGTGCCGATGAGCGGCGTCTCTATGCCCGCATGATGGAAGTGTTCGCGGGCTTCCTCGAGCATACGGACCACTACATCGGCGAACTGATCGCCTTCCTCAAGCAGATCGGCGAGTACGAAAACACCCTGATCATGGTGATCTCCGACAACGGCGCCAGCTCTGAGGGGGGACCCACCGGCTCGGTGAACGAGGGGAAGTTCTTCAACAACGTGCCCGAGAATCTTGAGCAGAATCTCGCCGCCATCGATGATCTTGGTGGTCCCCGCTTCTTCAATCACTACCCCTGGGGCTGGACCCACGCTGGCAACACCCCGTTCCGGCGTTGGAAACGGGAGACCTATCGCGGCGGCACCAGTGACCCCTTCATCGTCAGCTGGCCGCAGCGCATCGCGGCCCGCGGTGAGATCCGCACCCAGTACGCCCATGCGATCGACATGGTGCCGACCGTGCTGGAGGCCCTCGGTATCGAGGCGCCTGCGGCGATTCGTGGCGTGACCCAGAGTCCGATTGAGGGAGTCAGCCTCTGCCCGTCCTTCGACGATGCCGCGGCGCCCGATCGGCACCGCACCCAGTACTTCGAGATGTTCGGCCACCGGGCGCTCTATCACGACGGCTGGCGTGCCGTATGTCCCTGGCCAGGGAGCTCGTTCGTCGCCTCGGGCCGGCGTTTCGGCGATCCGATCACCGACGACATCCTGACCGAACTCGACGCCCATGGCTGGGAGCTCTACAACCTCAACGACGACTTCGCCGAGACCACCAACCTGGCGGTGCAGGAGCGTGATCGTCTGATCGCCATGATCAGTCTGTGGTATGTCGAGGCTGGTCGCTACAATGTATTGCCGATTGACAGTCGGGGCACGCAGCGATTCGCGGAGGAGCGGCCACAGATCGCCGCCGATCGCCAGCGCTATGTCTACTACCCCGGCACCCAGATGGTGCCCACCAACGCGGCGCCGCGGGTGCTCAACCGGCCCCATTCCATCTCCGTGGAGCTGGAGGTGCCGGAAGGTAGTGCCGATGGCGTGCTGTTCAGCATGGGGGGCAACGACGGCGGTTTCGCTCTCTATGTGCAGAACGGACAGCTCACCTACGGCTACAACTACGTCGCCGACACCTACTTCTACGTGCGCTGCGGTGAGCCGCTGCCCAGCGGCCATCACATCGTCAGCATGGAGTTCATCCCCACGGGGCCGGCGGATCTGGCCCGGGGCAGGGGGACGCCGGCCACGGTGACGCTGTTCGTGGATGGCCAGCCCATGGCCGAGGGCAAGCTGCCGGTGACCATCCCGCTGAGCCTCGGTCTGGCGGCCGGGGTGGCGGTGGGGGCTGACCCTGGCTCCCCCACCATGCCCGATTACCAGCCTCCGTTCGCCTACGGCGGCAGTGTGAAGCGGGCCCTGGTCGACGTGAGCGGTGCGCCTGTGGCGGATCAGCTGGAGCGCATGCGCGAGATCCTGGCCCGCCAGTAACGGCGATCAGGGGGACGCCTTCAGCCAGCTGGGCAGCTTCAGCTGGAGACGATCCTCTGGAACATGTAGCCCAGCCCCCGGGCGGTGAGGATCAGTTCGGGGTTTTCGGGATCGCTCTCGAGCTTGGCCCGCAACCGCGACACATGGACATCAACCACCCGGGTGTCGGCGTGCCGCTCGGGGGTGTAGCCCCAGATCCGGGTGAGGATGTCGGCGCGGCTCAGAGGCTCTCCTGAGCGGCTCAGCAGCAGTTCCAGCAAGCCGAATTCCATCCCGGTGAGCCGGATCCGTTCCTCGCCGCGGAACACCTGCCGCTTGACCGTGTTGATGCGCAGTCCGCCCACTTCGATGCCCTGGGCGCTGGCGGGTCGTGCCCCGCTGCCCGCCGCCGTCGCCGAAGGCACCCGGCGCAGCACGCAGCGGATGCGGGCCTCCAGCTCCTTGGGGCTGAATGGTTTCATCAGGTAGTCGTCGGCGCCCAGTTCGAGGCCAAGGATCCGGTCCTTCACCTCGGAGAGCGCGGTGAGCATCACGATCGGCACCTCGGAGGTCTTGCGCAGCTCCTGCACCACGCCGTAGCCATCCAGCTTCGGCATCATCACGTCGAGCACCACGAGGTCGGGCTCCTCGGCATGGAACGCGGCCAGGCCTTCCTCGCCGTCGGCGGCCGTGACCACCCGATAGCCCGCCATGGCGAGACGGGTTTCCAGGATGCGGCGGATCGAGGCCTCGTCGTCGACGACGAGGATCGTGCCCTTGCTGTCGGAGCCGGTGGCGGGAGTGGAGGGGTTCATGGGGCGGTACCTCAGGCCTGGGCCGGCTCTTCGGCCTGCTTGAGGGAGGGATAGGTAGAGCGGGTGAACTCCGCCACCTCTTGTCGGATCCTGGCCCGGAAGGCGCCGGCGTCGTCGGCCGCCAGTACCGGGTAATCGGTGGCGCCGGCCTGGGCGTCGCCCCGCAGCGGTTTCCAGTTGGTGGGGCCCTGCTGGCGCAAGGCCTCGAGGGGGGCGGCGAAGTCGTAACTCTCGGTGCGGCCCAGGGCGGCGGCCTCGCTGGCCCAGCGCTCGCGAGCCGGCAGGAACTCCCTGGCCTTCAGGGTGTCGGGCAGGCCCAGCACCGGCTCGTACTGATCGAGGGCCGCCAGCTCCTCCTCCAGGATGATCGGCCAGGCTCCGACTTCGCCCTCCGCCAGCCCCTGCTCCAGGGCGCTGGCCCGCATGGCCTCGAGGTGGAACGCCAGCCAGCGGTAGTGGGCCTTCTCCTGGGTGCTCTTCCTGGCGTTGCCCCGGCCGGAGGCGGCCCGTCGGGGCAGGGCCGCCTCGGCCTTGCGCAGGAAGATCCTCTCCTCGCGCTCCAGGTTGATGGCGCCCCAGCGCTGGCGGTACTCCCACAGTTCTTCGTAGCTGCGCACGTCCTCGGCACTCCAGCCAAGGGCCCGCAGTTCTTCTGCCCGGCTTCCCTCTTCCATCCGCGTCCAACACTCCATCGCTGGCGAGCGAACAGTAGGCGGCGACGGGTCGGCTGGCGGCTTCAGTTGTATTCGCCTGGGATGTCCTGCTTGCTCACGGTCACCCGGCCGAATCTCTGCCCCGAGGCGCGCAGCAGTTCGTCTCCCGAGAATTCGAAGCCCAGTCCCGCGGCGATCTGGGCCACGTCATCGGCGGTGGCGGCGGCCAGCACGGCCTGGCGCAGGCTCGGATCGTCCTGCATTCGGGCCAGGAACTGCTTCAGCTGCTCGCGGGACATGGCAAACGGTGGCGGGAGACGGTGGGGGTCAGATTGTCGCGCCGAACAGCCGGCCCACCAGGGCCGTAAGGCCCATGGCCAGGGCGCCCAGTAGCATCAGGGCGAGCAGGGCCACCAGCGTCGTCACGTCCCGGATGCGCGACGGGGGGCTGACCAGGAGGGTGAGGATCGGCAGCAGCGCTCCCACCAGGAAGCTGGCGGCGGAGGCCAGGGCGGCCTGGATCGGCCGGGCCTGCCAGGCGTCGCTCAGACCGAGCTCATCGCGCCGATGGGCGCCGAGGGCGTCCTGGAGGGTGAGCTGCTCGGCCACCTGCCGGGCCAGATCGCGGGACAGCCCCCGCTCCACATAGATCTGGGCCAGTTCGGCGAGTTCCCCGGACGGGTCGTCGGCCAGCTCCTGCTTCTCCCTGGCGAGGTCGGCGGCCTCCGTGTCGGCCTGGGACTGCACCGACACGTATTCGCCCGCTGCCATCGACAGGGCCCCGGCCCCCGAGGCGGCGATGCCCACCACGAGGCTGGCCACGGAGATGGTGCCGTCATTGGCGCCGAGGACGGCCGCCCGCAGCCAGCCCACCCGATGGCTGTTGTGGCGTTCGTGATGGTGGTGGACCGGACGCATGGATGGGGAAGCGGCTGGACTCAGCCCCATCGGGCCCGCAGTTTCTGCACCAGCCGCAGGCGGTGCTGCTCGAGCGTATCGAAGGCGAACAGCATCCACAGCAGTTCGAGGTCGAGGTCTTCGGGCAGGCCCTGCTGCTGGTACTCCTGCAGCTCCTGGCGATGGATTTGGCCCGCCTCCATCTTCCGCAGCAGTTCGGCCAGCTGCGGGTCCATCGGCATCCTCCCGGTGGTCGTGGATCGCAAGAGGCTATGGCGGGAGGGCCGGCGGGGGAGGCCACAATGGGGTTTCACCCGTTGTGCTCCGACGCGTGCAGGGCCCGAGCCGCGGCCATCCCAGCCCGCTCCCCCCCCGTCAGCGGCTGATCCTCGCCGGTGGGGGGCACAGTCATGCCCTGGTGCTGCAGATGTGGCGGATGCGGCCGGCCCTGCGGCCCGCCGCCACGGAGGTGGTGCTGGTCAATCGCGCCAGCACGGCCCTCTATTCCGGCATGGTGCCGGCGCTGGTGGCCGGTCTCTGCAGGCGCGAGGCCTGTGCCATCGACCTGCGGCGTCTCTGCGCACTGGCCGGCGCCACCTTCGTGCAGGCGGAGATCCGTGGCCTGGATCTCCGGGCCCGGGAGTTGGCGCTGGCCGGCCGCCCACCGCTCCGCTTCGACCGCCTCAGCCTCGACGTGGGGGCGCAGACCGCGGCTCCCTCCGGTGCTTTGCCCGTGAAGCCGCTTGAGCCCTTCCTGGCCTGGAGTGCGGCCTTGGCTCCCGGGCGCGTGCTGCGCCTGCGGGGCGGTGGGGCGGCGGCCGTGGAGCTGGCCCTGGCGTTCCGGGCCCGTGGCTTTGCGCCACGGCTGCTTCTGCGGGGGCGGGAGCTGCACCTCGGCTCCGCCGCTGCCAACCGGGCCGGCGAGCGGCTGCTGGCCGAGGCCGGCATTGCCGTGGAGAGGGAGGTGGCTGATGGGGTACTCGCCGACCTGGCCTGCACCGGTAGTCGGGCACCGCAGTGGCTGGCCGCTGCCGGGCTGCCGGTGGATCCCGCCAGTGGCCGGGTGCTCACCGAGGCCACCCTGGCGGTGTGCGGCCACCCCGATCTGTTCGCCTCCGGCGACTGCGGCCTGATGGCCACCGCGCCCCGCCCGGCCTCCGGGGTCTGGGCCGTGCGGGCGGCCCCCGAGCTGGCCACCAATCTGCGCCGCAGCCTGCGCGGCGAAGCGCTGCGGCGCTGGCGGCCCCAGTCCCGGGCCTTGCAACTGCTGGGGGATGGGGGGCTCGATCCGGGCGGCCCGCGCGCCTTGGCCTGCTGGGGGGCGCTGGCCCTGGGGCCGAGCCGCTGGCTCTGGCGCTGGAAGGCGCACATCGACCGGCGCTTCATGGAGTGCTTCGCAGTGCCGGCAACACAGCCGCCCCCCACGGGATCGGCGCTGGCCTGCCGCGGTTGTGCCGCCAAGCTCGCCGCCCGTCCGCTGGAGGGGGCGTTGCGGCGGCTGGATCCACTTGGGGGCTCTCCTCCGCGGGACGACGCGGTGGTGGTGGCCGCCGCCGCCGATGGTGCCCTGTTGCTGCAGAGCGTGGATGGCTTCCCCGCCCTGGTGGAGGATCCGTGGCTCAATGCCCGGCTCACGACCCTTCATGCCTGCAGTGACCTCTGGGCCTGCGGTGCCGCGGTGGAGAGCGTGCAGGCCCTGGTGACAGTGCCGGCGGCGGCCCCCCACCTGCAGGAGGACGTGCTGGTGCAGACCCTGGCGGGGGTGCGCTCGGTGCTGGAGCCGCTGGGCGCGCACCTGCTGGGCGGCCACACCCTCGAGGGGCGCGATGGCGCCGGGCTGACGCTGGCCCTCACGGTGAATGGCCGGGTGCGGCCGGAGCGTCACTGGCCCAAGGGCCCCCTGCGGCCCGGCGATGCTTTGCTACTCAGCCGCCCCCTCGGTAGTGGGGTGCTGTTTGCCGCAGCCATGGCAGGGGCGGCCGAGCCCGGTTGGCTCGATGCGGCGCTGGAGCTGCTGCTGCAGAGCCAGGCCCCCTTGGTGGAGCTGCTATCGCACCATGGCTGTCATGCCTGCACCGACATCACGGGTTTCGGCCTGCTGGGTCACCTCGGTGAGATGGTGGCCGCCTCCCCAGCATGGAAGGTCCGTGTGGCGCTGGATGTCGCCGCCTTGCCGGCCATGGCCGGTGCCCTGGAGGTTCTGGAGTGCGGCTTCGCCAGCAGCCTGGCCCCCTCCAACGCCGAAGCCCTGGCGCTGCTGGCCGGGCCGATCCAGTTGGCGTCGCCGCCCGGGGGAGACGCCAGCCCGATGGCGGCGGCCCGTCAGGCCCTGCTGATCGACCCCCAGACCTGTGGACCGCTGCTGGCGGCCCTGCCCGCGGCACGGGCTCCCGCGGCCCTGGCGGCGATGCAGGCAGCCGGTTTTGAAGGCGCGGCCATCATCGGCCGGGTGCTTGTCTAGCCCAGCGGGCCCGGATCGGGCCGCGGCCCCTCAGGCGCGCAGCACCAGCCGCCTGGCCAACAGCTCCTCGGCGGCAGCCGAGGCCTCCAGCTTCCCCAGATCCACCGAGGCGCCTTGGTGCTCGCGTAGCTCGTGGTCGTAGCAGCGGTCGTAGTAGTCGAGCATCTGGCGGCAGGCCGTGGCCCAGTCGCCCCGGTCGATCGCCTCCAGGGCCAGGGCCGTGCGCTGGGGACCGAGCCGTCGGGCGATGCGCTGGGTGGCCTCGGCCAGGGCCTGCGGCTCCTGGACGCCGTAGATGCGCACCAGATGCGCCACCCGCTGGTCGATCGGCCGGCGCACCTCCAGCACCGGGGACTCCCGCATCTGACGCCACAGGCCCGCCGGGATGCGGCAGCGTCCCACCTGGGAGCTTTCGGCCTCCAGCCAGATGGCGTTGGCGCCCGCGAGGGCATGCAGTTCGGTTGCGATGCGATTCTCGTAGTGCTCGCTGCTGGGCTGGGGCGGTAGGCCCAGGGCGCCGAAGCTGCTGCCGCGGTGGTGGGCCAGCCCCTCAAGGTCCACCACCGCTACGCCCCGCTGTCGCAGCGCCAGCAGCAGCTCCGTCTTGCCGCTGCCGGTGCGTCCCCCGAGCAGGCGCACCGGCCAGGGGCGTTCGAAGCGCTCCAGCACCCAGCGGCGGAAGGCCTTGTAGCCCCCCGGCAGCAGCTGCACCGGCAGCTCGAGGGTGCCCGCCAGCCAGGTGACGCTGCCGGAGCGCATGCCACCGCGCCAGCAGTGCAGCCGCAGTGGCTCGCCGGGGGTGGCAGCGGCGTGCCTCTCCAGTTCTGTCGCCATCGATTCGAGCCGCGGGCCCACCAGGGCCAGACCGCGCCGGACCGCCGCCGGGCGGCCATCCTGTTTGTAGAGCGTGCCGATCTCGGCCCGCTCGGCGTCGCTGAACAGGGGAAGGTTGATGGCGCCGGGGATATGCCCCTGGGCGAATTCCGCCGGGCTGCGCACATCCAGCAGGCTGCCGCGGCCCGCCAGGAACCCTTCCAGGCTGGGTGCTTCGATGTTGGGCAATGACCCCATGGCGATGGGCACGGGCGGCACTACCCAGGCAGACGACCTGGCAGACATAGTGGGACAGAGCCTCAGGATGCCGATGCCGATCCGCCTTCGCGCCACCGCCATGGTGGCAGGACTCTCTCTCGCTCTGGTGCCGCTGTTGGCACCCCTGACGGGCGGCCCGGGTGCTGGTCTGCCGCCTGCCCTGGCTCAGCAGAGCCAGGGGCTCAAGGTGCTGCGCATCAGTGCGATCCCCGATCAGAAGCCTGAGAAGCTCAATCGGCTCTACCCCCTGGTGGCCCAGGAACTGAGTCAACAGCTCGGGGTGACCGTGAAGTACGTGCCGATGGTCGACTATCCCGCCGCCGTGAGTGCCTTCCGCACCGGCGATCTGGATCTGGTCTGGTTCGGTGGCCTCACCGGCGTGCAGGCCCGCCTGCAGAAGTCCGGCGCGAAGGTGGTGGCCCAGCGTGACATCGATGCCTCCTTCAACAGCATCTTCATCGCCAGCACCCGCAGTGGCCTCCAGCCCTTCCGCCAGCAGAAGGGGCTGACCAGCCTCAAGGGCCGGCGCTTCACGTTCGGCTCCGAGAGTTCCACCTCCGGTCGCCTGATGCCCCAGTACTTCCTTACGCAGGCGGGGGTCAAGCTGAGTGATTTCGCCGACGGTGCCCCGGGGTTCAGCGGCAGCCATGACGCCACCATCGCCCTGGTGTCGAGCGGGGCCTACGACGCCGGCGTGGTCAATGAACAGGTGTGGCTCTCGAGCCTGAAGGATGGCAAGGCCAATCCCACCAAGGTGATCGCTCTCTGGAAGAGTCCCGGCTATCAGGACTACCACTGGATCGCCCAGCCCAACCTCGATCAGCGCTTCGGCAAGGGCTTCAGCAGCCGCCTGACCAAGGCGATCCTGGCCTGGCGGCCCAGCGATCCCAAACAGAAACAGATTTTGGAGCTGTTCGGCGCCCAGAAATTTGTGCCAGCCAGTGCCTCCTCCTACGGGCGAATTGAGCAGGTGGGCCGCCAGATCGGCAAGATTCGCTGACCCTCTGCCCTCCGGCAGCGCCTGCGCTGATTGCCGATGCCTCCCCTGCTGGACCTGCAGCACATTCACGTGGCGGGACGGGATCAGCCTCGGCTCCACGATGTGACTCTGGGCATCACCGCCGGGGAGCGGGTGGCCCTGCTGGGTCCCAGCGGCGCTGGCAAGAGCACCCTGCTGGCGGTGGCCAATGGCCTGCTGACACCCGAGGCCGGCACGGTGCTCTGGAGTGGCGAGCCCCCGGCGCGCTCGCCGCGGCTGCGGCGGCGCCAGAGAGCCCGCATCGGCACCCTCTGGCAGGACCTGCGCCTGATCGAGGAGCTGACGGTGCAGCAGAACCTCAATGCAGCGCGCCTGGCCCGCTGGGGCTGGCCGCGGGCCCTGCTCAACCTGCTGCTGCCGCTCGAGAGCGAGGCCAATGCCGCGGCGCTGGAGCAGGTGGGTCTCGGGGCGGAGCTGCTGGCCTGCTCCGTGGCGGCCCTCTCCGGTGGGCAGCGGCAGCGGGTGGCGATCGCGCGCCTGCTGCGCCAGGAGCCGCAGCTGCTGCTGGCGGACGAACCCCTCGCCAGCCTCGACCCGCGGCTGGCCACCGAGTTGCTGGAGCTGCTGCTCCGCCAGGCGGAGGCGCCGCGGGCCCTGCTGCTGAGCCTGCACCGGCCCGATCTACTGCGGGGATTTGATCGGGTGGTCGGCCTCCGCCGGGGGCGGCTCCTGTTCGACCGGCCGATGGCGTTCCTGGCCACCAGCGAGCTCGAGGCGCTGCTCGCTGAGCTCTACCGGGGCGAAGCGGTTGGGCTGATGCCATGAGCACCGCCCCGCTGAGTCAGCCCTACCCACTGGCCTTGCTGCGGCCGGCGGCCCCGCTGCTGCCACTGCTGCCGGCCCTGGTGCTGCTGCCGGTGCTGGCGCTGCTGCCGGGGCTTGTGCATGGGGGTGGCTGGGATCTGATCGGTCGCTTTGCCCTGGCGGCGCTCACCCCCTCGCTCGATCCGGTTGTGATTCAGGCGGCCCTGGCGGGGTTGGCGATCACCCTGGGGATGGCGCTGCTGGGCTGGATCGCCAGCCTGGCGCTGGGAGTGGTGCTCGGCCTCGCCAGCTCGCGCGTCGTGTGGCAGGTCTGCGGCGGTTGCCGCTGGCCGGCGGGCATGATCCGGCGCCTGCTCGCCCTGCCCCGCTCCATTCATGAACTGCTCTGGGGGCTGCTGCTGTTGCAGCTGGTGGGGCTGCAGCCGGTGGTGGCGGTGCTGGCGATCGCGATTCCCTACGGCGCCCTCGTCGCCCGGGTGCTTGCCGATCTCCTCGACGGCCTCGACAGTCGCCGCCTGGAGGCCCTGCGCAGCGCCGGTGCCCCGGCGCCCGCCGCCCTGCTCACCGCCCTGGGTCCACCCCTGCTGCCGGGCCTGCTCAGCTATGGCGGTTACCGGCTGGAGTGCGCCCTGCGCAGTGCCACCCTCCTCGGGGTGTTCGGTCTCGGCGGGCTGGGCACTGACCTCAAGCTCACCCTGCAGTCCCTGGAGTTCCGTGAGCTGTGGACGGGGCTGTGGCTGTTGCTGGCCGTGATGCTGACGCTGGAGACGCTGCTGGGCTGGTTGCGCCGCCGCTGGCTGATGCCCCGCCGCCTCGATCTGCGCCGTGGCGGCGTGGGCGGTCGCGGCCGCGAGATGCTGTTGCTGCTGCTGGCCCTGCCTCCCCTGGCACTCCTGGTCGGCCGGGCTCTCGGGGTCGATCCGCAGGCACTGCTGCACGGGCAGCCGCTGCCCGGACTGGACTCGGCCGACTGGGCCGGTGTCTGGGCTCTGCCCTGGCTGCAACTGGTGGCCGGCACTCTGCTGCTGACGCTGCTGGCCGCCGCTCTTGCGGTGGGCCTGGCCCCCCTGCAGCTGTTGCTGGCCGGGCCCGGGCGCTGGGGGCAGGGGGTGCTTCGCTTCTCCTGGGCCCTGGGCCGCCTCTGGCCGCCGCCGCTGACGGCACTGCTGCTGCTGTTTCTGCTTCAGCCCGGAGTGATCACAGCGGCCCTGGCCCTGGGCTTCCACAACCTGGGCATCCTCGGCCGGTTGCTGCTGGAGAGCAGTGAGGATGTTGGACCCGCGGTCGAGGAGGCCCTCTCCTGCGCTGGCAGCGGACCGCGGTTGGCCCTGCTCTACGGCCGTCTGAGTCCGATGGCCCGTCCCTACCTGGCCTATGGGGCCTACCGGGCCGATGTGATGCTGCGCGAGACCGTGGTGGTGGGACTGGTGGGGGCGGCGGGTCTCGGCAGCCAGTTGCTCGAGAGTCTCAGTGCCTTCGCCTGGGATCAGGTGCTCGCCTTGGTCGCTGTCTATGCCCTGCTCACCCTGGCGGGGGAGGAGCTCAGCGACCGGCTGAGGCGATCACTGCTGGCCGGCCACTGAACTCCCGATCCGGTCTCCTGATCCGAAGCCCCACGGGTGGTCGGCTGTGAACTGGCGAGACTGGCAGCCGTTTCCCCGTCGCCGCGTCCCTTGAAACCGCTGCTCCCCAGCCTAACCGTTGTTCTGCTGGGCAGTCTGCTGATCTCACTGCTGCTGGCCGCGCTGGCGGGCTGGGGGGTGGCTCTGGCCTGCTTTCTCACCCTGCTGGCGGGGGGCCTTGTGGTGCTCTCGATCAATCGGCAGTGACCGTCGGCAACTCCCGCACGATCACCCGCAGCACCGCCGTGCCGATCGGCCGCGGCAGCCCGCGGATCTCCAGCACCACCCTGGGCTGGGAGCCGTCGCGGTGCTGCAGCCGAAGGTTGCAGGGCACGTCGCTGCCGGGCGCAGCCAGGGCCGCGTTTAGGGCGGCCTTCCAGGCCTCTTCGTCCGGCAAGGAGATCAGCGTCGGCGCCGGCACTCCCTCCAGCGCCGCCGCCCCCATGCCCACCAGCTGGCCGATGCGCTCATTGGCCATCAGCACGCGTCCCTGGACGTCGAGCACCAGCACGCCGAAGCTGCCGGTGTGGAAGACCGACTCGAAGATGCTGGCGCTGTCCCGGGCCTGCTCCTCGATCGCCCGCCGCTCGGTCACATCGGTGAGGGTGCCGACCACGAAGTGGTCGCTGCCCTCGTTCATCACCTTGGCCGCTTCCACTATCCAGCGCATCTGGCCGCTGCGGGTGCGGATTCGGTACCGGACCGACCAGCCATCGCGGCAGATGTCCCGGCTCTCCTCCACACGCTCCCGATCGGCCGGGTCGATCGCCGCATCGAGCAGGGTAGGTCGGTCGCAGAGTTCCTGTGGACTCCAGCCCGTTAGAGCCTGGATGCGCTTGCTGGCATAGAGCATCCGCCGCATCGAGAGGTCGCGTTTCCAGACGGCCTCCTCGAGGGCATCGGTGAGGCGGGCGAACTCACTCAGAGTCGCCTCGGCCGCCCGGCGCAGCGCCACCAGCTCGAAGACGTCGGTGAGCGTCACGATCGCGCCCAGGCGTCGGCCGTTGCGCTCCTGATAGGGCAGCACCTGGGCCAGGTACGACACCTCCTCGCTGCTGGCTTCGATGCTGCGGCGGGCTTCTCCCGCCACCACGGCCTGGAGCGCCTCGCGCAGCCCCGGCAGCGGCACCGTGGTCGGCACCCCCAGCAGGGGCTGGCCCAGGTCAGTGTCAACGAGGCCGAACACCCGCACTGCCAGGGGCGTGAAGCGCGTCACCCGCAGCTCGCTGTCGACCATCACCATCCCCTGGCTCAGGGAGTTCTGGATGTTCTCCAGATCAGTGTTGAGCAGTTGCAGTTCCTCGCTGCGGGCGCGCAGCTGCTGGTTCAGGGTGCCGAGTTCCTCGTTGGTGGCCTGCAGCTCCTCGTTGGAGGCCTCCAGCTCCTCATTGGACGACTGCAGTTCTTCGGACGAGGCCTGCAGCTCCTCCGCGGACGCCTCCAGCTCCTCGTTCGCTCCTTCCAGCTCAGCGAGGGAGCGCCGTAGCGAGTCCTGGCTGGCCAGCAGTTCCCTCTCCAGCCGTTCGATTTCCCGGTCGAAGGTGGCATCCCGGTCATCGCTGCCGGCACCGGAGCTGGGGGGATGCAGTTCCGGAGTGCCCAGCTCCGGCACGAAGGAGAGCAGGGTGAACGGCCGCGTCCCCACCGGCAGCGGCCGCGCCTCCAGGTGGAGGGGGGCCGGGATCCCGTCCAGCTGCAGCAGTGCGCTGCGCACGGGGCTCTTGTCGGCGCGGGCCAGGAGTAGCAGGGCCCGGGCCTGAGCCTGCAGCTCCGGCCGCAGAAAGGCGGTGGCGGCGCTGCTGGCGCGGCCCTGAGGCAGCCGGCAGTAGGGCGCCACATCGCCGATCACTTCTACAAGATCGTGGTGTTCGTCCAGCACCAGGCAGGGGGGGCCGACATGGCGCACGAGGGCCTCCAGCAGGGCCACGTGCTGCTCCGGCACCGATTCGCGTACCACCTTGATCAGCCCCATCGGAGCCAAACCGTCGGTCGGGTAGGCGGACTTCAGGGTCACGGGGGGCTGCAGGCGGCCGCCCGCTTCGCTGCTGCGCCGGTAGATGCGGTGCTCCGCATCGGCCACGCAGAACCCGGGGGTGCGGTTGCCGAGCGATTCGGAACTCCCCATAAACAGCAGGCCGCCGGGCTGAAGGCCGAACCGGAACAGGCTCAGCACCCGTTCCTGCAGGGGTGGGGTGAAGTAGATGAGCGTGTTGCGGCAGCTGATCAGGTCCAGCCGGGGGAAGGGCGGGTCCTCGCTCACGTTGTGCCGGGCGAAGACGGCACAGTCGCGCAGGGTCTCGCGGATCTCGATCCAGCCACTGCTCTCGATCACGAAGCGCTCGCGCAGGGCGCTGGGGATCGCCGCCGCGGCGGCGGCCGGGTAGAGGCCGCGGCGGGCCACCGCCAGGCTGCTCTCATCGAGGTCGGTGCCGAAGATCTTCAGCTGGGAGGAGAGCTGGAGCGGGTGGCCGAGCACCTCGCTCACCACCATGGCCAGCGAGTAGAGCTCTTCGCCGGTGGCGCAGCCCGGGACCCACAGGCGCAGGCGCTCACTGGAGCCGCGCTCCCTCACGCAGCGGGCCAGCAACTCCTGCAGGGCCTCAAAGGCCTGCGGATCCCGGAAGAAGGAGGTCACTGTGACCAGCAGGTTGCCCATCAGGGCCTGCGGTTCTCCCTCGTCGCTGGCCAGCAGCGGCAGGTAGTCCTCGAGGTGGCTGACCTGGCGGATCGCCATGCGGCGCTGCACCTGGCGCTGCAGCGTCGATTCCTTGTATTGGGAGAAGTCGATGCCGGTGGCGTGTTTCAGCTGGGCCGTCACCGAGCCGAGCGGCACGGGTTCGGGTAGGGACAGGGCCCGGCCGATTCCCTCCTCCCCGGAGCGGAGCAGGTCCCCCAGGCGCCGACCGATCAGTCCGGCTTCCAGGCAAAGTTCAGCGCTGCCCAGGCTCAGGGCGGCCCGGGGCATGCCGTCGAACTTCGCCTCTTCGGGGGACTGCACCACCGTGAGGCCCCCGGCCGTCCGCACGGCCAGCAGCCCCCGGGCTCCATCGGAGCCCGTGCCGGAGAGCACCACGGCCACCCCCCGCTCTCCCCAGTGCGTGGCGATCGACTCGAACAGCAGGTCGACGCTCGGGCTCGGTCCATAGCGCGGCACCGGATCGCTTATGCGCAGCCGATCGCCCTCCACCACCACATCGTGATTGGGGGGGGTGATGGCGATCACATCGGGGCGCAGGGTCATGGCATCGTGCGCCGTGACCACCTCGAGGCGCGTGCCCCGGGCAAGCAGGTCGACGATCAGGCTGGGATGGTCCGGTGCCAGGTGCTGCGCCACCACATAGCTCGCTCCGCTGCCTGGCCGGAGCTGGCTGGTCAGGTCCTGCAGGGCTTCCAGTCCACCAGCCGAGGCGCCGATGCCCACGACGCGGCTGACCGGGAACGGTCCGGTCGTGCTGGGGTCCGGGGAGGCGCCGTCTGACGAGCGGGCCGAATGTTCCACCACCCCTGCCCCATCCGTTGGCCTGAAGGGAGGTTACTTAGCCGCCCGGGCCGTTTCCGCGGGATCGGTCGGGCCCTGGCGCGTGCAGAAGGAGCGCAGGATTGCGGGGATGCAACTCTGTTGGAAACGCGCAGATCTGCACCGCTGCGATGGCGCTTGGGCCGTTTGGGCTATCGGTGCGCTTCAGCGATGGCAGGAGTCCACTAGTTTGGATTCATGCATAACCATGACCGCTCCGGCTTTGATTGACGTCACCTGAATTGTGTTGCTTCGCACCCGCGCCGCGGGTCAGGGCGCTGATCAGGACCCGTTGAAGATCTGGCGTTGTTTTTGGAATCGCTCGACCGGGTAGTGATGGTGAGTTCGATGCAAGCTTCAGCAACACCATCGCCTCCTGCCGTCGATCGCGAACGCAGTCCCGACCTCTCGGGCTTGCCCAATCCGTTCCGATCCGCTCTGCAGCCAATCCAAACCATCGAGGCCAGCGTGGCCCAGTTGCGGCAGGTGATGCCCCTGAGCGAGCTCGCCGGCAGTGACGACCAAGCCCCCTGGTGCCATTACGGCCTCACCACCCACCTGGGCGAGATCCCGCTGCATGCCGGCATCCTGCAGCCGTTGCGGCTGGTGGTGGAGCAGCCGTCGGCGCTCATGGTCTGCCTCGGCTACGGCGGCATCATCCAGCTGTGCCAGGCGTCCCGCTCCTGGCACTGCTGGGCGGACGGCTGCGTGGTCTTGGCCGCCCAGCCCTACCGCTGGAGCAACAGCCAGGCCAGCTGTGTGGTGTTCACCCTGCTGCAGGAGCGCCTGCTGCGCACGGCCCTGGCGATGGCGGGCTGGAGTCAGCCGCCGGCCGCGTGGCTACGAACGCTCGATCGCGCCCACGGTTCGGAGCTTCCCGCCACAGGGGAGGAGCCGTCGCTGCAGGCCGGGCTGCGCGATCTGCTGGCCTCGGCCGTGCGGTTGCGCGGCTACAGCCAGTCCCTGGTGGATCGGCTCCAGCTCGATGACCAGATATACCGATTGCTGGCGGCGATGATGCTACCGGAATTGCGTCAAGAGGCGCCGCTTGATCGGCTGCGCCATCGCGAACAGCTGGGTCGCGATGTCTTCGACGAACTGATCGATTACATCAAAGCCAATCTTGCCCAGCCGCTTAACCTCACCGCGCTGGAACTGCGCAGCAATTACTCCAGGCGAGCCCTGCAGTACGCATTTCGTGAACGGCTCGGTTGTACGGCCTCGCAGTGGATCCGCCATCAGCGCCTCGACTTTGCCCAGCGGCGTCTGCAGAACCCATCGCCCGGCGACAGCGTGGCCAGCATCGCCCTCGCCTGCGGCTATCGCTCAATGGGGTTATTCAGCGTGGATTTTCAGCAACGCTTCCACGTCAAGCCCTCCCATCTGTTGCGGGAGGCCCGCTGCTCCTTCCCCCCCGAAGCCCACTGAGGCGAGGGCCTGCCACCCCGCTCGGCCTCGAAGCCCTGTCGGTCGTGATCCAATCCGATAACAATGCACAGCCGGTGTCGCCAAGCCATGGCCGCGGTTGGGCTGGTTTGCCTGTTCCGCCGATGATCCCCGCCCAGAGGTAGATGACCGGAATGCTCGGTCATCCGGTGGCCGAGAACCCGCTCGACCGGATGTTGAATACGGTCGATGCCTACTACGGACTGACCTGGCAGTTCTGGAAGAACGACATCGCCTCGGAGCAGGACCTGGCCCTCGCTATCGCTGCCCCGATGCCGCTGGGCTACAGCGGCATGGCGATCACGGTCCTCTACAAGGTGGCGGTGATCCCGCTGCTGGTTGTAGTTGGGGGCACCGATGTGCAGGCCATCGGTGCCCCCAACTACATCACCTTCGAGGCGGGCCGCCTGATCGGCCATAACGACGGCAAGGGGGGCGTCAAGGCGATCGAGAAGGTCACGCCGCTGCGGGGGCAGCGGGTTGTGATGCTCGGTGCCGGCGGTGCAGGGCGGGCCATGACGGTGGAGATCGCCTGGACCGGAGCCGCCCACGTCACCCTGATCACCCGCCGGGAGTCCTAGGGGCGCGAGGTGGCCGAGCTGGTGCATCGGGCCTCCGGGGTTCCCACCGACTGGCAGCCCTGGCAGGGCGCGGTGCCGCTGCCGCCGGGCACCACCCTGCTGATGAATGCCACCCATTTGGGTTGCGCTCCGGAGCTAGAGCCGGTGCCGCTCGTCTGGGATTCTCTCGATCCTCGGTGAGGTGAGCGAGGCGCCCCAGGCCCCGGCATGAGCCTCCGCTTCTCCTCCCTGCCCTGGCTCTCGCTGTCTCTGCCCCTGCCTCTGCCCTGGCCTTCCACCCTGTCCCCCCTTCCCCCATACCTCCCGTGATTCCAGCTCCGACGGCCTTCAGAGCCAGGCCCTGTGGCATTTGGGCTTGGCGGCCCTGGCCGCGGGGGTTGCAGCGCTCTCGCCGCTGGCGATCGGTCCGGCCGCGGCCCAGCCGGCCCCCAGGACCCTGCGCTTCGTGATCATTCCCAAGATCACCCACCCCTGGTTCGATGAGGTGTTCCGCGGAGCGGAGCAGGCGGCCCTGATGATTCAGTCTCAGGCCGCCACCACCCGCGTCGTCCGCGACTACCAGCCCCCTGCCCAGGCCCTGGTGGAGCAGCAGGCAGCGATCCTGCAGCGGGCGATTGCTGCCCGTCCCGATGGCTTCAGCATCGATCCGCTCGATGCCACCCGGATCGCGCCGCTGCAGCAGCATGCCCGTAGCCAGGGGATCCCCCTCACCGTGTTCGATGCCGAGTCCCCCAAGGGGCTGGCGATTCCCAGCATCGGCACCGACTTCTGTCGCTAGGCCCAGATCGCCTCCCGCCGTCTGGTGGCCCTGCTGGGCGGCACGGGACAGATGGCGATCATGCAGGGTGTGTCGACAGCCTCCAACCACGCCATCCGGGTGCACTGTCATCAGGAGTTGTTCCGCCAGTTTGCGGGCATTCAGGTGGTCGCCCTGCCGAGCGACCAGGACGACATCGCTCGCGCCGAGCGCGAGGCGATCGCCGTGATGAAGGCCCATCCCAAGCTGCGCGGCTGGGTCGCCAGTGATGCCAGCGGTCCGATCGGGATCGGACGGGCGATCGCGGCTCTTGGGGGCCCAGGGCTACTGGAGCGTGCTGCAGCTCTGGCAGCAGGGCCTCGGCGCCTCCGCGATCGAGCGCATCGACACCGGCATCAGTGTGATCGGCCCCGGCTCCGGCTCCTGCAGCAGCAGTGGCAACCCCTAGGAGCGGCGCTCCGCCGGAGGCTCAGACACCCAGCCGTGTCGCCTCCAGCTCCAGTTCCACTATCAGCCCCTCCGCCTCGGCGTGGCGCGCCAGCCGCAGGCGGTGACGGCCGGCTTCTAGCACGAAGGCGTCCAGGGTCTCGTCGAAGTAGGCCAGGCGCCGCAGCGGAATCGTGAGCTCCACCCGCCGGCTTTCTGCCACTGCCAGGGTGAGTCGCTGGAAGCCCACCAGCAGGCGTGCCGGCCGCTCCACGGCACGCCCCGGCGGCTCCAGGTAGAGCTGCAGCACTTCATCCGCCCCCCGCTTGCCGACGTTCACCACCGTCACCGCGGCCCGCAGCTCGGGCGTGCCGTCAGAGCCGGCGGCCTCGATCCAGGCGCTCAGGTCCCGGTGGTGAAAACCCGTGTAAGAGAGGCCGAAGCCGAACGGGAACGCCGCCGCATGGCCGTCCCGGTCCAGACGCCGCTGGCCGTGCCAGAGGTCGTAGGTGATCGAGCGGGCCCGGGGGTCGAAGGGGGGCAGGTGCTCGTGGGCGCTGGGCAGCGCGAACGGCAGCCGGCCGGATGGCGAGACCGTCCCCAGCACCACATCGGCCAGGGCCAGACCCCCCTGCTGGCCCGGATACCAGAGCAGCAGCAGGCCCGGTACCGCATGGCGCCAGGACTCGCACAGGATGGCCCCGCCGCCCATCAGCACCACGACCGTGCGCGGGTTGGCGGCGGCCACGGCCCGGATCAGCGCCTCCTGCTCCGGCGGCAGAGCGAGGTCGGTGCGGTCACCGGAGGCGAAGTCGCTGCCCCGCCGGGCCGAGCCGAGGCTGGCGACCGCGGCGATGGTGTTGGCCACCGGGCCCCAGAACGGCCGCAGGCGGGCACGGCCGAAGCGCTGCTGCAGCGGATCCGGCGGAGGGATCTGGCGCCAGATCGGCCCCAGATCGCCGGTGTGGATGTGTTCGCCCTCCTGGTGCCAGTCGAGTCCCACCACCACCATGGCCGCGTCGCAACCGGCGGCCAGCGCCGCCGCCGCCGCCGGATCGCTGCCCCCGTCGTGAGCTACCCGGATCCGGGGGGCGGCGGCGCGCAGACCCTCAAGGGGGGTCAGCACCGCCCCCGGAACCGGGCGGGTGTCCGAGGAGCCGTGGTCCCCCAGGTTGGCCTCCACGGCCAGGCGACCGATCATGGCGATCGAGGTCACCTCCTCCCCGAACGGCAGCACTGCACCATCGTTCTGAAGCAGCACGATCGCCTTGGTGGCTGCTTCCCGGGCCAGAGCGAGGTGCGCGGCGCTGCCCCGCAGAGCGGCCGGATAGATCCCCGCGGGCACGGCCAGCTGGGCCCGTAGCAGCCGACGCACAGCATCGTCGATGCGGGCCAGGGGCAGCTCGCCCCGGTCCAGGGCCTGCGGCAGGCTGCCCGCGAAGATCATCCGGAAGGGCATCTCCAGGTCCTGGCCGGCGCGCAGGGCCCGCAGCCCATCGCGGATGCCGAAGATGAAGTCGGTGACAACGAAGCCGCGGAAGCCCCAGCGCTCCTTGAGGATGCCGGTGAGCAGCGTGGCGTTCTGGCCGCACCAGTCGCCATTAAGGCTGTTGTAGGCGCTCATCACCGCCTGGGCGCCGGCGTCGATGCAGGCTCGGAACTGGGGCAGGTAGAGCTCATGCAGCACCCGGGGCGTCGCTCGCACGTCCACCCGGAAGCGGGCGCTGTCGATCGAGTTGAGCGCAAAGTGCTTGACGCAGGCGATCGCATGGCGCTGCACACCGCGCGTCATGGCGGCCCCCAGGGTGCCGACATGCACCGGATCTTCGCCGTAGCTCTCCTGGGCCCGTCCCCAGCCGGGGTGACGCAGCAGGTTGACGCAGACGCTGCCCAGCAGGTTGGCGCCGAAGGAGCGGGCCTCCCGGGCCATCGCCTCGCCGATGCGCTCCTCCAGGTCAGGGTCCCAGCAGGCACCGCGGGCGATTGGCGCAGGGAAGGTGGTGGCGCCACCCTCGAGCACCACCCCCCGGGGACCATCGACGAAATGCAGCCCGCCGATGCCCAGGCGCGGCACCACTCCAGCGGGCCAGGGATGGCGGTGCGACCAGTCCCCCAGAAGGGTCTCGGCCATGCCCGACCAGAAGGGCTTGTCGCCGTCGAGCATGTCCAGCTTCTCGTCCAGGCTGAGCTGTGCCAGCAGAGAGCGCACCTGCAGCTCCGGATCCAGCGTCACAGGCGGCCCGGCCTCGGGGCGATGGACCCTTTCAACGTAGGCCGTCGAACCGGGCTCGAGACAGGACAACGGCAGGGATCAAGCCGGCTAACGGATTTGAACCGATGGCCTTCGCTTTACAAAAGCGCTGCTCTACCACTGAGCTAAGCCGGCACCGGGAGAGCATAAGGGCTGTCCCCTCTCAGGCTTCGGCGGGCTCGGCCAGGGCCCACAACAGCAACTGGGTGCGGCTGCGGCAGCCGGTTTTGGCCAGAAGGCTCGACACGTGGCTCTCCACGGTCCGGGGGCTGAGCACAAGGGCCGCGGCGATGCTGCGGTTGCTGGAGCCTTGGCGGAGTTCCTGGAGCACGCGCGCTTCCGCGGCGGTGATCGGCGCCAGTAGGGGCGAACGGGCGGGCATGGGGGGCGAACGGCATCTCTGCTAAGGATTCCCCCTTCCGGTAACGAATCGGCCCGGACCCGGAGCGCAGCGCCCGTCCTGCCTAGTCTGAATTCAGTCGCAGGTGAGACGATGCGGACCCACGATCTTGAGAATCACGACAACCTCTATGCCGATGAGGGCTCTATGAGGATCGGCGAGAGCGCCGCTGATGCCCGCGGCCATGCCTATTGGGCCATCGGCACGATTGCCTTGATGGTGCTGGGCCTGGGCGTTGCGCTGAGCGTGCTCTGACACGCGGCTGCAGCGGCAGGGTGCCCTGTCAGCTGCAGCCGCTTAAGGGGATCGCACTGGTCTCAGGGGAGGGGCGTCAGGACTGCGGTGGCGACTCCGCCGGAACACTCGTTGGCGCCGGAGCCTCCTCCCCCTCGCCGTGCCTCTCGCTGGCCCCCCCGCCGGCAGCCTCGTCGGCTTCGGCTTGCGGTGATGGTGCGTCGGCGCCCCCCTCCGCCGCACTCTCCTCACTACGTGGCAGCGGCACCTCCCGGGTGCGCTTGATCGGCAGGTTGGCCAGAAGGGCCGTCACCCGGTCTTCCGTCTCCAGGCTCACGTCGCAGCTCTCGAGGTCGATCTCGACGTAGCGCTGGACCACCTCAAGGATCTCGCGGCGCATCTGCTCGAGCAGTTCGGGGTTGAGGTCGCTGCGGTCGTGGGCGAGCACCAGTTGCAGGCGCTGCCTGGCCAGGGTGCCGCTCGGTTTCTGGCGGCCCAGCAGGCGATTGATGAAATCGAGCAGGGTCATGGCGCTCAGAAGAGTCCGGTGGTTTTCCTGATCTTGTTCATGAGGCGAGACCGCAGGCCCTGCCGTTCCTTGGAGGGATCGATCAGGGGGACCGCCTCGCCTCCGAGGCGGCGGGCGATGTTGCTGTAGCCACGGCCGGCCGGTGAGTTGGCGTTGTTGAGGGTGAGCGGTTCGCCGCGGTTGGTGGAGACGATCACCTGTTCGTCCTCCACCACGAGCCCCAGCAGCGGCAGCGCCAGCAGATCGGAGACCTCGTCCACCGAGAGCATCTCCTGGCTGGCCATCATCTTCGGACGCACCCGGTTGAGGATCAGCTGCACCGGCGTCACGCCCATGCTGTTGAGCAGGCCGATCACCCGGTCGGCGTCGCGCACGGCCGACACCTCCGGATTGGTCACCACGATCGCCTCACCGGCGGCTGCGGCGGCATTTTTGAAGCCCTGCTCCACCCCCGCCGGAGCGTCGATCAGCACGTAGTCGAAGCGCTCGGCGAGCATGCCGACAATCTTTTGCATGTCTTCTGGCGTCAGCCACTCGAGCATGCGCGGGTTGCCGGCGGGCAGCAGGGAGAGGTTGGGTTCCTGCTTGTGCTTCACCAGCGCCTGATCGAGACGGCAACTCTCTGCCAGCACCTCCTGGGCGGTGTAGACGATGCGGTTCTCCAGGCCCAGCAGCAGGTCTAGGTTGCGCAGGCCGAAGTCGGCATCGAGCACGGCCACCGACTGTCCCAGCTTGGCAAGGGCAATGCCCAGGTTGGCGGTGAGGGTGGTCTTGCCCACGCCTCCCTTGCCGGAGCAGATCAGGATGGTGCGGGCGGGAGCTGACGTCACGGCATCCATAGGCGTTGAAGCAGGTTAGGGCGAAGCGGCCCATCCTGCTCCGCGCGCTCACGACTCGGTAGCGGCAACGCTCGACAGTTCTGAGGCGCTCTTCTAGAACATTGCCTCGCCGTGAGCTCAACGATGGCTGATCTGCTCCATCCCCATCAGCGCCTGGTGGTGATGCCCGACGACGGCGGTCGCACCGTGGTGGAGCTGATTGATGCGGCCTCCGAGCAGTTGCGCCTAAAGCAGTTCAAGCTTCAGTCCGAAGCCATTGAGCAGGCCCTGCAACGCGCCCGTCAGCGGGGGGTGCGGGTGAGGGTGATGCTCAATCCCCACACCTCCGGCGGGGATCGTTGTAACGATGAAGCCGATGTCCGGCTGCAGGCAGCCGGCATCGAGACCGCCTGGACCTCCGAGGCGTTTCCAGTCACCCATGAAAAGTCCATGGTGATCGATGGCCACTCCGCCTTGATCGCCACCTTTAATCTTGCTGATAAATACTTCACGGAAACGCGCGATTACGGCATTGTCACGCAGAATGCCACCGTGGTGGCTCAGGTGATTGCTGGCTTTGAAGCCGACTGGAATCGGCAATTTTTCGTGCCTGAACTTGACGTGGGCCTGGTCTGGAGCAGCGCGCACAGCCGCGGGCAGATGGCCCGCATCATTGATGCTGCGACCAGCACACTCTGGATTCAGCACCCTAAATTTGTGGATTCGGTGATTCTGGAGCGCATCATCTGTGCCCGCGATCGGGGGGTCAAGGTGAGAGTGCTGTGCGGCGGGAAACATGGCATCAGTGACTGTGATATCTATGACACCTTTTCGTCGCTGCGGATCATGCAACGCTTCGGTGTAAAAGTGCGTCGTCAGAAACATCTCAAGCTGCATGCCAAGTTGATTTTGGTGGACGGCCGCTACGCTCAGACCGGCTCTATGAATATTGATCGCAGCGCCTTTGACCTACGCCGCGAACTTGGTATCGAGAGTGATTGCCCAGATGTTGTGCAGCGTCTCAGGAGGGTCTTCCAGGCCGATTGGGATGAGGCCAAGAAATACGCCGCTCCCGACCCGCTGGACCCCAGCATGCATGAGGCCGGTGAGCTGCCACCGGATCCCCAATTCATCCATGATTGAGAACGTCCCGAGTCCCAGGCAGCTGTTTTTCGGCATGCTCCAAGTGGCCCTGTCCTCCTTAGGTGACGGCCTTTCGGCCTGGAGTCAACGGATCGTGGTGGGGCAACGTGGCTGGCTCAGCAACGAGGAATTCTTCACCGGTCTGACGGTGGCGCGTCTGTTCCCCGGGCCCAATCAGATCAGCATGGCATTCTAAATCGGCGCCTCGTTCCTCGGGCTCAGCGGTGCTCTGTGCTGGAACCGGCTGCGCGATTCCCCCTGGCGCGTGGCATTTGATTGAGCGCGGACTGGGGCCGATCACGATGGGCATTCTGTTCGCGGTCGGTGTGAAGATCCTGCACAGGGCGGACAGCAATGCCGCGGGCGTGCTGGGCGTTCTGGGAGTGATCAACCGTTGAGGTAGGCCGGGTTCAGTCCGCCAGAGGCCAGCTCGGGGTGGCGGGATCGATGCGGATGGCGCCGTCCACCAGCCGCGCCTCCTCCGCCTGGCCTGCGGGCGGTAGCTCTTCGGGGCCCCGGGCCACCGCGGCTGCGATGCGCAATTGAAGCGGGCGCAGCTGCAGCGCCACGATCTTCGCATCCTGGTAGCCTCGTCGTCCGGCATGAGCCATCCCGCGCAACCTTCCCCAGACCAGCACGTGGCCATCGGCGCTGATGCGTGCTCCGGGGTTCACATCCCCCAGCAACAGCACAGAGTTGGCGCATTGCAGGTGATCCCCGGAGCGCAGGGTGCCGCGGTGAATCGTCAGCGGCGTCAGCGAGGTTTGCTCTTGGCTCGAGGGGTTCGTCTCAACCGGTGGCAACGCTAGCGGCGCCGCTGGGCCTGCGTCCGAGGGCGAGGGCTCCCCGATCAGCCCCAAGGCCGCTGCGGCCACAAGCGTTTCAGGCCGGCTACTGCTCATGTGCTGCAGCGACAGCCCGGCGCCGTCGAGCAGGGTCTGCAGTTCGCGCAGCTCCGGCAGGGTCAGCAGCCAGGCCCCCGCCTCCAGGCGCACCGGACCCCGCAGGGCCATGCTGCCCAGGCCGTAGCGCACCTCCTCCAGGGCCCGGCCGGCCCCGCCGGGGTCGGGGAGCTGCAGCTCATGGGGCTGCCGGGGGGAGATCGCCGGGATCAGAACGGCGGCCATCGGGGCGCTACGCAGGCGAGCAAAACCTAGGGTCGCCCAGAGGCTTCTGTCCTCTCCGTACCCGGGGCGTTGCACAGCAGGTCGTCGAGGTCGGCGCTCACCTCGCGCGGGTGGATCAGCCAGGCCGTTTCCTGGGCCTGGGCCAGGGTGTCCACCAGCGCCGAGCGCTGCTCCAGGGCCTGGAGGCGCTGGCCATCCCAGAGGCGCAACCCCCCCTGATACACGTTGTAGCCGCGGCTGGAGAGCTGCTGCAGCCCGCAGCAGCTCTCAGGATCCAGTCCGGCCGCCGTTGCCAGGCGGCGCGCCTGGGCCAGCAGCTCGAGCCGTCGACTCCTGGCATGGTCGCTGACATCGGTGGCGCGCAGCAGGCGGCGATCCAGCAGCCGGCCACAGGGATCGGCCAGCTCCTTGGGCCCTTCCTCCCGCCAACGGGCCAGGTGATAGCCGGTGCGGATGTCGTCGTTGGCCAGGTAGGTGTCGATGTCCAGGTCCCCGGGCTCCCAGAGCCAGCGCGCCATCGCCGGGTCGGCCCAGATCTGCTCCGGTCCGAGGCGGCGGGCCACGGCGATCGCCCGCATCAGCAACCAGGTGCTCACCACGTTGAGCCGGTGGTTGTAGACGCTGCGGTACATCAACTGACGCACAACCAGGTAGTGCTCGACCGCCAGCAGCCCCTTCGGATGCACCGCGAGGCTGCCGTCCGGGGCCAGGGTGAGCGAGGCCTGAATCCGCTGCAGATCAAGCTGGCCATAGCTGGTCCCCGTGCTGTGGCTGTCGCGCAGCAGATAGTCGAGTCGGTCGCAGTCGAGCTGGCTGCTGACCAGGGCCTTGATGGCGCCGCAGCGATGACGCTCGTGCTCCAGCAGGTCGGCCACCTCCTCCGCCAGGCCGGGGCGTTCCGCTTCGAGGCGATCACGCAGGGCGGGGTGTTCGCGGATCAACCGCCCTGACCAGTGCTCATGCCGGAGGCCGAACATCTCTTCCCCGGAGTGGCTGTAGGGCCCATGACCCACATCGTGCAGCAGGGCGGCCGCGTAGAGGCAGGGACGATGCTCCGCCAGGGAGGGGCTGAGCCGCAGCAGATGATCCAGGGCCTGGCGGGCCAGGTGCAGCACCCCGAGGGAATGGGTGAAGCGGCTGGACTCCGCTCCCTGGAAGGTGAGGAAGGCCGTGCCCAGTTGCCGAATCCGGCGCAGCCGCTGGAAGGGGGCGGTGTCGATCAGATCGATGGCCAGGGCTTCGGCCGGCTCCCGCCTGTCGAGGCTGATCGCCCCGTGCAGCGGGTCGTGGTAGGTGCGCTGACTCATGTCCCGGCCTTTGCCTCCAGGGTGTCGACCAGCCGCTGCGATGCCGCCTCCAGCCAGGTATCGCCGGGCCCGCCGGGATTCAGCGGTTCAGGGCCGGGCAGCACCGTGTCTGGTTCGATGCCCTGGTTCTGGATGTCGCGGCCTCTGGGGGTCAGGTAGCGGGCCACCGTCACGGCCAGGCCGCTGCCGTCGCCGAGGGGGATCAGGGTCTGGATCAGCCCCTTGCCGAAGGTGCGGCTGCCGACCAGGGGGGAGCGGCCGGCGTCCTGCAGGGCCCCGGCCAGGATCTCACTGGCGCTGGCGGTGCCCCCGTTCACCAGGGTTAGCAGCGGGCCGGCGTAGAGGCTGCCCGGGCTGGCCTGTTGGCGGGCCGTAATTCCACCGCGGTCCTGGGTCTCCACGATCGGTTCGGCGTCGAGCAGGGCGTTGGCCACCGCCAGCCCGGCGCTCACCAGCCCGCCGGAGTTGTTGCGCAGATCCAGCACCAGGCCCTCGATCGGAGGCGCTCCGGCTGCGTTGGCCGTGAATCCCTCCAGGGCCTCCCGCACCTGCTGGGGCACCGGCTCGCTGAACTGCGTGATGCGCAACAGCCCAAGGGGATGGCCGTCGACGCTGAGCCGCCGGCTGCGCACCGGCTGCAGATCCACCTGGCGCCGCTCCAGGCGCACCTCCCGCTCCGACCCTCCCGCCGGCGGGCGCAGCGTCACGATCACGTCGGTTCCCGACTGACCGCGCAACAGGGCCGCTGTGCGTTCCAGCCCGAGCTCCGTCGTGGCCTGCCCCTCCACCGTGAGCAGGGCACTGCCGGAAGCGATGCCGGCCTCCGCGGCTGGAGATCCATCCAGGGGCGCGATCACCACGATCGCTTGGTCGCGTTCGCGCAGGGCGAGCTGCAGCCCCACCCCGCAGACCGTGCCTCGCGTGTTGGAGCGCAGCGTGCCGAAGTCGTCGGGCCGAAGCACCCGGGTGTAGGGGTCGCCGATCGGGCTCAGCATTGCTTCGATCGCGTCGTAGGCCTCCCTCGATCGTTCGATCGGCTGTTCCAGGGTCTTCTGGCGCAGGCGGCGCCAGTGCACGGCCTCCAGTCGGGTGGGATCCACGTAGCTCTGGTTCACCAGTCGCCAGGCCTCTACCACCAACTGTTGGGCGTCATTGAGCGCGAGGGCCGGCCCAGCTCCACGCCCGAGTAACCCCACGGGCAGAGCCAGGGTCAGGGTGAGCAGCAGCCAGGCCGTCAGGCCGTTCAGAAACCGCCACCTCCCGGCGCAGCACCGGGTTCGGCAGGCGGTGGCTCCTGTTGCAAAGGGTTGAGCGGTGCTGGATCGGGGGCCCGGTGCGCTCACGGGGGGGTCGGAACGATCGGTAGACTCTCGCAACCCAAGTCCCCACGCTGCATGGCGAACTCGTCTCCTGCCGCACCTGACGCCAAGAACCCCATCTACAACTGGTTCGACGAGCGTCTGGAGATCCAGGCGATCGCCGACGACATCTCCGCGAAGTACGTGCCCCCGCACGTCAATATCTTTTATTGCCTCGGCGGCATCACCCTGGTGTGTTTTCTGATCCAGTTCGCCACCGGGTTCGCCATGACCTTCTACTACAAGCCCACGGTGGTGGAGGCCTACGCCTCGGTTCAGTACCTGATGACGGACGTCAGCTTTGGCTGGCTGATCCGTTCGGTGCACCGTTGGAGCGCATCGATGATGGTGCTGATGCTGATTCTGCACGTCTTCCGCGTTTACCTCACCGGCGGCTTTAAGCGACCCCGTGAGCTCACCTGGGTCACCGGCGTCACCATGGCGGTGATCACCGTGTCTTTCGGTGTCACCGGTTACTCGCTCCCCTGGGATCAGGTTGGCTACTGGGCTGTCAAGATTGTCAGCGGCGTTCCTGCTGCCGTTCCTGTGGTCGGCAACTTCATGGTTGAGTTGCTCCGAGGTGGGGAGAGCGTCGGTCAGTCCACCCTCACCCGCTTCTACAGCCTTCACACTTTTGTTCTGCCCTGGCTGTTGGCGGTGTTCATGCTTATCCACTTCCTAATGATTCGTAAGCAGGGGATCTCCGGTCCCCTCTGACCCCCGGCTTTCCGCCTACGCTTTTTCCACGAGTCCTAGAACCGCTTCCCGAGCCATGCACATTCTCAAGAAGCCTGACCTCACCGATCCCAAGCTCCGCGCCAAGCTGGCCAAGGGCATGGGCCACAATTACTACGGGGAGCCGGCCTGGCCAAACGATCTCCTCTACATTTTCCCAGTGGTCATCTTGGGCACCATCGCCTGCCTGGTGGGCCTGGCCGTTCTCGATCCCGCCATGCTCGGTGATAGGGCCGATCCCTTCGCCACCCCCCTCGAGATCCTTCCCGAGTGGTATCTCTACCCGGTGTTCCAGATCCTGCGCGTCGTTCCCAATAAGCTGCTGGGTATTGCTCTGCAGACCATGATCCCGCTGGGTCTCATGCTCATTCCTTTTATTGAAAGCTTCAATAAGTTCCAAAATCCTTTCCGTCGTCCGGTGGCCATGGCAGCTTTCCTGTTCGGCACTGTGTTCACCATCTACCTTGGTATCGGCGCTGCTCTGCCGATCGATAAGTCCTTGACTCTGGGCCTTTTCTGATACTGCCCCTGGTGCATGCCATTCCTTTCAGCCGCGACTTCCGTCGCGGCTTTTTTTTATGCTGCTTCGGTTGGCTGCCTCAGGACGGCACGCTCCGCATCGGCTCGTCGCCATCAGGCAGCCCCCCTGTTGTCCTGGCCAGGTGCCGGTAGGCCTCGAAAGGCCACCCAGGCGTCCATGGGCCGCTCGATCCTCAAGGCACAAACGCTCTGCAGCTCGAGTTGCAGCGAGAGCATCACCGGCAGGTGCTCTAGCAGGCACGCCGCCTTGCCCTAATTGGCTGCGCCACGGTGGCAGCGATGTTCCTTGGCTGCCGCCCTTCTCACCGTCAGGACGCCCGCCAGCGCCAGGCTGCGCTCGAAGTGTTGCCTGGCGTCGCTCAGCACCGCGTCCTCGGGGGAGCTGGTCCTGAGCTGGAGCCACTCCTGGCGTATGGACTTGGTCATGGGGCTCCAGCAGGGCCGTTGCTCCAATCCAAGTGCGATTCCAGAAGGGGCCTGCACGACGCAGGTCCCTCGCGCTGATGAAGTGAAGGCCAGCGTCTCTCCCCCCTCTAGCCCTCCCCCCTAAGGAGGGGGTTGTGTAGGGAGGGAGCAAGGTGCTATAGTTTTGGACTGCGCGGGTGAGCCTGAAAG
>CAIRWM010000130.1 GCA_903882285.1 uncultured cyanobacterium
AGCTCTTCTACGTAAAAAGCATGGACATGAATTGCAAGACTCCCCAGCTTAATGGTTGCTCCATCTGGAACCTTGAAAGCAACTCGCACGTCAAGCCTATGCTGCAATTGCTCACCAGGAACAAGCGCTGGGGCGCCATACATGTCACGGTAGACAAGCTTAAAATTTGAGGCGCCGAGATTTCCCATGTGGAAAGATGCTTTGTGTGAAATAAATTTGGTGGTGAATCTCTATGCAGCGGGGCGCATAGATTCATGCAGAACACTTATAGGCTAATGCGTCCCATGTTGCGCAGTAGGGGGTCATGGCTGATCGGGATCCCATCTCTAGCCAGATAAAACACAATAGGCCGGCTGCCACTAAAGGGATCTTCCAGGCAAAATAGATAGACCCTGGGCATGCTCCAAAGCGTCGATTTCCGCACCGATGCTGACCAATGCTAGAGTGTGGAACGCAGCCGGGCCAAGTACGCACATGAAAGGTAAACAATAAGCCCTCAGTGATCATGCTCAGCCCATCTCGGGTCGCTTATGAGCACCAGGCAGCCAAACTTTTTTTGAGCAAACCCCGCTCCATATATGGGGGGACGGAAAACAGACAGAATTCGACCTTTTTAGCCGACTTTCGTCCTAGCCTCTGACTTGCTTGCCTCTGGTTAGCATTTAGCCAGCTCTGCCCTGCAGCCGTCGATTCGAGTAGAAATTTGTTGCCGATAAAGCCGAACCAAACCGTTCCTCAGACGAAGACCGCTCAGGAGGAGCTCTACGGCTCTCTCTACTGCTGTAGGTAGTGATCGAGGATCAGTAATCTGAGATATCGGAACATTCTGAATAGGTTTTTGTTGGGTGCGATCAGGTGCCATTCGCAATCGACCTTCTTAAGGACCCACGACAGAAATACCCCGCCCCCGCCTCGATCTCGTTGATCTGCCCATTTAGCGGGAGCACCTTTCTGCCGCTTTGCCTCATCTCAGAAACAAGGCTGGGACCTCTCCGGAAAAGCCCATCCAACTGATGCCTACTGAAGAATGACCAAGGGATCAAAGAAAGATCAATCCGCTCAATCGCTCAAGGGCCATGAGAACTCATGGGACGACAAGACCACGCTAATCAGATGATTCCTGGGCACCAGCAACACCGATGTTACCAGGTCCAGCCATACCAGACATGATGATGGAACGGCCACTCACAGCCCATGATCCACCAGGGGGAGGAAAGCGGGCAAGTAAACCCTGGAAAGATGTCAGTGGCGATGCAGAGGCATCAGACATTGACCCCAATCCTCTCCCCCCCATACCCCGCCCGCTGGCGCACCTGATCGCACCAGCCCAGATTGGCCAGGTACCAGTCCACAGTGGCAGCCAGTCCTTCCTCAAAATCGTGACGCGGCCGCCAGCCCAGCTCGCTGCTGATACGGCTGGGATCGATCGCGTAGCGGCGGTCGTGGCCTGGACGATCGGTCACCGGAGTGATCAGCCGGGCATGGGGGGCTCCGCCTGGGCAACGCTGATCCAGCAGGGCGCAGATCGCCTCGACCACCTGTTTGTTACTGCGCTCGCCGTGGCCGCCCACGCAGTAGCTGCGCCCCAGCTCCCCCCGGCAGGCCGCCAGCAGCAGGGCGTCCACGTGGTCCTCGACGTAGAGCCAATCGCGCACGTTGGCCCCATCGCCGTAGAGGGGAATCTGCTCACCAGCCGCCGCCTTGAGGATCACCACCGGGATCAACTTCTCGGGGAACTGCCAGGGGCCGTAGTTATTGGAGCAGTTGGTGAGCACCACCGGCAGGCCGTAAGTGTGGTGCCAGGCACTCACCAGATGGTCACTAGCGGCCTTGCTGGCCGAATAGGGGGAACGGGGGTCGTAAGGGGTGGTTTCCGAGAAACGGCCCGTGGGCCCCAGGGAGCCAAACACCTCGTCGGTGCTGATGTGATGCAGCCGGAAGCGCTCGCGGCGTTCGCTCGGCAGGGCCTCCCAGTGGGCCCGCACCGCCTGGAGCAGGTTGTAGGTACCGGTCACGTTGCTCTCGATGAAGGTACCGGGCCCGTCGATGGAGCGATCCACATGGCTCTCGGCCGCCAGATGCAGCACCAGATCCGGATCAGCGGCGCGCACCGCCACTTCCGTAGCGGCCCCGTCCACCAGGTCCACCTTCAGGAGCTCATGCCGCTGCAGTGCTTCGGTTCCGAGCCGTTCGATGCCGCTGAGGTCGCTGGCGTAACCGCACTTGTCGAGGTTAAATACCATGGCGGTGGTCTCCGCCAGCAACCGCCGTATCAGGGCACCGCCGATGAAGCCGGCGCCACCGGTCACCAGCACGCGATCGAGCCCGGCAGGCAGCAAAGAGCTCATGGGATGGCGGTTGCTGTGATGAGGTTACTGGCCGCCGCGGCCGGTGCCTGACGGGGAGCCTGGCCTCCAAGCCTCAGCCTGAGCCCAGAGGCACAGCTGCCAGCACCTCGGCCAGCGCCGCCCGCCAGTGCAGAGGTTCCAGGCCAAGGGTGAGCCGGCTGGCGGTGCACTCCAGCAGGGAGTAGCCGGGCCGCTGGGCCGGCGTGGGGTAATCGCCGCTGGTGATGGGGCGCACGGCAGCCATGCGCTCCAGCCGTCCGGCCGTCACCCCCAGCTCCCCGATCGCCACGGCGAAGTCGTACCAGCTGGCGGCGCCGGCGTCACTCCAGTGCAAGATCCGCGGACCCTCGCCGCTGAGCGCCCGCCAGCAGGCCGCTGCCAGGCTGCGCGTACTGGTGGGGCAGCCCACCTGGTCGGCCACCACCCGCAGCGGTTCGCCCTCCGCCGCCTTGAGGCCGTGCAGCCGCAGCATCGTGAGGCAGAAATTCTTGCCCACCGGGCCGTACACCCAGCTGGTGCGCAGCACCCTGGCGCCTGGCAGCTCCAGAGCAGCGCGCTCCCCCGCCGCCTTGGTGGCGCCGTAGACCCCAAGGGGATCGACGGCTTGCTCCGGCCGATAGGGCGTGCCCTGGGCGCCGTTGAAGACGAAATCGGTGCTCACCTGCAGCAACCGGCCGCCGGTTTCGGCCAGGGCCTCGGCAAAGGCCCGGGGGGCGCCGGCATTCACCGCTTCGGCCAGCTCCGGTTCACTCTCGGCACTGTCGACTGCCGTGTACGCACCAGCATTCAGCACCCAATCCGGGCGCAGGGCCTGCACGGCGGCGCGGCAGGCCTCGGGGTTGGCCAGATCCAGCTCGGCGCGGCGGCAGGCGATCAGCTCAAGCCCCGGCAGCCTGGAGGCGATCAGCGCCTGGCCCAACTGACCGGCAGCTCCAGTGAGCAGCACCTTCATGGCTAGGGCAAGGACAACAACACAGCCATTGTGGGAAGCCATCGGCGAGGTGAACGCCTACTTTCGATCCTGCTGATCTGCCCGACCTGAACGTGTGACTGGCTTTGGCCGCATCACATCACCCTCATCACCCCCAGGCGCTGACGTCTTGGGAGCTGCAGGCCTCCGGTCTCAACTGGCTGCCGATCAGCGGAACAGGTCGATGGCGTTCAGGTCGGCGAGCCGGGGAGCCAGCGCGTCCTTGTCCGAGAGCTGGGGCTCGGTTCCCTCCAGGGCCTCCAGGGGCCAGGCGATCGCCAGCTGCGGGTCATCCCAGCGGATCGCCCGCTCGCACTCCCGGCTCCAGAAGTCGGTAGTCTTGTAGAGCACTTCGGCGTGCTCGCTCAGCGTGAGAAAGCCGTGGGCGAAGCCGGCCGGCACCCAGAGCTGCCGGTGGTTCGCGGCTCCCAGCTCGGCCGCCACCCACTGGCCGAAGCTGGGCGAGGAGGGGCGCAGATCCACCGCCACATCAAAGATGGCGCCGACCATGCAGCGCACCAGCTTGCCCTGGGGATGGGGCGGCAGCTGGTAGTGCAGCCCCCGCAGCACGCCGCGGCAGGAGCGGGAGTGGTTGTCCTGCACGAAGCGTGTGAGCCCCGCCGCTGCATCGAAGACCCCCTGGTTCCAGCTCTCGTAGAAGAAGCCGCGCTCGTCGCCGAACAGCCTGGGCGTCAGCAGCAGCGGTCCGTCGAGCTCCAGCCCCTCTCGGCTACGCAGCCGTTCAACCTGCATGGCTCAGCTCCAGCAGCTGCAGCAGATAGTCACCGTAACCGCTCTTCTGCAGGGGGCGGGCCAGCTCCTCCAGCCGGGCGGCGTCGATCCAGCCCATGCGCCAGGCCACCTCTTCTGGGCAACCCACCTTGAGGCCCTGGCGATGCTCGAGGGTGCGGATGTAACTGGCCGCCTCATGCAGCGAGTCGCAGGTGCCGGTGTCCAGCCAGGCCATGCCGCGGCCCATCAGCTCCACCCGCAGCAGCCCCTCCGCCAGGTACATGCGGTTGAGATCGGTGATCTCCAGCTCGCCCCGCGGCGACGGCCGAACCTGACGGGCCCGCTCCACCACGGAGCCGTCATAGAAGTAGAGGCCAGTCACCGCATAGCGGGAGCGGGGCCTGGCCGGCTTTTCCTCCAGGCTGAGCACCCGGCCATCGGCGGCGAACTCCACGACCCCATAGCGCTCGGGATCGCGAACCGGGTAGGCGAACACCGTGGCTCCCGTCGCCGGTCCGTTACTGGCCTGCAGCTGGGGCACCAGATCGTGACCGTGGAAGAGGTTGTCGCCCAGCACCAGGGCCGCGGGCGCCCCGGCGAGGAAGTCGGCGCCGATCAGGAAGGCCTGGGCCAGCCCATCCGGGCTGGGCTGCACCGCATAGGCGATCGTCATGCCCCAGGTGCTGCCATCGCCCAGCAGCCGCTCAAAGGCCTCGAGGTCGTGCGGGGTGGTGATGATCAGCACCTCGCGAATCCCAGCCAGCATCAGAGTGCTGAGCGGGTAATAGACCATCGGCTTGTCGAACACCGGCAGCAGCTGCTTACTGACCGCCTGGGTGATCGGATGCAGGCGGGTGCCGCTGCCCCCGGCCAGGATGATGCCCTTGCGGTGCTGACTCACGCGTCCGGCCGTGCTTGGTCGATGTTCGCACGCGACGTTGGCCACAGGCACCCCGATGGTGCATGATGGCTCTGTCGGCGGCGATGTCGCCCGGAATGCCCGCCATGGCAGGCGCTCTGCGGATGTAGCTCAGTGGTAGAGCATCTCCTTGCCAAGGAGAGGGTCGAGAGTTCGAATCTCTTCATCCGCTTGATTCCGATCACCACCGCTCCGATCCAGGAGGGAAGATCTCAAGTTGCCAGGCTTCAGCGCCCATGAGCCTTGAGCACGGTCTTCACCGTCTTGAGCAGGATCAGCAGGTCAAGGGCCAGGCCCCAGTGGCGCAGGTAATAGAGGTCGTAGCTGAGCTTGAGCTCGGCCTCCTCGACGCTGGCGGCATAGGGGGCGCACACCTGCGCCCAGCCGCTCAGGCCCGGCGGCATCCAGTGACGCTTGCGGTAGTGCGGAATGCGCTGCTCGAGCTCGTGCTCCAGTTCCGGACGCTCGGGACGCGGGCCGATCAGGCTCATGTCGCCGCGCAGCACGTTGAGAAGCTGGGGCAGCTCATCGAGCCGCACCCGACGCAGGAAGGAGCCGATGGGGGTGATGCGGGAATCGCCGCGCAAGGTCCATGTGGCGGGTGCATCGGGATCCGCCTGGCGCATCGTGCGCAGCTTGTAGAGGCGGAAGCGGTGGCCCATCAGGCCGCTACGGTCCTGCACATAGAACACCGGCCCCCGGTCGTCCAGCCAGATCAGCAGTCCCGCCACCAGCATCAGCGGCAGGGTCGCGAGCAGCAGCAGCAGCGCCAGCGTGATGTCGGCGCTGCGCTTGAGCTGACGCTGCACGCTCAGAGAGTCCGACCAGGGCAGATCCTCCGGGCCGAGAGCCTCTTCGGGCAGATGGGCGGGCAACAGCCGCTGCTGCTGCCGTTCGGCCAGCTCCAGCACACTGAGGGCACCGGCCTTACGGGAGCGGCTCAGACACCACAGCTGCAGGCGCACGGCCAGGGCCCAAAGGCTGAGGCCGCTGAGCAACATCAGCTGAACGCGGCGGTGCCCCAGGGTGAAGCTGGGTGGCAAGTGGAACAGCCAGTAGGCCAGCACCACCAACAGGGCCGTGGCCAGAGCCACCACCCCCAGGCGCAGCAGCAGCTGGCCCAGATCCAGGCGGGGCCAGCGCAGCAGCGTGTAGCTGCCGAACAGCCAGCTCAGCGCGATGTAGACGAGGCCGAACGGCAGCAGCCAGTCCGGATGGTGCAGCAGGTCGCTGCCCTTGAAGCGATCCAGCAGGGCGGCAAGACCGATGATGCCCAGTAGATCCAGCCCAGCGCAGAGCAGCAGGACCTGGCGAGGCTTCAGCCAGAACACAGCATCAGGGCAGCGATGCCATCAAGCTGCCCATTTCCAGGGCCTGCAGGCCATAGCTCCAGCCCAGGTTGCTCTTGATGCCGGCGCGCTCCAGGGCCTGTTGCAGGGTGTCGGTGGTGAGGACGCCGAAGATGACCGGCACGCCGGTGTCGCGGGCCACGGCCGCCACCCCTTTGCTCACCTCGGCCACCACCACATCGAAATGGGGTGTGTCGCCACGGATCACGGCCCCCAGGGTGATCACCACCTGGTAGCGACCGCTGGCCGCCAAACGCTGGGCCACCAGCGGAATCTCGAAACTGCCCGGCACCCAGGCCACATCCAGCTGGGAAGCGGCGGCATCGGTGTCGATGCCATGGCGCCCCAGGCAATCTAGGCAGCCACTGAGCAACTTGCCCGTCACAAGATCGTTGAACCGGGCTACAACAACGGCGATCCGCAGGGACGCCGTATCGGTGAAACGACCTTCGAAAACCGTCAAGGACTCAGACCACGAAGTAGCTCACGCCCCAGTTGAGCAGCACCAGAGCCACCCAGGCGGCGCCGCCGATCAGGATCAGCCGGTTGGAGCGCCCGCTGTCCTCGCTGCTGGCGTAGAGCACCGGCACCGCCACGATCAGGGCGAAGGACAGCACCACCAAAGCCAGAACGGTGAGGGTGTTGAGGATCTGCATGGGTGGGAAGGCTCGCCGGCCGTATCAGGCAGTGAGCGGATTCTCACACGACGGCTCGGCCCTGCCCCAGGCCGCGGCGACCATCCGTCACAAGTTGTGGGGAGGGGGGCGAGGGGAAAGAGACGGACCAGCCGCAGCCGACACCACCGGTGGTGCCCCTTAGGATGATTGGCCTCCATCCCCAGTGCCATGGCGGCGCGTCCGGCGGCCCCGAGCCATGCGGCCGATCAGCAGCTGTCCCTGGTGGCCGATCTTGGCCTGCCGGAGCCGGCGCCTCCCGTCGCCGGCGGCGAGGCGGAGACCATGGTGAGCGACGACGACAGCCTGAGTGCCGATGGGGCCGCCCGCCCCCGAGAGCGCTCAAGGCCGGCCCGGGTCGCCGCGGAGGGGCCCGCCGCGGCCGAGCCGCCTGCAGCCGAAATCCAGCCAGCCAGCGACAGCGAAGCGGACTCCGACCTGCCGCGCTGGTACCACCACAGCCTCGTCGACGTGGCGGCCCTGCCGCCGGTGCTGCGCCACTACGTGGAGCTCAAGGCCGCCCACCCGGAGCGGGTGCTGCTCTACCGGCTCGGCGACTTCTACGAGTTCTTCTTCGAGGACGCGATCCTGCTCTCGCGCCTGCTGGAACTCACCCTCACCGGCAAGGAGGCGGGCAAGACGATCGGCCGGGTGCCGATGGCGGGCATCCCGTATCACGCGGCCGAGCGGTACTGCGCCGAGCTGGTGCGCCGCGGCCTCAGTGTGGCCCTCTGCGACCAGCTCGAGACCACGCCCGCCAAGGGGGGCCTGCTGCGCCGCGACATCACCCGCGTGCTCACCCCGGGCACAGTGCTCGAGGAGGGGATGCTGGCCGCCCGCCGCAACAACTGGCTCTGCGCGGTGGTACTGGAGGCGAGCGGCAGCGGCGGCCGCTGGGGTCTGGCGGTCGCCGACGCCAGCACCGGCGAGTTCCGCGTCACCGAGCGCGAGGGGAGCGCGGCCCTGCACCAGGAGCTGCTGCAGGTGGAGGCCGCCGAGGTGATCCGGCCCGAGCCGAGCGCATCCGGCGAAGCCACGCCCGCCTGGTGCCCCGATGGACACCGGCTCACGACCCTGCCCCGCACACCCTTCGAGGCCCCGGAGGCCCGCGCCCGGCTACTGGAGCGCTTCCGCCTCGCCAGCCTCGAGGGTCTGGGCCTGGGTGAGGCGCCGCTGGGGTTGCGGGCGGCGGGGGGGCTACTGGCCTATCTCGATGCCACCCAGACCTGCATCCCCCTCGACCCACCCACCGTCTGGCATGCCGGTGACCGGCTGGTGCTCGACGCCCAGACGCGCCGCAACCTCGAACTCACCCGCACCCAGCTGGGCGGCGCCCTGCACGGCTCCCTGCTCTGGGCCCTGGACCGCACCGCCACCGCCATGGGCGGTCGCCGCCTGCGGCGCTGGATCGAGGCCCCCCTGGTGGACCGCGCTCGGATCCTGAGGCGCCAGGAGGGGGTGAGCGAACTGGTGGAGCAGCGAACGCTGCGGCTGGCTGTGCGCCGGCTGCTACGGCCGATGGGCGATCTGGAGCGGCTGGCGGGGCGGGCGGGGGCCGGCAGCGCCTCAGCCCGCGACCTGGTGGCCCTCGCCGACGGACTGGAGCGCCTGCCGCGGCTGGCCGCCCTGATGCGCGAAGCCCGCAGCGAAGCCCTTGCCGCCCTGGGCCGTCCCTGGCCGGAGCTGGACGCCGTCGCCGCAGAGCTGCGCCATCACCTCGTGGAAACGCCGCCGCTCAGCCTCAGTGAAGGCGGCCTGATCCATGACGGCGTCGACCCGCTGCTGGACGGCCTGCGTAACCAGCTAGACGACCAGGACGCCTGGCTGACCGAGCAGGAGGCCCTGGAGCGCCAGGCCAGCGGCAACCCCAACCTGCGGCTTCAGTACCACCGCACCTTCGGCTATTTCCTGGCCGTGAGCCGGGCGCGCGCCAGCGCCGTGCCCGACCACTGGATCCGCCGCCAGACCCTGGCCAATGAGGAGCGCTTCGTCACACCCTCCCTCAAGGGGCGGGAGGGTCGCATCCTGCAGCTGAAGGCCCGCACCGCCCAGCGTGAGTATGAGCTGTTCACCGACCTGCGCAGCCGGGTGGGCGCCCAGACGGCGTCGATCCGCGCCGCCGCTCGCCTGGTGGCCGAACTCGATGCGCTGGCCTCCCTGGCGGAGGTGGCCGCCACCTGTGGCTATGGCCGCCCCGAACTCCTCGAAGGCCGCGAGCTCACGATCGAGGCGGGCCGCCACCCCGTGGTGGAGCAGCTGCTGGTGGAGCAGCCCTTCACCTCCAACGACCTGCGGCTGGGGGCGGGGGCGGAAGCAGAGGCAGAGGCGACCCCCGACCTGCTGGTGCTCACCGGTCCCAACGCCAGCGGCAAGAGCTGCTATTTGCGCCAGACGGGCCTGCTGCAGCTGATGGCGCAGATCGGCAGCTGGATCCCGGCCCGCTCGGCGCGCCTCGGCATCGCCGACCGGATCTTCACCCGCGTCGGCGCCGTCGACGACCTGGCCAGCGGCCAGTCCACCTTCATGGTGGAGATGGCCGAAACCGCCAACATCCTGAACCACGCCAGCGAGCGCTCCCTGGTACTGCTCGATGAGATCGGCCGCGGCACCGCCACCTTCGACGGCCTGTCGATCGCCTGGGCCGTAGCCGAGCACCTGGCCACGCCGGTGGAACACGGCGGCATCCGGGCCCGCACGATCTTCGCCACCCATTACCACGAGCTCAACGAGCTGGCCGAGCTGCTGCCCAACGTGGGCAATGCCCAGGTGCTGGTGGAGCAGACCGGCGACGACCTGGTCTTCCTGCACCGCGTGGTACGCGGCGGCGCCAGCCGTAGCTACGGCATCGAGGCGGCGCGGCTGGCGGGGGTGCCCGCCTCGGTGGTGCTGCGGGCCCGCCAGGTGCTGGGCCGCATCGAGGCCAACAGCCACGTGGCGGTGGGCCTACCGCGGGAGCTTCCGTCAGTCGGCGGCCCGGCTCAGGCGGCCTGATCCAGCCAGGCCCGGCGCAGCAGCGCATTGACCGCCGCGGCCACTAAACCGGCGCCGCCCTTACTGCCCTCGAGGCGAATCTGGCTCAGGCCGCTGGCAGCCAGATGCCGCTTGCTCTCCGCCACACCCACGAAGCCAACCGGCATGCCGATCACCAGGCTCGGCGCCGCCACCCGGTTGGAGGCCACCAGGTCGAGCAACCGCTCCAGCGCCGTGGGGGCACTACCGATCAGCACCACCGCGCCCGGGCACGCGGCCAGGGCCCGCTCCATGCCCTCCGCCGCCCGGGTGCCAGCCGGCGGAGCCACCGCCGGTGCCTGCTCCAGCACGCTGCAGACCCGGTTGCCAAACGTACGGCGAGCCATCGGCGCCACCGCCGCCGCCGCCATGGCCGTGTCGGTGAGGATCACGGCTCCAGCTGCCAGAGCCGCCATGCCGGCCGCACAGGCACCCGGGCCGATGCGCAGATCCGTCGCCAGGGCCAGATCGCCACTGCTGTGCACCAGCCGTTCCAGCAGCTCCTGCTCCACCCCACCGAGGCCGGTCTCCCCCAGCCAGCCGCGGATGCGCCGCACGCTTTCGCAGAAAATCGGATGGTCAACACTGTCCATCGCCTGCGAGCTCATGGCGGGGGATCGCGAGGCTACGGGCTTGTCCCCCGCGAGTGCGCAGGGCACACCGGGTCACGAAGGCGCGGCCTCACAAGCGTTTCGTCTCCGGAGAGGAGCCCCTTCGCGGCACAAGAACCAACTGAACATTGTGTGCAGATTGAGGATCCAGCCACCGACGCCATGCCCACCTCGGCGGCCTTGAGGCGCGACGACGATTCCCGGAACTGCTCGATCGCTCCCACAAGGGCGACGAGACGCTGATCTCGCGCCCCGGCCTGCCGGTGGC
>CAIRWM010000131.1 GCA_903882285.1 uncultured cyanobacterium
GCCCACAAAGCTGGCGCCCTCGCGGCAGCGGCGGATCTGGGTCTTCACCGGATGGGCCCGCAGGCGCAGGGCGGCCAGCTCGGCCTCCAGCCGCAACCGAGCCCGCTGCAGCGGCTCCGGGTGATCGGCGAACAGGGCCAGATCATCCACGTAACGCAGATAGGCCCGCACCCCCGGCAGGGCGCTGAGGCAGTGGTCGAGGGCGTTGAGGTGCAGGTTGGCCAGGAACTGGCTGGTGAGGTTGCCGATCGGCAGGCCGCGCGGCCGCTGCAGGGGCGTGAGCAGAGTGTCGCCGGGGAAGGCATCCAGAGCCGGGCCGGTCGTGGCACCGTTGGCCAGGATCTGATCGAGCAGCCAGAGGGTGCCGGGGCAGGCGATGGCGGCCTCGAGCTGGGCCCGCAGGATGGTGAGATCGATGCTGGGGAAATAGAGGCGGATGTCGGCCTGCAGCACCCAGCGATGGCGCGCCGCCGCCGCGGTGAAGCGGCGCAGGGCGCGGTGGCTGCCGTAGCCGAGGCGATTGGCATGGCTGCCGCGGTGGAAGCGGCGCTCCAGCGGCGGCACAATCGCGGCGCAGAGGGCGTGGTGCACCACCCGGTCGCGGTAGGGGGCGGCGCTGATCAGGCGCGGCTTGGGATCGCGGATCCTGAACTGGCGATAGGCGCCAGGCCGATAGGAAAAGCTGCGCAGCTCCTCCTGCAGGCCCAGCAGTTCGGCTTCCAGGTTGGCGTTGAAGGCCAGCACCGCCGGCCGGTAGCGCTTGCCCCGCTGGGCGCGGCGGGCGGCGGCCTGGAGGCTGGCAAAGCTGGTGAGGCGCGGATAGAGGTGGCGCAGGGGCAGCGCGCTCATCGCCTCAGGCAGGCCGCCGCTGCTGGGAGAGCCAGGCGCTGTGCTGGCGGCCGATGGCGGTGATCAGGCGGCTGGCGTGCTCGTAGCGGCGCAGGTCGATCAGTTGGAAATCATGGAGCAGGCGCGTCTGCAGCTGGATCAGCTGGATGCGGCCGCGCAGCGGTTCGAGGATGGCCAGCCGCTCGCGCTGGAAACGGGCCAGGGCCAGCTGCTCAAGCAGCTCGTAGAGGTTGGCCACCAGCCGGTCGCCCAGCCCATGGCGGTGCAGCCGCGGCAGGCGGTGCAGGATCGGAATGAACCAGCGGATCAGCTCCAGGGTGGCCTCCTGAATCGGCAGGTCGGCGTTGGAGGGGGCGGAGGAGCTGGAGCTGGAGGCGGGTACATCAGAGGGCATGGGGCTGGGCGCACATCTGGAGGCACAGCCAGCCAACCGCCACCACCGCCATCATGCCGGCGTTCTAACAAACCATCATGGTGGTCATCACCAGATCAGGCGCGATTCTTGGCCATGCGCACCACCCTCACCCTGGATGATGATGTGGTCGAAGCCCTTAACCGGGCGGCACGGCTGACGGGCCGCGGCTTCAAGGCGGTGGCGAACGACACGCTGCGCCGCGGCCTGGACCTATCCGGCAGCAGCACTACCAGGCTGGAGCCGTTTGTGGTGGAGCCCCAATCCTGTGGCTGGATGCCGGGCATTGACCCGTTGCGACTCAACCAGGCGGAAGTGCACTCCAATGACAGTGATTTCAGCCGCTTCCCGGGGCTGCGTTGGAACAACCCGTTGCGGTGAGGCGGTCGTGCTGGGATTGCCTGAGGCAAGCGCCCTGGCCAGGCCACGAACGAGGCTTGAGAAACGGGACTAGAGTCACTGTTAGGATGACTAGCAAGTCTTCTGTTAGTCCCTTGGCGAACCGTTCGATCAGCATTTCGCTGGAGGAGGGCCTCCTCGCCCAGTTGGATGCCCAGGGGGCCAACCGGTCGGCCCTGGTGAGCGAAGCCCTTGTGCAATGGTTGGCCCGCCGCCGCATCGACGCTCTGAACGCGGCCTACGCCCACCTGGCCTCCTTGGACAGTGGCGATCTGGCCGACGCTGGCGATGCCGCCGTGGCCATGGGCCTTTCGGCCCTCACGAGCGAAAGCGATGGCTGAACGGGGCCGGCTCTACCTCTGGCCCCGCAACCGCAGCTTCGGCAATAGCAAAGCGCGGCCGGTCGTGGTGATCTCGCCGGATGCCGCCACCCGCCACGGTCGGCGCTGGGTGGTGCTTCCCCTCAGCACAGTGAGCGACCTGGCCAGCAACCCTCTGGCCTATCGCCTGGCACCAACGGCGACCAACGGGCTGCGCCAGGCCAGTTTTGTGATGACCTGGCTGCCCACCACGGTCCACGCCGATCAGCTGCAGGGCCCGCTCGGCCGGCTCACCTCTGCCGAGCTGACGGCGATCGCCGCCAGCGTGATCCAAGCCCTTGATCTGCAAGGCCTCGAGCCGTGGCAGCTTGACCCTGAAGCCTGAGGCGCCGCTAGCGGCAGCGCAGCTCTGAGACGCCATCTCGACGATCAGAGGTGCAGCCGGGCTGCTTCCGTTGAAAGCGCCAATGATTCGAGGCGCCTGCGGCGCCAGAGGGTGAACAACCAACAGCCAAAAACCAACAGCCAGGGTTAAGAAACAGCCAGTGTTGAGGGATTGATGGATTAAGGGTTAAGGGAAGGGTCCTGGGGGAGGCAGACCACACGGAAACCGACGATGCCGCCGGCGAAGTCGGGCCGGTCGAGGACGCGGCGGGCCGAGCGGCAGTTCCTGGGGTCGTTGAGCCAGGAGCCGCCGCGCAGCAGCCTGTCTTCATTTTTACTCACACTGTCA
>CAIRWM010000132.1 GCA_903882285.1 uncultured cyanobacterium
AGGTCGATGCGGTTGGTGGTGTCGGTGAACAGGAAGGTGCGCAGCGAGCCGATCACCCCTTCCATCAGGGTGACCACCACCAGCGCCATGCCGAGGATCTGCAGCGTGTCGAGGCTGCGCTGGGAGATCACCTTGTCGACGATCACCTGGATCAGCAGCGGATTGGCGAGGCTGAACAGCTGCACCACGAACGAGGCCAGCAACACCTGGGCCAACATGCCCCGGTAGCGCTTCAGCGCCGGCCAGAACCACCCCGGGCCGAAGGTCTGCTCCGGGGTGTCGATGCTGCGCTCCATCAGCAGCACTTCCAGGCCCTCGGGGAAGCTCGCCTCGATCTGGGCTGGCGTCAGCGGCACCCAGCCGTCGGCGGGGGAGGCCAGCGTCAGGCCGGAGGCGTTGCTGGCCGTGACCAGGGCGAAGCTGCCCTTCCAGGGCACCATGCAGGGGGTGATCAGCCGCGTGGCGGCGGCGGCGGGCACCTTGGCGCCGCTCACCAGCAGGCCGAGCATGGCGGCGATCTGGCCGCAGAGCTGCAGATCAGGGGGCTGGCCGCGGCGCAGCTTGTCCTTGAGGATCTTCTCGATCGCATCGCGCCGCCAGGGCAGCTCCAGCAGCTTGGAGACCATCTGGAAGCAGGCCAGGGTCTCCTCCACCTGGCCGTTGGCGCGGATCAGCTGCATGCCGCGGCCGGTCTGGGGCTGGCCGAGGTCGAGGCTGGTGGGCTGGGGCGGCTGGCCCGAGTCTTCGCTGGCCGGGCCGTCATCGCCGGCTGGGGCGGCCTCCAGGTGCTGACCGTGGCCATGCGGATGGGCCTTGGTCGCCGAGGACGGCAGCACCACCAGGCGTAGCGGCAGCGGTGGCAGCGGCCTGGGCAGAGGGCGGGCAGGATCGAGGGGGGTACCGAGCGGCAGGTTCGGCACGTTGGCGCTGGCCAGCAGCAATGCGTCGCCGTCGCTCAGCGCTGTCGCCGGCTTGTCGTCGGGCTCAAGGGGGCGGATCTCGCCGCGCAACCGCTCAAGCCGCTGGCGCCAGTTGGCGGGATCGAGACCCTGGCTCACCGCCGCCTGGGCTTCCTGCACCTCCAGCAGCGCGTGCAGCTCGGCCGTCCAGAGATGGGTGGCGCACCAGTGGCGGAAGGGAGCTTCGTCGAGGAACAGCTGCAGCATCACCGCGTCGGGAACGGCGGCCGCCAGCACCGGGGTGGCGGCGCTCACCGACTCACAGCCCTGGGCACGCAGCAGCGAGGCCAGCCCCACCACGGAGCCGGGGCCGAGGCGCTCCAGGGTGAAGGGACGTCCGTCCCGTTCGGCGACCAGGCGCGCCTCGCCTTCGAGCAGCAGCAGAATGGTGTCGCTGATCGTGTCGCCCGGGCTGAGGATCTGGCCCTCCTCGAAGCGGATCAGGCGGCTGGCCTCCTCCAGCTGCCGACGGCCAGCGGCCGAGACGGTTGACAGGGGTTTTTGTTCGAACAGGCCCTGGAGGCGGCCGGGGGTGGTCTGGGTCATGGGGCCTGGGGGGTGACGGGCCGTCTGGCCAGGAGCCGTTTCACGTCCTCTTCGACCCAGAGTTCGAAGAGTTCCTGCGACATGCGGCGCTGCATCTCCGCGTCGAAGCTGGCCGACTGGAGCTTCTCGAGCCGCACCACCAGCCACCACTGCGCGATTTGCAGCGGCGGATGCAGCTGGCCGGGGCGGCTGGTGCGCAGCCGTTCTGCCAGGGTGGGATGGGCCTGCAGCAGCGGCACCGGTCCGATGACGCCCCGGGTGGCGCGCTCCGGCCCATGGGAGTACCGGGCGGCCAGTTCAGCGAAGTCGGCCTCGCTTTCGGCGATGCGCAGGTAGAGCTCCCGGGCCAGGGATTCGCTCTGTACGCGCAGCAGGCTGTAGATCACCTGGTCGAGCTGGCTCTTGCGCTCCAGGAAGCGGTGTTCGGCCTGATGGGCGAAGTGCTCCTGGCAATGCCGGTCGATGCGCACGGGCAGTTCGGCCTGCCAGAGCGCGTCGGCCTCGCTGAGACCATGCCGCTGCAGATGGTTCTGCAGCTCCTCGGCTGTGCCGATGCCCTGCTGGTTGGCCCAGGCCTGATGGGCGTCGCTGCGCTCCGATTCGCTGAGATTAACCCTCGCCACGGCCCTTGCTACTGCGCTCTGGCGCAATAGGGGCAGGAGCAGCTGCGCGCGTGCCAATGTCTGCCAGAGAGCGTCCGGCAGGTCGTCGAGCCCAGCACTGGGAGGCGTAGCCAGGTGCGGTGCGAGGTCGAGCCTGATGTCGCGATCCAGCGGGGAAGCCATGCGGGAGTAGGCGGCTAGAGGCGCGGTAACGCCGAGATGATGGCGCTCAACTGGATTGACTGCCACGAAAGAGATTAAAATCCACCAACTCAAGTGGATTTGCTGCGAGCATTTTGCCGATAAAATGCAAAATATACCAGAAGCTGAGCAGCCGATGAAAACCGTAAGCGTTCAGGGGCGGGACGCAGCATCGCAGAATCTCATTCCTGATCGCACGTCCCTAGGAGTTTTTCGCGTGTAGACCCCGGCCACCCTCTCCGCAGATGCCCCTGAATCCGCCCAGATCCAAGCGACCGCAGTAGAGATGCGCGAGAGAATTGGATCATGCCAAAGGCCTTCTGCGCCTGGCAGTCTGAGCAGACGGCTCTGCTGCCGCCATCTCCGAGCGAATGGCTCTCGGATGACCATTCAGTGAGTTTCGGCGCCGCAACAAGGAGATCAACGCCGTGATGCGTCGGGCCGAGATCCTCGATGTCCAGGACGACAAGCGTTAGGGCAAGGGGACGCTGGGCAGTGATCTGCCGGCACACGCGAATCCGATGCGCCAGCGGTTTTAACGAGGCACCTCTACGCCTGCATGCCTGGAAACAGCCAAGAGGTGGACTGTCATGTCCCGGCTCACCTCGGTCTGCAACGGTTGAGCAAATGTTGTCCTGAGCTTTACCAACCGATAACCCGTTGGGGCTGCGGCCTGGGTGAGGGTACCCAGCAAAGGTAGTTTCCCCCATGTCCACCAGCTCGCCAACACCTCCCGCCGGCTCCTGGCTCGACATCCTGCTGAAGCAGGTGCGCGGGGGTAGCGCCTCTGCTGATCCGATGAAGGGTTTGCTCAACCTCACCCCCACCGGCCTGACCGGAGAACAGTTTCAGTCGGAGATATCCGCGGTGGTAGTGGCCGATGGCCAACGCTTCACCGTTTCCTCCGGCGGCGGCGGCACCTTGCAAATCAGCACCGCCAGCATCCTGCCCGCAGCAGCGCCGGAATTGCTGGAGCGCCTGACCTACGGCAATGCGCCAGTGGCTGTGTCACCCACACAGGTGGCCTGGAATTCTCAATCCGTCGCCAGCTTCGGCAGTCTCGTGGCGGTCGCCCTGTCCCCCAGCGACTACTCCACCAACGCCGGCCGAGGTGTGGTGCGCTTCTACCGAGCCAATGCCGATGGAGTGCTCACCTTCCTTCAGGACGTGAGCGTTGGCTTCCTGCCCGATAGCATCGCCTTCAACAGCACCGGCACCAAGCTGGTGGTGGCCAACGAAGGCGAGCCCACCACGAATTACACCATTGATCGTGAGGGTAGCATCGGCATCATTTCGATCACTCGTCCACTAGGCCGCCCGAGCTTCAGTTATACTGAACTGGGCTTCAGTGGCCTCACGCTGCCATCCGGGGTTCGCATCAGTGGCACTGCCGGCACCACGCAGGCTACCGATATCGAGCCTGAGTATGTGGCGGTGAATGGCAATTTCGCCTACGTGACTCTTCAGGAGAACAATGCTGTTGCCAAGGTAAATCTCACCACGAACAGCATCGAGTCGATTTTTGCACTGGGATCGGTTGACTTCTCCCAACAGCTCGTTGATCTCTCCGACAGGGACGATGCGCCGGGCACCGGCCAGTTGATCAAGCCGGTGTTCGGCAACAATGTCCTCGGCTTGCGCATGCCCGATGGCATCGCCGCGTTCAACCTCGGACTCAAAAGCTATTTCCTTACCGCCAATGAGGGTGACGGCCGCGACTACGGCTCATACAACGACGAGGTGCGCCGCGCCGGCCCGGGCAATCGGCTGAAAACACTCGCTGAGCTGAGCACCCCACCCTTCACCGCCTTCGGCAGCCGCAGCATCAGCTTGTTTGATGCCAGCAACGGCGCGCTGCTCTGGGACAGCGGCAACACCCTCCAGTCGCTGGCGATCGCCCACGGCATCTACGACGACGGCCGCAGTGACGACAAGGGCACCGAGCCAGAGGGCGTGGTGACGGCCAAGCTCAATGGCCGCACCTATGCAATCGTGGGCACGGAGCGCACCACCAAGAGCATGCTGGCGGTGTTTGATGTGACCAATCCCACCAAGGTGTCGTTCGTTACCAGTGCGGTGCTCCCCGCCAGCCTCTCGCCCGAAGGACTGGCCGTGGTGCAAGGCGCCAGTAGCCCCTCCGGCAAGCCGATGTTGGTGGTCTCCAACGAGGTGTCCAACACCATCGACTATCTGGACCTGCAGGCTCTGATAAGCGGCAAGGGCATCAACGCCGGCGCCTTCAGTAATACCATGCTCAAAGATGTGGCCGGCGGCGACAATCTGACGATCAGCAGCCTGCTCACCAACGGCGAGGTGGTGAACGGCCTTACGGCGGGCAGCAGTGTTTATACGCCTGCGGGCATCTTCGATGGCATGGGGGCTTATGACAACAATGACGGCACCTACAGCCTCCTGGTGAACCACGAGCTCGGCAGCAGTGCCGGCTACCAGTACCAGGTGCAGGTGAAGGCCGGATCCGCCCCCCTCACCACCCAGACCGTCACGGGCGGTCGCATCTCCCGCTTCATTGTGGCCAAAGACCTCGACGGCAATGCGGCGAATGGGTTCCAGTCGGGCATGCTGGCAGGAGGCCTGGCCTACAGCCAGGTGATCAGCCCCAATGCCTCTTTCTCCCTCGGCAGCGGCATCAGTCGCTTCTGCTCCGCCAACCTGAGCCTGGCCGGACAGTTCGGGGGACGGGGATTCGTTGACAGGCTTTATCTTGCCGGCGAGGAAAGCAGCAATGGCCGCTTCTTTGCCCTGGATCCAACGGGCAGGGGCAAGCTCTACCACGTGCCGGCCTTCGGCCTGGGCGGCTGGGAATCGGCTGTGCAGGTGGATACCGGTAGTGCCAATACGGTGGCGGCGATGCTCTTTGACGACACGTCGGGCACCCCCAACTACCTCTACATGTGGGTGGGCACCAAAATCGCCGGCAGTTCGGATCTTCTAGCTCGCAACGGCATTGGCGCCGGCAACGGATCCCTCTACGCCTGGAAAGCCAACACAATCGCCAACACCCCCGCTGGCGTAGCCGCTGTGGCCCTCAACACTGGGATTGCCGGCAGCTGGGTGAAGCTCGGCACGGGCACCCAGATTGCCGCGCTGGCCAGCGCCAGCGACCTGCGCACCCTGGCCAGCAATGCCGGCGCCATGCAGTTCACCCGGATCGAGGACGGCGATGTGGGCCCAAGCGGTAAGCACGTGGCCTTCACCACCACCGGTGGCGCCGGTACCGATCTCTACGGCAACGTGCAGATCCTCGACCTGTCCAACACCTTCGCCGCCAATGGCCTGTTGGCCTCAGGGGCGAACACCTCCATGAAGGTGCTGGTGGATGACGATCGGCTTACGGGCATCAGTGCGCTGAACGGCCTGCGCAACCCGGATGGCCTGGCCTGGAGCGGGAACTCCCTCTACGTGCAGGAAGATCGCTCCGTTCCCGCAGGAACAGCAGCAGGCAATTTCGGCAGCCAGGAGGCCTCAATCTGGAAGGTGGATGCGATCACCGGCACCAGACAGCGTTGGGCCCAGATCGATCGCACTGCAGTGCCCACCGCCTACGGCCAGAGCGATTCTGTCCCCACCGACATCGGCAACTGGGAATCCTCCGGCATCTTCGACGTGTCGGCGATGTACGGCGCCAGCGCAGGAAGCTATTTCCTGGCCGATGTGCAGGCCCACAGCATCACCAACGGCAACCTCGTTGGGAGCCAGTACCTCACCGAAGGCGGCCAGATTGACCTGATCGGCGTGGCGCCCACGTTGTGAGCTTCCCGTGATCTGACCAAGCGCTCTCGTTCATCGGCGGCGATGGTGGCTCAGATGGTGGGCAACAGCACCAGCAGTTCCGCCTCATCGAGCACCCGCACCCCGAGGCTTTCTGCCTTGGCGAGCTTGCTGCCCGCCTCGGCGCCGGCCACCAAATAGTTGGTTTTTCGGCTAACCGCGCTGCTCACCTTGCCCCCGGCCGCCTCAATGCGGGCCTGGGCCTGGCTGCGGCTCAGGGATTGCAGGGTGCCGGTGAGCACGAAGGTCTGGCCGGCTAGGGGCTTGCCTTCCTCATTGCCCCGGCTCGCCGCGGTGCGCTCCGCTGCACTGGCGGTGAGGGAGAAGCCCAGGGCCTTCAACTCCGCAAGAAGCCGCCCGTTGGCCGGAGTGGCAAACCACTGACGCAGGCTCTCGGCAATCTGCTCACCGATGCCGAACAACGCATGGATCCGCATGGAAGTCTCGGGTTCTGCACGGGTGGCGGCGACGCCCAGCTCCGCCGCGCTCGGGAATTCTCTGGCCAGCACCTTGGCGTTTACCTCGCCCACATGGCGGATGCCGAGGCCGTAGAGCTGGCGGTGCCAGGGCTGCTGTTTCGAGGCCTCCAGCGCCGCCACCAGATTTTCCGCGCTCTTCTCACCCATCCGCTCCAGGCTGGCCAATAGGGCGGCGTCGAGCCGGTAGAGATCGGCGATCGAGGCCACCAGGCCGCGATCCACCAGCTGTTCGATCAGCTTGCCGCCGAGGCCGTCCACGTCCAGAGCCCCCTTGCCCACCCAGTGGCGCAGGGCGCCGCGCAGGATCGCCGGGCAGCTGCTGTTGACGCAGCGGGTGGCGGCTTCGCCCTCCTCGCGCACCAGCTCCGAGCCGCATTCCGGGCAGCGGTGGGGCAGTTCCAGCGGTGTCGCGCCGGCGGGGCGCAGCTCCGGCAGTACCCGCACCACCTCGGGGATGATCTCGCCGGCCTTGCGCACCACGATCGTGTCGCCGGCATGCAGGTCGAGCTCCGACAGGCGGTCTGCGTTGTGCAGGGTGGCCCGGCTCACCGTGGTGCCGGCCAGCGGCACCGGTTCGAATTCGGCCACCGGCGTCACCGCGCCGGTGCGCCCCACCTGGCAGGCCAGGCGCAGCAGGCGGCTGGGGGCCTCCTCGGCGGCGTACTTGAGGGCGATCGCCCAGCGCGGCGCCCTCTGGGTGAAGCCGGCATCCGCCTGCAGGCGCAGGTCGTTGAGCTTGACCACCACGCCGTCGGTGGCGTAGGTCAGCGCTTTGCGGCCCTCCTCCCACTGGGCGAAGAAACCCTCCACCGCCGCCAGTGAGGGCAGCAGCTCGGTGTTGGGGTTGACGCGGAAGCCGGCCGCCCGCAGCCACTGCAGGCTCGCCCACTGGCTCGTCGGGCGGGCGCGATCCCCTTCGCCGGCCTGCCAGCCGTCCGGCAGATGCAGGGTGTAGGCGAAGAAATCGAGCCGCCGCGCCGCCACCACCTTCGGATCGAGCTGGCGCAGGGTGCCGGCGCAGGCATTGCGGGGGTTGGCGAAGGCGGCTTCGCCGCGGGCCGTGCGCTCGGCATTAATCGCCGCGAAGGTGGCATCGGGGATCAGGGCCTCGCCCCGCACCTCCACCCAGGCCGGCGGATCGGCCAGCTGCAAGCGCAACGGCACGCTCTGGATCGTGCGCACATTGGCGGTGATCTCTTCGCCCCGCTCGCCGTCGCCGCGGGTGGCGGCGCGCACCAGCACGCCGTTCTCGTAGCTGAGGGCCAGAGCGTTGCCATCGATCTTGAGCTCGCTCACCATCGCCAGGGCCGGTAGTGGCTGCTCCTCCCCGGCGGGGAGGCGATCGAGTTCGCGTAACAGGCGCCGGTACCAGCGCTCCAGCTCCTCGGTATTGAAGGCGTTGTCGAGGCTGAGCAGGCCGATGCGGTGCTCCACGCTCGTGAAGCCCTCCGCCGGGGCGCCCCCCACCCGCTGGCTGGGACTGTCCGGGGTCACCAGCTCGGGATGGATGCTCTCCAGCTCCACCAGCTCCCGGTACAGCCGGTCGTAGACCGGATCCTCCATCAGCGGAGCATCCAGCACGTAGTAGGCGTGGGCGGCGCGCTGCAGCAGGGCGCGCAGTTCGATGGCGCGGGCCGCGGCTTCGGGCGCCGCTGGGGCTGGGGGGGCGCTCACGGGTCGGACGACGTGGGGAGCAGGGGGCCGCTCAGGCGGCGGCGGTTTTCTGGATCCGGTCGACGCGCCAGGCCTCATCGACCTTCACAAAGGTGAAGTCGAGCGGCAGTTCCTCCTTGCCGTCGGACTTGAGCTTGACGGTGAGGATCACCTGGTCTTCCTGGAGCCGCGGCCGGCCCGACTTGAGGTTGCGGTACTTGTTGAGCTGCAGGCCCGCCAGGAAGCGGATGAACTGCTGGCGGTTGACGTGGGAGCGGTAGTTCTTGGTGGTGAGCAGGTAGGCCCCGTCCACCTGGCCTGAGGCCACCTGGGTGAAGAACTGCTTGATCAGCGGGTTGATGCCGCGGGCGCTGAGCACCAGCCGCACCGCCGAGATCGTCCAGTAGAGGAGCAGGGCCCCGGCGCCGGCCAGCAGGGCCTTGGTGCCGAGATCCCGGGCCAGTCCCACGTCCATCGTGCGTGCAGTGTCATCAGCGCTGAGAGTCTGACCGACGACCCCGCCCGCGCGGGGGTCGCCATGATGCAGCGGTCGCCGGCCGGCGTCGCCCCGGAGCTCCCCCAGACCATGCCCCTGGAACCTCTGCTGCCCCTGTTCCACCGGCTGAACCGCCAGCATTTCGACGGTGCCCTGGTGCAGGGCGACGGCCGGCCCCTGGCCGAGCTGCGCTGGAGCGATGGGCGCCTCACCCGCACGGCCGGCCTTTACCGCAGCGGCCGCCGCTGCGACGGCCGCGTCCTCTGCGAGATCGTGCTGTCGCGGCCCCTGCTGGAGCCCCTGCCCCAGCAGGCCACCCTCAGCACGCTCTGCCACGAGATGATCCATGCCTGGGTGGACCGGGTGCTGGGGCAGAGGGAGGCGCATGGGCCCCACTTCCGGGCCTGCATGGCCCGCATCAATCTCAGCCAGGGCGAGTTCGAAGTGAGCCTGCGCCACCGCTATCCGGTGCCGCAGCAGCCTGCCCGCTGGATGGCGCGCTGTTCCTGTTGCGGGCTGCGGGCCCCCTACCGGCGGCGGCGCGAGGGGCTGGCCTGCCGCGTCTGCTGCGAGCGCTTCCACGGCGGCCGCTGGCACGCCAGCTGCCTGCTGGTGTTCGAGCCTGCGGCGGCCTGAAGAGACGCGCCGGCGGCCCTATCGTCCACCGATCGCGCCGGCGCCATGGCCACCTTCCTCTGGACCTTTGAATGGGGCGGCGTCACGATTGCGTTGCTGGGGCTGGGGCGGGAGCACTGGCTGGCCCAGCGGCGCCGCTGAGCCGCCGGCCCTCGGTACCCTGAGCGGCATGGATGACACCGAGTTCTCCACCCGTCGGCCCGCCCGGGCAGCGGGCGATCCTCTCGACCAGCGCCTCGACCGCTGGGTGAGCGCCGGACGTCAGCTGGTGGAAGGGGTGTCGGGAGCCCGGCCGGGCACGCGCCCAGCGCCGCGCCCCGGCGGGGGGCGCCCCCCGGGCTTGGAGGGGCTGGGCCGCTGGGTGGAAGACCGGCTTGACTGGCTGCTCGAGGACGGCGACGACTGGCGCGAGCCCTGGCAGGAGGCCCCGGGACCGGCCGCGGGCTGGAGCCCCACCCGGCCGTCCACCGCCCGCCCTGGGGGGGGCGGTGGGGCCGGGGAGCAGCGGCCCCGCCGCAGCCTTGAGGCGATCTCCCGCCGCGGTCCGGTGCCGGCGGCCGCCGATCCGGAGGACTGGCCCGATGACGCCAGCTTCAGCCTGCCCCGCTGGCAGCGGCCCGTGATCCGACCCCAGCCCGTCACCACACCACGGCCCACCACGCCACTGCCAGAGGCGTCTCCGCCCGAAGTCCCGGCCCCGGGGCGTCCGTTGCCGCGCTCAAGCCGTCGCCGCTGAGCGGCCCGGCCGCGCCCGGCGGGGACTTCCCTGCCTAGCTTGTGCCTAGTGCCGGGCGGATGAGCCGATGAGCAGCCTTGTGGTGGTGGGGTTCCCCACCGTTCAGGAAGCCGAGGATGTGCGCCGGGAGCTGGTGGCGATCCAGAAGGAGCAGCTGGTCGCCTTAGAGGACGCCGTCGTGGTGGAGCGGGAGCCGGAGGGCCGGGTGCACCTGCGTCAGGCCCTCAACCTCACCGCCGCCGGCGCCGTGGGGGGGGGCTTCTGGGGCTCGCTGGTGGGGTTGCTGTTCCTCAATCCGTTGCTGGGGGCCGCAGTGGGGGCCGGTATCGGTGCGGCCTCGGGCTCCCTTTCCGATCTCGGCATCAACGACGGCTTCCTGCGGGAGGTGGGGGACACCCTGGCCCCGGGCAGTGCCGCCCTCTGTCTGCTGGTGCGCGAGGCGACGCCCGACCGGCTGGTCGAGCGCCTTCGGGCCCATGCTCCGCACGCCAAGCTGCTGCGCACCAACCTCAGCCACATCGACGAGGAACGTCTGCGTCAGCTGCTGGAGCAGGCGAGCAAGCAGGCCGAGGCGCTGCGCCTGAGCTGAGCCGCTTGATGCGGAAGCTGCAGCCGCGCTCGCGCAGGGCGCGGTTGACCGGGGTGATCAGATCGCCCGGCACATCGACGGCCATCTCTTCGGCGGAGACGCTGATGGAGGGCGAGCCCTGCTGCAGGGCGCTGAGTAGGTCGGCCCAGAGGCCCACCAGGGTGCGCTGTTCCTGGCCGGTCACCGGCTCCTGATGCGCTGGCTCGCGGTGGCGCGGGGGCGGCAGGGGGTTGGACGGGCGCTTGGGCGAGGCTGGGCGCTTGGTGGAGGCCATGGGGATCGGAAAAAGTACCCGCATGCTGGCTTCACCACAAAGTCCGTCAATCCGTCAACTGCGAACCGTTATGAGATGGCACAGAATTCATCAAATGTCATGAAACCGTCACTGCTGGCCGGCGGCTACGGCAGACCCCAGCCAGGTCTCCAGAGCTGGGGAGAACACCTCCCGGATCACGGTGAGTTCGCGCCCCTGGCGGAAGAAGCGGTAGTGGCGGCTCCAGAACGGACCGGCTGCGCCGAAGCGCTCCTCCAGCCAGTCGGCCTGCACCTGGCCGAGGCCGTCCACCTCCCGGAATAACTCCGCCCGACCGCTGGTGAGGTTGCGCCAGATCGGCTGCCGGCGGTCGCGCAGGTGGGCCTCCGCCTCCTGTTGGTTCCACCAGCTTTCGGCCCAGCCGAGGGTCTGGGGGCCGCAGTTCAACCAGACCTGGCGCCGCAGCAGGGGCTCCTGCAGTTCCGCCACTTCGGCGGGCGCCCCCGTCTGCCCGGCGGGCTCGGGGGCCATGGCGATCAGCTCCACCTCCACCGGCCTGCCGGTGAGCAACTGCAGGTGGCGGGTAGGGCTGCCGTCGCCCAGCAGCAGCAGTTTCCAAGCGCCGGAGAGCTGGCGGCCGGCCGTGGCTTCCACCACCTCGGCAAAGGGGGCCTGCCACAGGGCCCGGGGGGAGCTCCACAGCGGCTGCTGGTCGCTTTCAGGCTCGGCCGAAGCTGGGGGCTGGACCGGGCCAGGCGGCTGGACCGGGTCGGTTGGTCTGGCCGGGACCGGTGAGCTGGCGGGGCGGGCACGGGCGGGCATGGGGGCGCCGGAGGCCGCAGCTTGAGAAGATTCACCCTAGGCAGCCGGACTCAGAAGCCGTTGCTGATCGAGACCTGGCGCACGTCGCCATTCTTTTCGAGTAGGGCTGTTTCGCCTTCGGCGGCGCGCAGGCGCCAGCCGCTGGAGCCCACCATCTCGCCGGTGCCGACACTCATCGAGGTGCCGTTGAGCAGGAAGATGGCCGATCCCGCTTTGCCGGGAGTGCCCACCACGCCCACCAGCTGGGGTACGGGACCGGTGGCGGCCCGGGGTGCTGGGGCACGGCTGGCGGCGGGGGCCGCGGCGGCCAAGGACGGACTCACCGGCACCCGCAGCACCCGGGCGGGGGCGGGGTCGGTGGGCGGCAGGCTGGAGAGCTCCTCAATCCAGGGCTCCTCGGCCGGTGGCGGTGGCAGCTGGGAGGCCGCACTGCCCGGAGCGGCGGTACCCGCCGGCAGGGCGGCCGCGTCCGGCAGCACCGGGGTGCTCGGCTCGGGGCCGGGCACCGGCGCTGGATTGGCGGGGCCGAGGCTGCGCAGCCGCTCCACCAGCAGCAGGTTGCGTTCCTGGCGCAGGCTCTGCTGCAGCTGATTGGAGTGGGTGAGGTAGAGGATCGAGCTGACGGCGCTCACCATGCAGACACCGGCCAGGGCCCCCAGCAGCAGCACGGGCTGCTCGCGGCGGCTGGCGGGGGGCGCCGTTCTGGTCGGGCGGGACGCGCCGCTGCCGCGGCCGTTGCCCGCAGGCAGGGCTGCGGGTCGCCGGGCCTCCGGCTCCCCATCGACCGGTAGGTCGATGGGGGCCTCCGGATCGAAGATCCGGTTCATCATCTGCTCCGCCTTCAGCTCCCAGTAGGCCCGGGACGTGGGCACGCCGCGGATGGGACGGGAGACCGGCCTTGGCGGTGTGCTCATGGAGTGGGCGGAATGGCTCACCTGCAGACCCTCAAGGCTCAGGGGATGGGTAACTGTACCGGCGTTTCCCCGCCCTGACGAGTAGCCCACTTCCCTTGCCGCTGCTGCAATTCCAGCCACAGCAACAGGGCCGTCACGTCCGCCGGGCTCACCCCGGGAACGCGCGAGGCCTGGCCGAGGGTGAGGGGCTGGAGCGCGGCCAGTTTTTCGCGCGCTTCGGCCGAGAGGGTGGAGATGGCACTCCAGTCGAGGCCGGCCGGGATGGCCCGCTCCCCCTGGCGGCGCACCTGCTGGATCTGCTGCTCCTGGCGGGCCAGGTAGCCGCTGTACTTGATGTCGATCTCGGCCCCGTCGCGCACTTCGCGGGGCAGGTCGGCCGCGGCCAGCCCATGGCGCACCAGGTCGGCGGCATGGAACCCCGGGCGGCGCAGCAGGTCGGCCAGGGTGATCGAGCCCCGGATCGGCGCGCCGGTCTCGGCCGCCACCGCGGCGGCGGCCGGATCGCTGCCCTTGAGCCGCACCGTCTGCAGCCGCTGGCTCTCCGCCTCGATCGCCTGCTGCTTGGCGCGGAACAGGCGCCAGCGCCGCTCGTCGATCAGGCCGAGGTCCCGGCCCAGGGGGGTGAGCCGCCGGTCGGCGTTGTCGCCGCGCAGCACCAGCCGGTACTCGCTGCGGCTGGTGAGCACCCGGTAGGGCTCACGCAGGTCCTTGGTGACCAGGTCGTCGATCAGGGTGCCGATGTAGCTGCCCTCGCGCGGGAAGGTCACCGGCTCCTGGCCGCCCAGCAGGCGGGCGGCATTGAGGCCCGCCACCAGGCCCTGGGCCGCCGCCTCCTCATAGCCGGTGGTGCCGTTGAGCTGGCCGGCGCTGAACAGCCCCGCCACGCGCTTGGTTTCCAGGGTGGGGCGCAGTTGGGTTGCCGGCAGATAGTCGTAGTCCACTGCGTAGGCGGGCCGCAACATCACGCAGCGCTCGAGCCCCGGCAGAGTGCGCAGCAGCTCGAGCTGCAGCCGTTCAGGCAGACCGGTGGAGAAGCCCTGGATGTAGAGCTCGGGGGTGTCGCGCCCCTCCGGCTCCAGGAAGATCTGGTGGCTCTCCTTCTCGGCGAAGCGCACGATCTTGTCCTCGATCGAGGGGCAATAGCGCGGCCCTTTGCTGTCGATGACCCCGCCGTAGATCGGCGTGAGATGCAGGTTGTCGCGGATCAGCTGGTGGGTGGCCGCCGTCGTGCGGGTGATGTGGCAGGCCATCGGCTCGCCACTCACCCAGGCGGCCGGATCGAAGGAGAAGTAACGGTCTTCGGCATCGCTGGGCTGCTCCTCCAGCTGGTCGAGGGCGACGCTGCGGCGGTCAACCCGCGCCGGAGTGCCGGTCTTGAGCCGGCCCAAGCGGAAGCCGAGGGCCTGCAGGGCCTCGGTGAGTCCCTCGGCCGCTTGCTCGCCGGCGCGGCCGGCCGACATCGACTGGTGGCCTACCCAGATGCGGCCCCCCAGGAAGGTGCCGGTGGTGAGGATCACGGCCCCGGCGGCGTAGACGCTGCCGAAGTAGGTGCGCACACCCCGCACCCGGGCGCCGGGGGCATCGGCGCTGCCCTGCTGCGGATCCCCTTCGACCTCCAGGCCGGTCACCATCGCCTCGCGCAGGGCGAGGTTGGGGGTGTGCTGCAGCAGCTGAAGCATCTGGCGGGCGTACTGGCGCTTGTCCGTCTGGGCGCGCAGTGCCCACACCGCCGGCCCACGGCTGGCATTGAGCACGCGTTTCTGCAGGGTGGTGGCGTCGGCCAGGCGGCCGATGGCGCCGCCGAGGGCATCCACCTCATGCACCAGCTGGCTTTTGGCGGGGCCACCCACCGCCGGGTTGCAGGGCTGCCAGGCGATGCGATCGAGATTGAGGCTGAACAGGGCCGTGTTCAGCCCCAGCCGCGCCGCCGTGAGCGCCGCCTCGCAGCCGGCATGGCCGCCGCCGACGACGATCAGGTCGAAGGACTCGGTGATCAGGTCGAAGGACTCGGTGGCAGAGGTGGAGAAGGCCATGGCTCGAGGCTAGGAGTTCCGGCGCCTGCCTCCGCTGCCTCCCTCACGAGCCGCCCTGCGTCGGCTGGGCGGCTGCGCTGGGGTCGCCGGGGGCGCGCAGCACCGCCTGGTAACTGTCCGGCGGTGTCAGGAGCGTGAAGCCCTGCGCGAGCAGGTAGGGGATCGACAGGGATCCCTTGCCGATCGAGGCATCCTCGTAGCCCTGGTCATCGATGAGAATCAGGCCGCCGGGCCGCAGCAGCGAGCGCTCGACGATCAGCTGCGCATCATGCCGATGCAGCGCCGAGGTTTCCGGGCCGGTCTCGCCGTGATCCATGTAGATGAGGTCGTACGCCTGGCCGCAGCTGCTGAGGTGGAGGGTGGAGCTGGTGGCCAGGAATCGGATGCGGTCGTGGAAGGGACGGCAGAGGCGTTGCGCCACGGCCAGGGCCGCCGGATCGGGGTCCACCGACTCCAGCCGGCAGCTGGGCGCCAGGGCCGGGATCACGTAGGTGCTGCAGCCCCCGCCCCAGTCCCAGTGGCGGGGATCGCTCTGCACATGGGTCGTGTCGATCACCCCCGTGCGGAAGCTGCGGGTGGTGCCCAGCTCCAGCACCAGCGGGGCTTCCTGGGCACGCAGATGGTCGGCGCAGAGGGAGAAGCTGGCGCGGCGCTTGCCCAGCAGCGCCAGGAGCGTCGCGTCCCCGAGCGGAGCCTGGGAGCCACCGGGTCCTGCCAGCGGCACCGCCTGCGGTGGCTCAGCCTGCAGCAGCTCCTGGATCCGATCCACCAGGGTCTCCGCGGCCACGGTCCAGGAGAAGCGCTGATGGATGGTCCGTGCGTTCAGCGCCGCCTGCTGCCGCAGCGCCGGCCAGGTCTCGTAGACCTGGCGCATGCAGCGGGCCAGGCTTCCCACATCCGGCTGAGCCCAGCGGGCCGGTTGGCCGGGGGGAAAGCGATGGAAGCGCAGATAGTCGGCCGCGCCGATCTCCACCATGTGGTGCTCGATGCGGCTGAAGCTCTGCTGGCAGTGATTCAGGTACTCCAGCTGTCCGCTGGTGTGGGTGGTGATGAACGGGGTGCCGCAGGAGATCGCCTCGATCAAGGGCAGGCCCCAGCCCTCCCCCTTGCTCGGGAATACGAAGCAGTGGCTGCTGCGGTATAGCTCCGCCATCGCTTCGGCGCTGAGCGGCGCCGCGGCGTCGTCGCCCTCCACGATCAGCACCCGCTGGCGCAGTTCAGGAGGAACGAGTCGCTCCAGCTGCTCTCTGTAGCTGGGGTCGAAGATGTTGTGCGGCCGCAGCTGAAGGCGCACATCCGGGCGATCGGCGAAGGCCAGGGCGAAGGCGGCGAGCAGCTCCGCGTAGCTCTTGCGTGTTTCGAACTTGCCCACGCAGAGGAAGCGGAAGCAGTCGTCCAGCGGTGCGTCGGCCCGCTCATGCCGCTGCCAGGGCCGCAGTTCGGTGGGGCGGTTCCACTGGTGGTGCAGCAGGGGATCCACGCCTCCGGGCACCACGGCGATCGGCGTTGCTCCCAGCTCCTGCCGCAGAATGTCCGCGCCCCACGTGGAGGCGGTGAGCACCAGATCGGAGCGTTGCAGGTTCTCCTTCCAGCCCAGGGGCAGGATGTCTGTCTCGAAGACCGTGTAGGTGACCTTCAGGCCCGGCAGTCGATCGAGCACCTCATGGGAGGTGCGGCCGTCGCCGACCAGCACATTCACCACCGGCAGGTCGATGGGCAGGGTCTCCAGCAGCTCCCGCACCTGGGTGAGTTCCCCAGGACGGCCCAGGTCGGTGGACTGGAACAGGAAGGTCCCGCTGCCGGCGAGCGCAGCCAGTTCCTGCTGCAGATGCAGGGCGAGCACCCCGTAGCCGATGGTGGGGTTGGGGTGGGAGAGCAGGTGCAGCAGGACCATCGATCCATGATGAGCGGCCCCAAGGTGGTCGGCAACCGGAGCGGCGCCGTGTTCCACTGGGGTCTCAAGCGATGACCCCATCGAGCTTTCTTCTCCCGTTGCGCACTCCGTTGCGCAGTTGGCCCGCGAGCTGCGCCCCCTGCTGCCGGCCCACGCCTTCCGCACCGATCGCAGCCGCCTGTGGCTGGTGCTGCTCAACCTGGCGATCCTGATCCTCGGCTGGACGATGGCCGCCCGGCTCGATCGCTGGCCAGGTCTCTGGCCCCTGGCTTTCCTGCCCTTTGCCCTGGTGATGGGCAACGCCGTGATCGTGCTGCTGTTCGCCACCCACGACCTGCTGCACGGCAGCGGCGTGCGCGGCCAGGGCTGGCGCCGCACGGTGGGGCTGGCGGGTCTGGCGCTGCTGTGGATGCCGCCCACCCTGTGGCAGGCGGTGCACAACCGCGAACACCACGGCCATACCAACAGCCTGCGCGATCCCGACCGCAGCTACCTGGAAGATCAGCCGGCCAGCTGGGGCAAGTGGATTCAGCACCGCTTCACCCCTTCCGATGAGGTGAGTGGGATCGGCCTGATCCTGGGGATGGCGAGTGCCTGGGGGGTGCATAACCTGCGCACCATCGCCTCGGTGCTGCTTGTTCCCGATGGCAGTGCCGCCTTCCCGCCGGCGCCGTTTCGGGTGAGCCGGCGCGAGCGGCGCCGCATCGCCTGGGAGCTGCTGGCGATCGCCGGACTGCACGCCGCCGTGGTGGCCGGGCTTGGCGCCGGCCCGCTGCGGCTGCTGCTGGGTTATTTCCTGCCGATCTGGATCGGCTACGCGGGCGCGATGGCTTACATCTACACCAACCATCTGCTCTGCCCCCTCGGCGAGGTCAACGATCCCCTCGCCAATACGCTGTCGTTGCGGTTGCCGCCGATCCTCGATCTGCTGCATCTGAACTTCTCGCACCACGTCGAACACCACATCTTTCCGGGGCTCAACAGCGGCTACTACCCCCAGGTGCGGCGGCTGCTCCAGGAGCGCCACGGCGTCCGCTACCAGCTGCTCGATGGCCGCGAGGCCTGGCGCCTGCTGCTGGCGACCCCGCGTCACTACCGCGACGCCACCACCCTGGTGGCCCACGATGGCGGCGCGCTCACGCCCCTGCCCTTGCCCCTGCTCCGCTGACCGCCCATCGCTGGTGCGGAACGCTCGATCAGCCTGCTTACAACAGCCTCGATCGGGCCCTGGCCCAACACCGCAGCGCCAACCCGCACACCCAGGAGCAGCGTCTGCTGGCCCCCCTGCGGCAGGGCAGCCTCTGCTGGTGATCCGCCGATCAGGCGCAGCGGCAACCCTTCGCCCCGCAGATCGCCGTGCCGCCATGCGAAAGCCAGGGACGCCCACCGGTCTGCTCCACCCACCTCACACCAGCAGATCGGTCAGGCCGATCACAGCCGCCACCCCGAGCCGGATCCTGCGCAGGTCGGTGGAACTGAGCTGCCCCAGGGGAGCACTCAGCCGGTCCTTGCGGACGCAGCTCACCCGACCGCACATCGCGGCGCTGGCGTGCCGCAGCCCGTTGGCTGGCGCCGCCGCCAGCACCGGCATCGGCAGTCGTTCCTGGCCGTCGGTGTCTGAGGTGAGGGGCACAACGATCACGGTCGTGGCGGCGGGGTTGCCGCAGCACCACGCTGCCAGGATTCAGCACGCGTCGCCGCTCCAGGCCTCCAGCTCCTCCGGATGCACCAGGGCTTCGCCTTCGCGCAGCTCCCGATCGATCCGTTCCTGGAGGCGGGCGGCCTGGAGGTTGTGCTGCAACTGCCTGAGCCCTTCGTTCACCGCCTGCCCTAGGGGCAGGTGAGCCTCCTCGCGAAACCAAGCGCAGCAGCTCCGGTTCGACGCGGGCCAGGCGTTGAGGACCTTGGGAGGAGCTGGCAGCGCTCCTGGAAGAGTCAGAGAAGAGCTTGTCGCTGGCTTCCACCGGAAGCGGCCAGGGGGGTGAGTTCCGGGACGATGGATCGGGGCTCAACGCTCGATCGCGGATCGCGCTGTTCACGGTGCAGATCCGCCGTCGCAATATGAGCCTGAGGCCCGGGCGTGGTGCCGCAGGTGGTGGTCGATGAAGCTGGCGACGAAGCGGCACTGCCGGCATTCCGGTGAGTACAGCGGGATCACGTGGTCGCCCACGGCCAGCGAGGTGACGCCCTCGGCCAGCTCCACCACCACGGCGCCGGACAGGGAGTAGGCATCGGTGTGACAGACGCCGCTGGCCACCACCCGCAGCAGCGCGTGAGCGGATCATCGGAGCGGGGGCGGAAGCCCCTAATCCTCCCGGAGCGCTGGGCTGTTGCCTCAGGGCGCCGCCAGGTTGCGGAAGCGGGTGAACTGGGGCTCGAACAGCAGCTTCACCGTGCCCACCGGCCCGTTGCGGTGCTTGGTCACGATCACCTCGGTGATGCCGCGGTCGGGGGTTTCCGGGTTGTAGTACTCATCGCGGTAGATCATCAGCACCAGGTCGGCGTCCTGCTCGATCGAGCCCGATTCGCGCAGGTCGCTAAGCATGGGTCGCTTGTTGGTGCGGGCTTCGACGCCGCGGCTGAGCTGGGAGAGGGCGATCACCGGCACGTTGAGTTCGCGGGCCATGCCCTTGAGGCCGCGGGTGATGCGCGAGAGCTCCTGCACCCGGTTGTCCGAGCCGGAGCCCTCCATCAGCTGCAGGTAATCGATCACGATCAGGCCCAGCTCCTTGCCGGTTTCGGCCATCAGGCGGCGGCAGAGGGAGCGCATCTCGAGCACGCCGGCGTTGGGCTTGTCGTCGATGTAGATCGGCAGCTGTCCCAGGGTGTTGATCCCCTGGCCCAGCAGCGGCCATTCCTCCTGCTGCAGCCGGCCGGTGCGCAGCCGGCCGCTCTCGATGCCCACCTCCATGGCCAGCAGCCGGTAGGTGAGCTGCTCCTTGCTCATCTCCAGCGAGAAGACGCACACCGGCAGCTGGTGCAACTGGGCCACGTTCTTGGCCAGGTTGAGGGTGATGGCTGTTTTGCCCATGGCGGGCCGGCCGGCGATGATGATCAGATCGCTGCGCTGCAGCCCCTGGGTCATGGCGTCCAGGTCGTAGAAGTTCACCGGGATGCCCGCCACCGCCATGCCGAGCGAGCGGGTCTCGATCTCGTTGAAGGTGCTGGTGAGGATCTCGGCGGTGGGGGTGAGCCCCAGGCTCGGCTTCTCCTGGCTGATGGCGAAGATCTTCTGCTCGGCCTCGTCGAGCACCTGCTCCATCGGCTTGCTCTGGTCGAAGCCCAGCTGGATCACCTCGTTGCCGGAGCGGATCAGCTGGCGGCGCAGGTATTTATCCATCACCAGGCGCGCCACCTGGTCGATCGAGGCGGTGGAGGTGATGCGCTCCACCAGTTCCACCAGCCGCGCCGAACCGCCCACCTTCTCCAGGTGGCCCGTGTCTGCCAGCCAGGCGCTCATGGCGGTGAGGTCGGTGGGTTTGCCCTGGCTGTGCAGCATCAGGGCAGTGCGGTAAATCTCGCGGTGCGCCCCCAGATAAAAGGCCTCCGGCTGCAGCACCTCGGCGACCCGGCTGATGGCATCGGGATCCAGCAGGATCCCGCCCAGCACCGACTCCTCGGCCTCGAGGTTCTGGGGCGGCACCGAATCCGGCAGGGCCTCGAAGCCCCCACTCCCCTCGCGACCATTGCCGTCGCGACTGCGGGCTCCCCCCCGCCCGCTGCCCGCCGCCAGCGGGCGGGGGGGCTCAGGGCCGGAATCGGGCCCGCCCGGGGGGTTGCCCAGCGGCACGCTCACCATGGGGACGCTCTGCGGAGATCGATTCGGCGGATGCCGAAACCGCCGGACCCCTGGGGATCCGGCGGCGTGGGGGGGATGGATCCTGGCCCGGCCGAGGCCGATTGGCCAGGTCGAGAGATCACACCAGTGGCTGGGTAGCGACTCAGTAGCTGACGACTTCCAGGTTGAGCTCGGCCACCACCTCCGGGTGCAGCTTCACCTGCACCTTGTAGGTGCCGGTGCGGTGGATGTCGGGCACCAGGATGTCGCGGCGGTCGACCTCCTTTTTGGTGGCAGCTGCAATGGCCTCGGCCACGTCGCCGTTGGTGACGGTGCCGAACAGCACGTCATCGCCGCCGGTCTGCTTCTTGACCGTGAAGCGGCCGATGGTGTCGAGGGCGATGCGGAAGGTGATCGCCGCCTGCTTGAGGGCGGCCTGGCGCTCGGCCTCCTTGGCCCGGCGGTGCTCCACCTGGCGCAGCACGGCGGCGGTGACGGGCACTGCCTTGCCGGTCGGGACGAGGAAGTTGCGGGCGTAGCCCGGGGCTACCTCCACCAGATCCCCGTCTCGGCCGAGGCTGAGAACGTCTTCGTTGAGGACGACTTGCACGCGCTTGGCCATGACTTACCTGAATCCTGCGAATAGACAAAAAACCGATCGTTCACCCTAGGGCAACGGCGCCGCTGCCCTGGGCAACCGCACACTGCTGGCCAGGCCCAGGGCGCGCAGCAGCCGGATGTGCTGCCAGGTGAGGTCGAACTGACCGGGGCCGAAGCCGTGGCGGGCCGAATGGGGGTAGGCGTGGTGGTTGTTGTGCCAGCCCTCGCCGAAGGTGAAGGCGGCCACCCAGGGGTTGTTGCGGGACTGGTCGCCGCTGTCGTGGCTGGCCTCGCCCCAGCAATGGGTGGCGGAGTTCACCAGCCAGGTGACGTGATACACAACCACCAGGCGCAGCGGGATGCCCCACAGCACCAGGGCCCAGCCGCCGGCGCCGCTGATCGTGCCGATCCAGAACAGCAGGGCCGCCAGTGGCAGCTGCAGCAGCAGGAACCACTGGTTCAGCCAGCGGTAGTAGGGATCGCGGGCCAGATCACCGGTGAGCCGTGGCACGGCGGCCATGGCCGGCACGGTCTGCAGCATCCAGCCCATGTGGGACCACCAGAGGCCCTTGCTGCTGTCGTGGTGATCTGCATCCGTATCGGAGAACTTGTGGTGGTGCCGGTGCAGCCCCACCCAGTCGATGGGGCCGTGCTGGCAGCTGAGGGCGCCGCAGGTGGCGAAGAAGCGCTCGGCCCAGCGGGGCAGCCGGAAGGATCGGTGGCTCAGCAGCCGGTGGTAGCCGATGGTGACGCCCAGGCAGGCGGTGACCCAGTAGAGGATCAGCAGGGTGGCGACGGCCGTCCAGCTCCAGAACTGCGGCAGCAGGGCCACCAGTGCCAGCCCGTGGATGGCGGCCATGAAGCCGATCACGGTCCAGTTGGGGCCGGGGGCGGCGGGCGGCCGGTGATCGCCGCTGCGGCTCTGGTGCAGCGAGCGGGCCCGTCGCAGGCCCTCGGGGCCTTTGTTGATATGGGCGGCCGCACGGGTGTGCTGGGCCTGGAGGTCGAGGCGGCCCGGCGCGCTGGCGGGGCGGGAGAGACGTGTGGCGGCCATGAAGGACCGACTCCGAATCGGACGCTAGAATGATAGCAATACGAATTCCGATCACTTGCGTCACCGGGAGCAACTCGAATCCGGGCGCGTCGCCTTCGCTCACCTGATCCGGGTGTGGCACGCCCGCAACGGCTGGTCCCACCGAGTGCTGCCCGGGTTGGCGGAGGCCCTGGATCTGGGCCGGGTACACAACTCTCAGCTGTCGATGCTGCGCAACGGCAAGCTTGCCTCCCCAGGCCCCGAGGTGTTCCTGGCCCTCGGCAGCATCAATCAATGGCTGGCGGCCCAGGCTCCCTCCGGGCGGCTTGATCCCGCCCCGGCCGAGCAGCTGCTGGCCGGCCAGCCCGAGCTGCGCGAGGCCCTGCAGGCCTGCGCCCTGCCGGTGGCCAGTGAGGCCGGCCGGGTGCTTGGGCCCGGCGAGCTGCTGGAGGTGTTCATCGGCCTGAGGCCGCCTCCGCTCGCCTTCGATCTGCGCATCGAGGCCGCCGAGGCCGCCGCCCTTTCCGGCGCCCTGGCCACCCTGTTCACCGCCGGCCGCTCCTGGCGCCAGTGCCGGGAGCAGCTCCTGGCGGCCTACCCGGTGGCGCGGCGCCAGCGCCGTGAGCGCTTCGCCGAGGTGATGGCCGGCCAGCGTGACTACAGCGCCACGGAGCTTGACGCCGAACTGCCCGACCTGCGGCGCACCCTGGCCGCCCTGGGGGCCGCCGGCGAGGAGGAGCTGGCCCCGGATCAGTTCCTGGAGCTGCTGCGCCGCCGCGCCCGTGACCTGATCGCGGACTCCGCGGGGGACGGGGCCGTCGACCTGGCGGCGGCGATCCGCCGCGAACTGGGGGGCTCCAGTGCCGCTGGGCGGCGGCCTCAGGGGTAGCGGGCCACCCGCAGCCGCCGCACCAGGCCGAGGGCGCGCAGCAGACGGATGTGCTGCCAGGTGATGTCGAACTCAAACCAGCGCAGGCCGTGGCGGGCGCTGGCGGGATGGGCGTGGTGGTTGTTGTGCCAGCCCTCGCCGAAGCTCAGGATCGCCACCCACCAGCAGTTGCGCGAGGAGTCGGGGCAGTCGAAGTTGCGGTAGCCGAAGGCGTGGGTGGCGGAGTTCACCAGCCAGGTGACGTGATACACGAGCACCAGGCGCAGCGGAATCGCCCAGAGCACCAGGCCGAGGCCGCCGCCGTGCACCTGGGCCGCTTCGCCGTAAAACCACAGGCCGGCCCCCAGGGGCAGCTGCAGCAGCAGGAACCAGCGGTCGAGCCAGCGGTAGAAGGGATCCCGCTCCAGGTCTCCGCTGAAGCGATGCACCTCCCGCAGGGCGGGGATCTCGTGCAGCATCCATTCGCTGTGGGCCCACCACAGTCCACCGGCAGCGTCGTGGTGGTCGTTGGGTTGGTCGGAGAACAGGTGGTGGTGGCGATGCAGCCCCACCCATTCGATCGGACCGCTCTGGCAGGCCAGGGCGCCCATCA
>CAIRWM010000133.1 GCA_903882285.1 uncultured cyanobacterium
GCAGCTGGCAGCAGCTGGTAGGGCAGGGCATCCATCGCCGCCCGGTGGCCCACCACCAGAGAGGCATCGGTGGGCACGCTGCGGCGCAGGTGGGCCTCGATGAACAGAAGACTGTCGCGGTAGCGAGGCGAGGGATCGCACACCAGGTCCGTGTCTTCCGGCTGCAGCACCTTGAAGCTTCCGGCCGCCCTCTCCACCTCCACCAGGAAGCGGGCCTCCTTCTCCCGCAGGAAGGGCGACACCCCCACCACATCCACCACCTGCTGGCCATCGGAGCTGCGGCCAAGGCTGCGCACCAGCCACTCGGCGCTGCGGCACTCGATCCGGGCGCCGGGGGCGAGGACGGCTTCAGGCATGGGCCTTGGAACTCCTGGAGGTGGTGCACTCTGGGCAGCCGGTGCTATTCGCCATCGCCCTCAAGCTCCACTTACGGCCACCGGAGACCAGCACCCGATCGGCTTCGCTGCTGCGGAACAGCAGCTGCTCGCCAAGGTCTTCGCCTTGCCCGCGATACAGCACCTTGCTGACGGCCTCCCCCAGCATCTCGGCGGACACAATCCGGACAGCCTCGCGGCCCACCAGGCCCCTGACCTGGGCATCGGGCTTGAGATCTTCCAAAAGCGGGCGGTCATCGTTTCACCGCCTGCAGCGGCGGGACTGGCATGGGGGTGAGGGGACGCTGCGGCCAGTCTGCACCTAGCGGAAGCGAGGTGGCAGCACACCAGAAGCACTTGGGGCCGTAAGTCTTGGATCTATGCACGGGGCGCATACTTTCAGCCCTCCCGCTGTTGCGACCCGCCGATGCGGCCCAGCTCCTGGGCCCCGTGGCCAAAGGGCCAGCGCTGCAGGGAGGCCCGGGTATCGGCCTCCCGATCGGCCACCACCAGAGCCAGGGCGCTGCCCTGGATCCGGCTGATCCAGTCGTCTGGGGTCTGCAGGCTGTTGCCGCCGCTGCGCAGGGGGAGCCCCAGCTCGCGCAGGAGCCGCCGCAGGCCGGGTGCCACACCGCGATCGGGCACCAGCACTTCAGCCACGCGCCCCCCTGGGGCGGGCCTGCCAGCACGGGCGCCTTGGGGCAGAACGCCAGGGCCAGGGGCAGCTCCCCCAGGTGGAGCAGCTGCAGCTCCTGATCGTTCACACCTTCCGCCTCCTCCAACTCCAGACCTGAGATCAGGGCACCATCGAGTACGCCCTGGCGCACCAGCTCCAGCCAGTTGGCCGCCGCCCGGAACCGCTGGGGGGTGGGCAGCAGCCAGGAGCAGCCCGCCAGCAGGGGGTGATGGGTGATGGAGCAGGTCGCTGCCGATCCGGGCCACCCCAGAGGCCAGGCGATGGGCGCGGCAACCCAGCCGCAGCCCCAGAGCTGGCGGCGATCGCGCACCAACCCGAAATCCTCTGAAAGGAGCCGGTAGCGGCGGCTGCCCTCTTGGCGTTGGCCAACCAGCCGGCTGGCTCAGCTGCAGGTGACGGCTGGTCTGCACGGTGGTGCCGCAGAGCTCCAGTAGATCGAGCAGGCGGATGTCGTGCAGCAGCTCCGGCAGGCGGTAGTGGGGGGCCTGGGCCAGCGACGGGGGGCGCGGGGAAGCCATGGGGCGGTCACGCCCTCCAACGACATCGTCGATCTCCAATTGGCTTAGGCCAGGGCTAAACTAACTAAAACGCTGTTCGGCGCCGTCATGCCAGAGGGTTCCATGCGAGTGGTGAACGTCCACCAGGCCAAAACCCACCTGTCGCGCCTGATCGATGAGGCCCACGCCGGTGAAACCATCGTGCTAGCCAAGGCCGGCAAGCCCTGGGCGCGGCTGATGCCCCTGGCGCCGCCCGCTCCCCAGCGCATCCCAGGCCGGTTGCGTAGCCGGGGTCCCCTCAGCCAGCCCAACGTGCTGCTCGACCCCATGGACCCCAGCGAACTGGAGAGCTGGGAGTCCGGCCCCCTGCTGCCGGAGGCTCCGCAGCCATGAGCCGTGAGGCCGCCTACCTGCTCGACAGCCACGCCCTGCTGTGGTGGTGGTTTGAACCCGATCGCCTCTCCACCGCTGTGCGCGAGCTGCTCAGCGACCCAGCGACTCCCGTGCTGGTGAGTGCGGCCTCAGTGTGGGAGCTCAGCCTCAAGCACCACCAGGGCAAGCTGCCCGAACTGAACGGCGCCATCGGCGATCTACCCGGGTTGCTGCAGGCCGATGGCTTCGAGGCGCTGCCGATCTCCCTGGCCCATGGCCTGCGGGCGGGGGCGTACAGCCAGCCCCATCGCGATCCCTTTGATCGCATGCTGGCTGCCCAGGCCGAACTGGACCGTCTGATGCTGCTCACCGCCGATCCCCAGCTGTCCACCTTTCCCTGCCAAACCTTCTGGTGAGGCGCCATCAGCCAGGGCGGGTCAGGCGGTTGAGGCGCAGGGCACTCACCAA
>CAIRWM010000134.1 GCA_903882285.1 uncultured cyanobacterium
GCGCAGCATCTGATGGCCCACCTCCACGAACAGGGCCTCGGTCTTGTCCATCAGACCCAGGGCGCCCAGGCCATGGAAGAAGGCCAGCCAGCAGAGCAGCAGAAGCAGGAGGAGCGTCAGAAAGTTCAGCGCCAGCGGATCAGCCTCCAGCCGCTGAGCCAACCGCAGGGCCAGCCGTCTCGCCGGACCCGTCACTCCAGGAGCCGCCCAGGACTCTGGCGGTCGATCGATCGAAAGGGTGTCGATCGCCATCGAGAGGAGCATGAGCGGAATCGACAGCAACCTAGGGCGACGCCGCCGTCACCAGGAACGGACCGGGTGCCCTGGAGCGAGGAGCTGGTGTCCAGGGGCTCGGTGCGGGAAGCGTGGCGTTCAGGGACTGTTCCAGACAAATTTGGAGGAGGCGGCATAGTTCCAGACGAACACCACCACGATCCCGGCCAACTGGGCCCAGAAGGTGTCGGCCGAGACCAGGCTGTAGAAAGCAGAGGCCACACCCACATTGGCGAGCACGGGCAGGGAGGCCACCACTAGGAACTTGCACAGACCGCGCAGCAGGGCCAGCCCCTTCTGGCGCTGAAAGCGGAAGGTGAGGGCGTTGTTGATCAGGTAGTTCGAGGTGGCGGCGGTCACCACAGCCGGTGGCAGGGCCTGCTCGAAACTCCAGCCCACGGCCATCAGCAGCCGGTTGACCAGCAGCTGCACCACCACACCGCTGGCGCCCACAAGGGCGAAGCTGATCGCCCGCCGCGGCACGCTGCGCAACAACAGGGTGTGCAGGATCGAGACGCCGAGATCCCAGACGATCGCCAGATCGAGCTTGGAGTCCCCGGCGATGCGAGGCTGGAAGCTCAATGGCACCTCGGACACCCGCAGGCGACCGCCACTGAGGGCGAGCAGCTCGTAGAGGAACTTGAAGCCGTTCACATCAACCCGGCGCACGAAGGGCAAGGCCGCCTCGGGGCGCAGCACGAAGAAGCCGCTCATGAAGTCGGTGAGCGCCCGGTAGCGGGGCAGGCTGAAACAGGCGACCGCGTTGGCCCAGGTGGAATTGCGCTCGCGCCGGTCACTGAGGCCGAGGATCTCCGCCTCGACGTGGAAACGACTACCGATCACCAGGTCGAAGCCGGTGGCCAGCAGGTGCTCAACGGCGCGGGCCACCGTGGCCGGCTCGTGCTGGCCGTCACAGTCCATGACCACCACCAGATCGCCGGTGGCATCGAGAATCCCCTCCTTGATGGCGCTGGAGAGGCCGGCCCGGCCGACGCGACGGATCAGACGGATGGCGTCATGGCGATGGGCTAGATCCCGCACCACCTCTGCCGTGCCGTCGGCGGAGTCGTCATCGACGAAAAGGATCTCCAGGTCGTAGCGCTCGCCCAGGGGCAGCAACTCGGCCACAATCGGCGCCACGTTGTCGCGCTCGTTAAAAGTGGGCAGCACCACCGACAGGCGCAGCTGCGGCCGGACGCCGGAGCTGGAGCGCGTTGTCAGGGAAGGATCGGACAAGCAAGGGCCGGACAGGCTGCCGGACCTTACTTGATGTATTCCTTGAGCACTCCATTGCGGTTGGGATGGCGCAGCTTGCGCAGCGCCTTGGCTTCGATCTGGCGAATGCGCTCGCGGGTGACGTCGAAGATCTGGCCGATCTCCTCCAGTGTCTTCATGCGGCCGTCATCGAGGCCGTAGCGCAGCCGCAGCACATCGCGCTCGCGAGGGCTGAGGGTGGCCAGCACCCCCTCAAGATCTTCCCGCAGCAGATTTTTGGCAACATCCTGCTCTGGATTCTCGATATCAGCCTCGATGAAGTCACCGAGGCGGGAGTCCTCCTCCTTGCCGATCGGCGTCTCGAGGGAAATCGGCAGCTGGGCCGACTTGGCGATGAAGCGCAGTTTCTCGATCGTCATCTCCATGCTCTCGGCGATCTCCTCCTCCGTGGGCTTGCGGCCGAATTCCTGCGAGAGCGTCTTGGTGGTCTTCTTGATGCGGGAGATGGTTTCGTAGAGGTGAACCGGCAAGCGGATGGTGCGCGACTGATCCGCGATGGCGCGGGTGATCGCCTGACGGATCCACCAGGTGGCGTAGGTGGAGAACTTGTAGCCCTTCTCGTGATCGAATTTCTCGGCAGCTCGGATCAGGCCGAGGCTGCCTTCCTGGATGAGGTCCTGGAAAGACAGGCCGCGGTTCATATACTTCTTGGCAATCGAGACCACCAGACGCAGGTTGGACTGCACCATCTTTTCCTTGGCCCGGCGTCCGAGCATCAAGCGACGCCGGAACTTGATCAGCGGCATATCGAAGAGGGCCGCCCATTCCTTGCTGTCGGGGAAATGCCCCTTGTCGGCCTCAAATTCAGCAGCCTTCTCCTCCAGCTCCAACAGATCGGCGATCTTGCGGGCCAGTTCGATCTCCTCATCGGGCCGCAGCAACCGGATCCGACCGATCTCCTGCAGATACACCCGGATCGAATCCTCGGTGTAGACGCCCTTCGGCCCCACCTTGATGCTGGCCAGGGCCTTGGCGGACTTGGCGTCCTTCTTCTCATCCTTCGTCTCTCCGACGTCGGCAGCCAGCAGCTGATCGGCGGCGGCATCCAGTTGGCCGCCAGCAGCTGCGGGCACAACACCGCTGAGTTCCTCCACCTTCGACACCGCCTTCACCTTCGCCTTGCTCCCCTTGCTGCTCTTCTCCCCTGCGGTGGCTTTGACAGCTCCAGTGGCCTTGGCCGCCTTGGAGGCCGCAGGCTTGGAAGTCGCGGTGGCCTTACGCAGCTTCGGTGCCGGCACCACTTCCCCGGCCACCGTCAAGGTGGCAATGATTTCAGGCACGACCAACTTGGGCTGGGCCGGAGAAGCCGCCACAGCGGCGCTAGCCGCAGGGGTGGCAGCGGCAGAGGTAGAAGCCTTGGCGGAAGAGGCTTTGGCGACGACAGGGCTCATGGAGGCGACGAGGGAGAACAGAAAGGGGTGAAGAGGGGGAAGAGGAACAACAAACCGGGCGCAGCGCTCAGCCGTCCGGAGCCATCGGGATCAGCAATCGCTCCTGTCGGCGACAACAGGACCTGGCGGGTTCGAACGACCGAAGAGCGGGCTGAGGAGCATCAGGGCACGACGTGGGTGGGTTCAAAACGGGTAGGCAAGCCCCGATGCGACGCCGAGGGCGAAGCCGGTTACCCTGGGCCCGGAGCTTCAGGGTCGCTGGAGATTGACGCTGGGGCGTGTAGCTGGGGATGGGAAGGCCGACACCAAAGTGGGCGGCCGAAGCCGAGACAGCGTTGTCAGGGGTGGTCGCAGACCTGAGGGCAATGAGTGGGAGAGTTTCTCCCTAGCCACTCGATAAGTCTTCCCTCTGGACGGAGCTCTGTCGGGTTCCGTCGGCAGCCCTTGAGCATGCCCAACAAATTCATTCTAGGAATTGGCTGAGACCTTTGCAAGACGCTTCCCCTGCCGAGGGGCGCGGCTGGCAGAGTGAGAGCAGCCCCCCCTTACTCTCCGTCGGACCGGCAGCGCCCCCCTGGCTAGACGTTTGGCTGGAGGCGGGCCGTGAGGGGCAGGCCTTCACTTATGCCAACGCCGACTCCCAGGCGGTGGCCGTGGGCGATCTGGTGCAAGTGCGCCTGCAGGCCCGTCGCCATGTGGGCCTGGTGGTGGCCTGCCGGCAGCAGCCCCCTGCGGAGCTGGAGGGCAAACCGATCCGATCGATCGAGGCCGTGCTGCAGAGCGCTGCTGTCGATGCGCACTGGCAGGAGCTGATCGCAGCCCTGGCCGAGCGCTGCCACACCAGTGCGTTCCGGGCTCTCAAGAGCGCTCTTCCCCCCGGCTGGCTCGGCCAGCGACCCCGTCAGGCCTCCGCAGGCCGCAAGCTCTGGGAGGTGCTCCGGCTCGGAACGACCCTTCCCGACGATCTACCAGCGAAGCAGCGAGCCCTGATGGAGCAGCTCGACGCCCACGGCGGCCGCAGGCTGCTGCGGGACCTGATCGGCCCCGATGGCTTCGGCCGCGGCATGGTGGCGTCCCTGGAGCGGCGGGGGCTGCTGCAGCGCCAGGCGGTGCTTCTGGCCGCTGGCAGCTCCCGATCCCGCAGCCCGGCGGTGCCGGAGCGTGGTGCCAGCAATGGTGCCGCTGTTGACGAACCTCATCGGGAACTCCCCCGCAGCGCCACCCCCGACCAGGCGGTCGCCATCGCGGCCATCAGCGCCGCCCCCCCGGGCGGGGCCCTGCTGCTCTGGGGAGTCACCGGTGCCGGCAAGACCGAGGTCTACCTGCAGGCCGCAGCCCAACAGCTGGAGCAGGGCCGCAGTGTCCTCCTGCTGGCGCCGGAGATCGGCCTGATTCCCCAGCTGCTCGACCGCTGCCGTCTGCGCTTTAGCCGCCGGGTGCTCGAATATCACAGCGGCATGGGGGACGCGGAGCGGGTCGCCGCCTGGCGGGCCTGCCTGAGGGCGACGGCCACCGGCGAGCCGCAGGTGGCTGTGGGCACCCGCTCGGCGGTGTTCCTGCCGCTCCAACCACTCGGGCTGATCGTGCTGGATGAGGAGCACGACAGCTCCTACAAACAGGAGAGCCCCATGCCCTGTTACCACGCCCGCGACGTGGCCCGGCTGCGCGCCGCAGCCGACGGCGCACGGCTGCTGCTGGGCAGTGCCACTCCTTCGCTAGAAACCTGGCTCAGCTGCCAGGAGGGCCAGACCCAGCTGCTGCGCCTACCCCGGCGCATCGGCGACCGCGCCCTGCCGCCGGTGCGCGTGGTGGACATGCGCCACGAGTTGGCGGAGGGCCACCGGCGACTGATCAGCCGGGCCCTGATGGGTCGCCTGCACGGCCTGCAGGAGCGCGGCGAACAGGCCGTGGTGCTGGTGCCGCGGCGGGGCTATCGCTCCTTTCTGAGTTGCCGAAGTTGCGGGGAGGCAGTGCTGTGCCCCCATTGCGACGTCTCCCTGACGGTGCACCGCCGCGGCGGAGCCGGCGGCGAGGAATGGCTGCGTTGTCACTGGTGCGACCACCGCCAGGAGGTGACGGCGCGCTGCGGACACTGCGGCTCCAGCGCCTTCAAACCCTTCGGCGCCGGCACCCAGCGGGTGATGGAGCAGCTGGGCGAGGAGCTCGAGGGTCTGCGGCTGCTGCGCTTCGATCAGGACACCACCCGCGGACGCGATGGCCATCGCCGCCTGCTGGAGCGCTTTGCCAACGGCGAGGCGGACGTGCTGGTAGGGACGCAGATGCTTGCCAAAGGCATGGACCTGCCACGGGTGACGCTGGCGGCGGTGCTGGCGGCCGACGGGCTGCTGCACCGCCCCGATCTGCGCTCGTCGGAGCACTGCCTGCAGCTGCTGCTCCAGCTCGCCGGCCGGGCCGGCCGGGGGGAGCTGCCCGGCGAAGTTCTGGTTCAGACCTACAGCCCGGACCATCCCGTGATCCGTCACCTGGTCGACGGTCGCTACGAGCGCTTCCTCGAGGAGGAGGGGCAGATGCGGCGCAGCGGCGCTCTGGTGCCCTTCAGCCGTGCCTGCCTGCTGCGCCTGGCCGGCCCCTCGGCCAGCGGCACCGCGACAGCGGCCACAGCGCTGGTGGAGGCGATCCGGCCCCAGGTGGAGGCTGCCGGGTGGTGCATGATCGGACCGGCGCCGGCCCCAGTGGCGCGGGTGGCCGGGCGGAGCCGCTGGCAGGTGCTGCTGCACGGCCCCCGTGACAGCGCTGTGCCGATCCCAAGCGAGGGCGCTCTGGGGCCGATGTTGCCCCAGGCCGTGAGCCTGGCGATCGATCCGGATCCCCTGGAGCTCTGAGGCTTCAGGCCGGCAGCTGGGGCGGGCCGAAGCCAAGCAGCAGCCGTACCTGCTGCAGCCCCAGCGCCAGCACCAGGACCAGGCCGATGGCCACGCTGCCGAGGCCGAGCGGGCTCCAGCGCCAGCAGCACAGCTCCAGCTGGTTGAGCTGGCCGGGCTGCAGCGTCCAGAGCAGGGCGGGCTCCCGTCCGGAGTCCCCACCCACGGCCCGGGGCTGCAGCGGTGCGGCGTGGCGCAGCGCCGACGGCCGCACCGGCACCAGACGCAGACTCAGATCCAGACCGGGCAGGGCCTCCATAGGCCGCAGGTCGATGGAGAGGGTCAGCTGCTGACGCACTCCCACCAGCCAGTTGCGCTCCTGCAGCAGCAGCTGGGGCTCGGCGAGGGGAAGGTCGGCCAAGGCCGCTGCGGAACGCAGGCTCCCAGCCAGGGCGTCGAGGGTCTGAGCTGCCGGCAGCACCGGCGTGCTGAGGCTCTGCCGCTCGCCAGTGCCGGCACCGCTGCGGGCACCTCGGTGGTCGCGGCGGAAGGGGGCAGGGCCCTGGAGTAGGCCGTCGGCCCAGCGCTGCTGCCAGGGGATCGGTGCCCCTGAGGTGCTGCCCAGTACATGGCGAAGCTGCAGCCGCCCCGGCCCTTCGAAGCGCAGCTCGCTGCGCACCTGCATACAGCCACCGAGCCCGGTGGCGAGCAGCAGCAGGAGCAACAACCCGGCGACGATCACCGCAAAGCCGAGGGGGGCCCGGGTCGGTCCCACCGGCGGTGGCGACGGCTCAGGGGGCGGTAGGGGCCGCCGACGCCGGCCAAGAGCGGCACCGAGCCCCTCGATCGGGCTGGCACCGCCCAGATCGGGCAGGGTCAGGGACCAGCCCCGCGGCCGGCGCAGCGCCGGGGCCTCCAGCACCGTGAGCAGGTCCCGGGCCCGGGCACGCAGCGTGGCATCGACACACCCCTGGAGTGCACGGCAGCAGTCCGCCGCCCGCTCGCTCTCGCCCTGGCCCATCAGGGCCGTGGCCATCAGCAGGCGCACGCCAGCGCCGATTGCTCCGCGGGGCCCATGCTGCTCGGCAAGCGGCTCCAGCTGGCGCAGCGCCCGGCCGTAATCGCCGCAATCGATCGCCTGCCGGGCCGACGCCAGCAGCGTGGCCAGCTCGGCATCGAGAGCCCGTTCAGCCATGGACCTCAGCCCGTGCCATCAGGCCCTCCGGCCCCCCTGGCTGCCCACCACCATCGTGCCGATGCCGGCGTCGGTGAACACCTCGTGCAGCAGGGAATGGGGCACCCGGCCATCGACGATGTGCGCGGCCTTGACGCCCTGGGCCAGGGCACGGATGCAGCACTCGGTTTTCGGAATCATGCCGCCGCTGACCACACCGGAATGGATCAGCTCCCGGCCCTCGGAGAGGGTGAGCTGGCGAATCAGAGACTGGGGGTCCGTGGGGTCGCGCAGGATGCCTGGGGTATCGGTGAGTAAGACGAGCTTCTCGGCCTGGAGGGCCGCCGCCAGTTCACCAGCCACCGTGTCTGCGTTGATGTTGTGGGCCTGCCCCTCGCCATCGGGGGCGACGCTGGAGATCACCGGGATGTAGCCGCTGCGCAGCAGGGGAGACAGCACGCTGGGATCGACCGCGGCCACCTCGCCCACCAGCCCATTGACCCCCTCACCCCAGGTGCGGGCCTGCACCAGCTGCCCATCGCTGCCGCAGAGGCCCACCGCCCGACCACCGACACGGTTGAGGCCGTTGACGATCTGCTTGTTGACCTTGCCGACCAACACCATCTCCACCACCTCCATGGTGGCGGCGTCCGTAACCCTCAGGCCATTGCGGAAATGGGGCTCGATTCCCAGACGCCCGAGCCACTGGTTGATCTCCGGCCCGCCGCCATGGACCACCACCGGCTGCACGCCCACACAGGCCAGCAGGGCGAGGTCGCGGAAGACCGCATCCCGGAGGTCGGCACGCACCATGGCTGCGCCGCCGTACTTGACCACGATGCAGCGGCCGGCGAAGCGCTGGATGTAGGGCAGCGCCTCACTGAGGACGGAGACGCGCTGGCTGTCTTGGGGACTGACCAAGAAATCGCTGGTCAAGGCTGGGCGGGGGTGGAAGGGGCGAAAGACAGCAGGGACAGGGCCACCCGATCAGGCGCGGGCTGGCTGAGCTCGGCCCGGAGCCCGGAACCAAAGAAGCGGCCCAGCCGCTCCTGACGCTCCTGCCAGCGGGCGTAGGGCACGCCGTGACAGGCGAACACCAGACGCAGGCCATAGCCGCCATCGCTGAGCTCCTCGATGCTCTCGAGCTGGGGAGGATCCTCCTCATCCCAGAGCTTCAGCGCCTCCAGCGAGGACTCGAGGTGGGCCTTCTGGCCATAGCGCCAGCGGGTGACGTCGGCCAGCAGCTTGGCAAGCGCTTCGTTGGCCGGTTCCTGGCGCAGCTCGCGCAGGGCAGCCGGGGAAGTGAGGCGCGCCGCCGGAGGCAGTTCCGACGACTTGAGCGCCAGGCCACCGAGAAGGATCGGAATGCCGTAGAAAATCGTCGGTAGACTGAGGTTGGCGTTGTCGCCGAGATAGGCGATCGAGCCGATCACGGTGAGCAGCGCACCGCCGATCGTGACCAGACTGCCGGGGGATCTGAGGGCTTGCATCGCCCCATCTTCCTGCAGCAGGGGGCAGGATGGGAGCACCGGGGGTTCCACGTCCAGCATGCCCGTCGACGCCAATCCAGCCGGCTCCAGCGCCGCCGCCGAACCCACAGGCGACAGCGGCACCGCAGAGGCGGCCATCAGCACCAGCGAACTGATTGAACAGCTACGCCAGGACAGGCTCTGGCTGCTGCGTCAGATCGACAGTGGGCTCTGGCCCCAGTGGCGCCTCGACCTGGCCGCTCTGGAGCGGGAACTGGGCCAGCTGCTCGAGCAGGCTGGTGAGCGGCTCAGCGAACTCTGATCAGAAGGGGATGTCGTCGTCGTCGAGGCTCTCCTCGGGGATCAGCGGTCCGGTGTTCCAGACCGGTGCGGAGGGCGCCGGCGGAGCAGCCGGGGCCCCGGCTGCCGCTGGCACACCCGAGGCCACCGCGCCGCCGGTACGCGAAACGGACGCCTGATCCATCGCTCGCGGCGCGGGGGCCGAGCGACGCTGGGGGCCAGACATGCCGCTCTCGGCCGAGGGCCCCGCAGAGGCTCCGGACATGGGAGCAGCGCCAGGGATCAGGGGATGCAGGCGGGACAGGGTCAGCTCGGCCCGCTTCTCCTTCACGCCGTCCTGGCGGGTGACCGTGTTCATGCGCATGCTGCCCTCAAGCACGAGGCGCTGGCCCACCTGAACGCGGTTCTGCAGATCCTGGGCGAGATTGCCCCAGCCCACCACCTTCAGCTGACCCGGCGGATCATCCGGACGCAGCCCCTCAATACGCACGCTCATCTCGGCCACAGGGGTCTGGTTGTCCTTCGTATAGCGAATCTGGGGTGCCTCCAGCACCTCGGCTTCGAGCAGACAGTGGTTCACACCCCGACCAACCATTGGGAGTACTCATCCTGATGCACGCCCCTCCGTTTCACCAGACCCGCGGGACGCTCTGGCTGGTCGCCGGCACCGGTGAAGGACCGCCGCTGGCCGAACTGCTGCTGCGGGCGGGCTGGAGGGTGCACGTGAGCGTCGTGACGGCAGCGGCGGCCCGTGCCTATGCCCCCCACCCGGCCTTGGAGCTGACCGTGGGCAGCATCGGTGGCGACACCAGTGACGACGGCCTCGAGGCCCGCGCCCTGAATGGCGTCCTGGCCGAGCTGGCGCGAGCCGCCGCCACCAGCGGGACCTATCGCTGGGTGATCGATGCCACCCACCCCTTCGCCAGCCGCATCAGCGCAGCACTCGCTCAGGGCTGTGCCTGCGCCGGCGTCCGCCTGCTGCGGCTGGAGCGTCCAGCCCTGGCCGGTGGCCAGGTGCGTCTCCTGGCCGACCTCGACGCGCTGGGTGCACTGGGCCGCCAGGAGGCGCCGCCTGAGGGGCTGCTGCTGCCCATCGGCGCCCGCCGCCTGGCGGAAGCCGTGCCGCTGCTCCAACGCGGCGTGCCCAAGGCGATCCTGCACGCCAGGATTCTGCCCCACGCCGGGGCCCTGCAGCAGGCCCTGGCAGCGGGCCTGGCGCCGGAGCGGCTGGCCTGCCTGCGGCCCAGCGGCGAGGCCGAGGCCGAGGCCGCGATCGAGCGGGCCCTCTGCCGGCGCTGGGGGATCGACACGGTTCTCTGCCGCAGCTCCGGCGGCCCCACTGAAGCCCACTGGCGCCGCATCGCCAGCGAGCTGGGCCTGACCCTGCTGCTGCTGGAGCGGCCCGCCGAACCCTGCGGCGTCGAGAGCCTGCCCCTGGCCGAACTGCTCCAGCGGCTGGAAGCCGAGGTCATGCCAGCCTCGGAATCTCTGCCCAAAGACCAATGACGACAGGCGAGAGCCCCCTGCATCTGGTGCTCACCAGCGAGGCGAACCGAGAGAAAGCCGAAGCCCTGTCCCTGGCGCTGCTGGACCGCCGCCTGGTGGCCTGCGCCAGCCTGCTGCCCGTGCGCTCCCACTACCGCTGGCAGGGCCGGCTGGAGGCGAGTGAAGAGGTGCAGTTGCTGCTCAAGACCAGCCCGGAGCACCTGGAGGCCCTCCATCTCGCCGTGCTGGAGCTACACAGCTACGAGGTCCCGGAATGGATCCACTGGCCGGCCCACTGCGGCGGCGACTACGGCAGTTGGTGCCAAGACCAGCTCAGCCCAGGTGCTGGCGCACAAGCTCCGGCAACGAGGCCTGGGGGCGGGGACCCAACTGGGTGACCACCTGGCCGGCGCAGAGCGAACCCAGGCGGCCGCAGCGCTCCAGGCTCTCGCCACGGGTGTAGCCATGCAGGAAGCCGGCGGCGTAGAGGTCGCCGGCTCCAGTGGTGTCGACCAGGTCGCCGAGCCGGAACGGTGCAATGGCGATCGTCTCATCTCCTGCCAACAGAACCGATCCCTGCTCGCTGCGGGTGAGCGCCGCCACCCGGCAACGACCCCGTACCCGGTCGGCCGCGGCCTCGAAACTGTCGGCCTTGTAGAGCGCCGTGATCTCCATCTCATTGGCGAACAGCACATCGACGTGGCCGTCGACCAGCTCCAGGAAGCTGTCGCGATGCCGATCGACGCAGAAGGCATCGGAGAGGGAGAGCGCCACCTGACCGCCGCTCTCTCGAGCAGCCTCGGCGGCCGCGATGAAGGCCCGCTTCGCCTCCTCACTGTCCCAGAGGTAGCCCTCGAGGTACAGCATCTGGGACTGGCGCACAAGATCGAGATCCAGATCGGCCGGATCCAGCCCCACGGAGGCCCCCAGATAGGTGCACATGGTGCGCTGGGCATCAGGTGTGACCAGGATCAGGCAGCGCGCCGTGGACGGCCCCGTGGTAGCGGCGGTTGTCTCGAAACGGGCGCCGACGGAGCGGATGTCGTGGGTGAAGATCGCGCCCAGCTGGTCATCGCGGACCCGGCCGATGAAGGCGGCGCGTCCCCCCAGCTGGGCGATACCGGCAAGGGTGTTGGCGGCCGAGCCACCGGAGGTCTCCAGGCCCGGGCCGACGCTGGCGTAGAGAAGCTCGGCCTGGCTCTCATCGACGAGGGCCATGGTGCCCTTGCTGAGCCCATGGTCGTCGAGAAAGCTTTCCTCGGCCTGAACAAGCACGTCGACGATGGCATTGCCGATGCCGACCACGTCGAAGGGCTTTGGGGCGCTGGCCGAGGTGCTGGTCATGGGTGGGGAGCAGGATAGTTGAGGTGCAGAGACTGGGGGGCCGCGGGGCAGGGGCTGCAGGCTGGGGCTCAGGCGCTCAGCAGGGCACGCTTCGGACCGTGGATCGGATCCTCCACCACGATCGTCTGGTCGCGCTGGGCACCGAGGGAGACGATGGCGATGGGCACCTCCATCAGCTCCGCCAGGAAGCGCAGATAGGCCATGGCGGTGGCGGGCAGGTCGTCGAGGCTGCGGCAGTCAGCCGTGCAGCACTGCCAGCCGGGCAGGGTCTCGAAGACCGGCTGGCAGCGCGCGAAGTCCTCAGAGCTGCTGGGAAAGTGATCGATCCGCTGGCCATCGAGCTCGTAGGCCACGCAGACCTGAATCTCGTCGAGTTCATCGAGCACATCGAGCTTGGTGATGGCCAGACAGTCGAGCCCGTTGACCTGCACCGCGTAGCGGCCGATCACGCCATCGAACCAACCGCAGCGGCGGCGGCGGCCAGTAGTGGTGCCAAATTCACCACCGCGGTCGCAGAGATGGTCGTTGAGGCTGCCCTGCAGTTCCGTGGGGAAGGGCCCCTCACCCACCCGGGTGGTGTAGGCCTTGGCCACGCCGATCACCCGGTCGATCAGGGTGGGACCAACACCGGCACCGATGCAGGCTCCGCCCGAGACGGGGTTGGAGGAGGTGACGTAGGGGTAGGTGCCATGGTCGAGGTCGAGGAGGGTGCCCTGGGCCCCCTCGAACAGAATGTTCTTGCGGGCCCGCGCCGCCTGGTGGATGGTGCGGGTGCAGTCGACCACGTGGGGGGCAAGCCGACGGCCGTAGCCGGCGTATTCGGCGATCACCGCCTCCGCCTCGAGGGGTTCGAGGCCGTAGACCTTCTGCAGCAGATCGTTCTTTTCGGCCAGGGGGCCAAGCAGGCGATCGCGCAGGCGGGCCTCATCGAGCAGATCGAGGACGCGAATGCCATTGCGCTCCGACTTGTCGGCGTAGGTGGGGCCTATGCCTCGGCCGGTGGTGCCGATGCGGCGATCGCCGCGGCGCTGCTCCATCGCCTGATCCAGCAGGCGGTGGTACGGCATGGTCACGTGGGCCGTGGAGGCCAGCTTCAGACCAGAAACGTCGATGCCGTAGCCCTCGAGCATGTCGAGTTCTCCAAGCATGACCTTGGGATCGACCACCGTGCCCGAACCGATCAGGCACATGGTGTCGGCGTACAGGATCCCGGAAGGAATCAGGTGGAGCTTGAGGACCCGGTCATCGACGACGATTGTGTGCCCGGCATTGACCCCTCCCTGATAGCGGACGACCACATCAGCGGACCGGCTCAGCAGATCCGTGATCTTGCCCTTCCCTTCGTCGCCCCACTGTGCACCGATGACGACAACATTGGCCAAGGACACAGCGGCCCGCAGCCGCTTCTAAGCACAATCGGTGAGCTTCTCAGACGGAGGGGCGGTTCGTCAAAGAGAAGCTCCCGGAAGGTGCTGGGCACCAAGGCCGGTCAGGCCCCGCGCACCACGGAGGTCTCCGCCTTCTGAAGCTCCTTCTCCAGACGGCTTCGCAGGACGTCGGGCAGCGGCCGGTTGGTATAGCCGGCGTAGTGGCCTGCCAGGGAGTTCAGGGCGGTCTGCATCGTCGTGAAGGAGCCCAGCTTGTTGACGTCGCGGCGGGCCCGGTAACGGGACATGTAGTCGTTGATCAAAGCGCGAGCCTGGGTTTCAGCTTCGGCGCGGTCCGGGTCGTCTTGACTGATCGCGATGGTGGTGAGCAGGGTCTTGGCCACGTTCACCGTGTCGTCGACGTAGTTGCCGCTCAGGCCGCTGGCACTGCTGCAGGCCGTGAGTCCCAGGCTGAGGCAGAGGGCCAGACAGAGGCAGACGCTCAGCAGCGGGCGGAGCAGGGTGCGGCGCAGGAAGGCGACCAAGGCAGGGAGTGCAGTTGCGGCGATCCTAGGTGGGGCCTCAGAAATCAGACCCCGAACTCCACCCCGGACCGCTCCTGCCGGATCCGCTCGACCAGCTCAGCCACCACCGCCTCCGCCGGACGATCGGCCTTCTCGCCATCGGCCCGCCGCACCAGCTCCACCTGGCCGGTAGCAGCCCCGCGCCCCACCACCAGACGCCAGGGAATACCGATCAGATCGGCGTCCTTGAACTTCACCCCCGCCCGCTCGGACCGGTCGTCAAGCAGCACCTCGATGCCGGCGTCGAGCAACTGGCCATAGAGCTGCTCGGCCAGCTCGCGCTGGGAACTCTCCTGAACGTTGGCGATCACCACGATCACCTCGAAGGGGGCGATGGCCACCGGCCAGCGCATGCCATCGCCGTCGTGGTTCTGCTCCACGGCAGCCTGGGCCAGCCGTGAGACACCGATGCCGTAACAGCCCATCCAGAGAGCCTCGTCGAAGCCGGCGTCGTTGGTGAAGGTGGCCTCGAGGGCATCGGAATACTTGCGGCCAAGCTGGAAGATGTGGCCCACCTCGATGCCGCGCGCCGCCTCCAGGATCTGGGAGGGGTCATGCCGGCAGCGATCGCCAGGCTGGGCGGCGCGCAGATCCAGCACCTGCGGCGTTTCCCCCAGATCGCTCCAGCTCACCCCGAGCCGGTGCCGATCAGGGGCGTTGGCGCCGCAGACGAAGCGCGGCAGCTCCGCGGCGGTGGGATCGGCCAGCCGCAGGAAGGACCGCCGCAGCCCGGAGCCGGCATGAGTAAGTAGCCCGTCGGACAAGTCCGGACCGATGTAGCCGAAGGGGATCGCGCTCAGGTCTAGATCCAGCCGCCAGTCACGGCAACGCTCGGCGTCGAGCGGCGCGATCTCCAGCACGGCGCCGGCCCCCTGGGGAGCCCGGGCCGCTACGGCATTGCTGAGCTTGACCTCGTTGAGCTGCTGGTCGCCGCGCAGACTCACCAGCAGAGGCTGGACGCTGCCGTCGGCGAAACGGGCCAGAAGCAGCAGCACCTTGACGATCTGGCTCGGGTCGAGGCCATGGGCGGTGGCGAGAGCCTCAATCGAACTCTTGGCCGGGGTGTCCAGCGCGGTTGCGGGGCCTGCCGGCAGCGGCACGGGATCAGGAGGCAGGGAAACCGCCCGCTCCTGGTTGGCGGCATAGCGGCCGTCAGGACTGGCCAGGATCAGATCCTCGCCCGCTTCGGCCGTGACCATGAATTCCTGACTGGCCGAACCGCCGATCGCACCGCTGTCGGCTTCCACGGCGACGGCTCGCAGGCCGCAACGACGAAAGATGCGCCGGTAGGCCCCGTCCATGGCGGCGTAGGTTTCCTGGAGGGAGGCCTCGTCGCCATGGAAGGAGTAGGCGTCCTTCATGATGAATTCGCGGCCGCGCATCAGCCCGAAACGGGGGCGGATCTCGTCGCGGAACTTTGTCTGGATTTGGTAAAGGGTCACCGGCAGCTGCCGGTAGGACCGCAATAGATCGGCCGCGAGGGCCGTGATCACCTCCTCATGGGTAGGGCCCAGGCCCAGCTGGCGGCCCTGGCGATCGTCAAGATGGAACATGATGCCCTCCCCAGCGGTATAGCCAGCCCAGCGGCCACTGCGCTCCCATAGATCAGCCGGCTGCAGCTGTGGCAGCAGGGTCTCCAGGGCGCCGGTGGCATTCATCTCCTCACGCACGATCGCCGAGATTTTCTGCAATACCCGCCACAGAAGTGGCAGGTAGGCATAGATCCCCGAGGCGACACGACGGATGTAACCGGCCCTCAGCAACAGCTTGTGAGAGGAGATTTCAGCCTCCGCCGGATCGTCGCGGAGCGTCACCAGCATCAGGCGGGAGACGCGCATGGAAAGACGGGGGGGGACGATGGCGGGACGTTATCACCGCCGCTCGGAACCGCTGCAGCCACTGTCCGAAGCGTGCAGCGGGCGCTGAAAACCTCTGCTATGGTCCGACACTCATCCAATCTGTCCCAAGGCCGTCTCATGCTTCCTCCCGCCGGTTTTCCCTCTGCCGGACACAACCACGGCGCAGGACATGCAACCGGAGCAGGCGGCGCATCCGGAGCAGCAACGCCTGCGGGCTTCGCCCCTGGCCTTCGCTCGGCCGGTCCCTCCGAATCCCTGGCCGCCATCGCCGCATCTGAGAGCGGCGATGGCGGCAGCGAGGCCCTGATCGGCATCGATGAGGTGCAGAAGTCTCTGAATCGTTCGCGAGCCTCGGTTTACCGCTACACCAATACTGATCCCCGCAACCTCAATCCCCCCTTCAACGTCCGCAAGCTGAATCCGGAATACCGCACGGATCAGAAGGAGCCTCTGCTTTTCCATCCCAACGAGGTGGCACGCTTCGCCCGCGACGTGCTGCGCATCAAAGAGGTGACGGTCGAGGTGCTCAATTCCCCCTCCACCGCCACCCAGCAGCTGCTCACTTCGATCCTGGAGGAGCTGCGCGCCATCCGCCAGCAACTAGATGAGACCAACGGAGCGCCCACCGACATCCACAGCTTGCGCCAGCCCCACGGCACTCAGGCCCGGCCGGCGGCCTGAGTGCCGGCCAGCCGGAGGAGATCCGACCCGCCGCAACGGTGGCGATTTCTTCCAGCCGGTGCCACGATACTGAAACTTCACCCTTTGTTATTTGAGGTGCCCGCTCCCCGGAGCTGAGCACCGATCCATGGACCAAGCCCTCCCCCACCGAGTCGCCTTTCCGTTTCATTCCCCTGCCTCGGGCCGCGTAAACTCCGCCAGAGCAGAAAGCACCGGCTCGATTGCGCCGTTGCAAGCCGTGGCCCTCGTCGACCATCCGCCGCTTGCCGAGAGCGGATCTAGCGAATCGGAGTCCCTTGAAGATCCGGACAGTCCTGGCCGAAGTCCCCGCCCGCTTGCAGGCGCCGGCTTCCGCAGCACCGCGGAGCTGGATCCGCTCCAGCGCACCGAGGATCTTGATCCGCTGCGGCGATCTCTCGGCGTTGTCGCCGGCTTCGCCATCGCCCTTCTGACCTTGTTTGTGCCGCTCGTCAGTGTGTTGGCAGATCGCCCCAGCCCCGAGGGCTCTGGATCTGCAACGCCAGGCCGCCTCCCCCTTCTCCAGGCTGATCCAGCTCCCGATCGAGATTCCAACCGGCAGCAGTAACTCGGCAGCCGTCACCCGGAAGGCGTGACAAAGTCGACGTCTCCCCGAAACCGGGAAGATGATGTTCGACCAGGTGCTGCACGCCTCGGTACTCGAACCGTTCGACCAAAGGTTCTGAACAGCCCCGTCGCTGACGATGGGGCGCTCTGCGGCAGAACTGCGTCACTGCGGCCCTTTGGGGCCAACGGATCTCCGCCTAGGCCCGCCGCTGCAGCAGAAACCCCTCGAAGTCCAGGGCTTGAAAGATCGGTGCCGGATCGCCGAAGCCTGCGGCGGTGACCAGGGCGGTGAGCCGGGCCACACCGATCGGATGCAACGCCTGGCTCAGACCCGCCAGGGCCTCGGGGGTGCCCTCGAGGCCGCTGGCCCGTTGATAGCCCAGCCAGGCCGCTTCGACCTGGGCCTGCAGTGGCGAGCGTTCGGGCCGCATCAGATCGACCAGCACCAGCTGGCCTCCAGGCCGGAGCGCCCGCGCCAGGGCCGTAAGGAAGACCAGCTTGCTGCCGTCATCCGGCAGCGACTGCAGCACCAGAACCGAAAGAGCGCCATCGAAGCGACCCTCGGCAGCGAGGGCCTCCACCGTCGTCTGACACCAGGTGAGTGGCTCTTGCGACAGGGAAGAGGCGGCCAGGCGGTCGCGGGCCACGCTCAACATCTCGGCGGAGGGGTCGAGGGCGGTCAGCTGCCAGTCGGGACGCTGGAGCCGGGCTTCGAGCAGTTCGGCCCCGGTGCCACAGCCAGCGACCAGCACCCGAGCGTCCGGAACGGAGGCCAGGGGCGAAGCCGCCAGCAGCGCTACCGACAGGCGGGCCAGGCTGGCGTAGCCGGGAATCGACTGCTGAATGACATGGTCGTAGCTGGACTGGCTCACATCGCTTCCCGTTGGGGGGCCGATCGGCCTGCCGATCAGCGCTCCATGCTAGGCAGAGCGCCGCTCCCCTCCCCAATCCGAGGCCGGAGGCCTGAGGGTGGGCTGCCCCCGGCGAGCGGAAAGCGCCACGACGTGCCTTAGGTTGGGCGGCGCCCTTTCCCCCCAATCGACCGTGCCCACCATTCGCTTCGAACGTGAAGGCCAGCAGGTCGGCTGCATCGAGGGGGCGAACCTGCGCAAAGCCGCCCTCGATGCCGGGATCAACCCCTACACGGGCCTCAACAACTTCAACAACTGCGGTGGCCTCGGCCAGTGCGGCACCTGTGTCGTCGAGGTGCTGGAAGGGGAGCGCAACCTCTCCCCCCGCAGCGACGTCGAAGAGGTCTACCTGGCCGATCGTCCCGCCAACTACCGCCTCAGCTGCCGCACCACCGTCAATGGCGACGTGACCGTGCGGACCCGCCCCTCCAACGCCGTCGGCCAGGGATCAAACAGCCTGGTAGGTGCCCTCAAGGCCCTTGTCGGCAAGAAGTGAGCCTGAGCATCTACAGCTACCCCGCCTGCAGCACCTGCCGCAAGGCCCTGGCCTGGCTCCAGCAGACGGGGTTGGAGGCCAGGGTGATCGACATCACCCAACAGCCCCCCTCGCGGGCGCAACTGGCCCAGGCGATGCTCCAGCTGGGCCGTGGCCGCCTGTTCAATACCAGTGGGCAGAGCTACCGGGCCCTCGGCTCCGCCACCGTGAAGGCGATGGACGATCAGCAGGCCCTTGGGGCCCTTGCCGCCGATGGCAAACTGATCAAGCGACCGTTCCTGGTCAGCGCGGAGGGACGCTGCCTCACAGGCTTCCAGCAGGAGGAGTGGGCGGCTCTGCTGACCCCATGACACCCTTGACCATCAGCTGATCAAGTTCGGCAATCAGCCCCTCAATGCCTGAGCGGCTCAGCTGGCTGAGGTAGTCGCGCTTGAACTCCTCAAGGAAGGCACAGACCAACTGCTGCGAGCGTTCCAGAGCCGGACCGCTCTCAAGCGCGGCGGCAAGCTCCTCCCAGAATCGGTCAATGCAGCGCTGCAGCAACTCCAGCTGCTCATCGTCGCGACGGCCCAGGCGCTCGCCCGTGCTGCGCGTCAGATCCAGCAGGCTGTCGACCATGCCACCAGCCAGTTGCCTGCTGAGCCCTTTCTCCACCTGCAGCAAGGGTTGCAATTGCCGCAGCGGTGGCGGCACCACCGTGCTCGAAACGCTCTGCTGCAGGGCATGGCCCAGAACCCCCTGCAGCTCCGGTGCCAGGCGGGGCGCCACCTGCACCAGCAACAGCGGTGCCCAGATGCGCACCAGCTCCACCAACTCGCGCTCATCGCTGCTGACCACCGTCTGATGGCTGCGCAGCGCCCTCAACCGGGAGGGCCAGCGGCGCGAGCGGATCACCCCCTGCAGCCCATCGATTAGCTGCAGGGCCAGCACCTCGAACAGCTCCACCGCCAGCAGGGAGACCACACCTCGGCTGATCACGGCTCGCAGCGGCTCGATGCTGATCAGACCGCTGCTCTGGAGACGCTCCAGCACCGGCACCAGGCGCAGCCAGCGCCAGAAGGGCAGCAACAGGGGGAGATCGATCCAGCGCCGCAGCAGAGCCTCGCCCCAGCTCAGGCCAGGGAGACGGCGGCGCAGACGGATGGCCCGCAGCAGGATGTCGAGGGCGAAAACGCTCTGGAACAGCAGCAGGTCGTAGCGCCAGAAGTGGTCCGTGGGCCGGCCGTTCTCATCGATCGAGCGCCAGTAGTTGGTGGCCATCAGAGGCAGCACCTGCTCCGTCCAGAAGCGGCGCTCCTGCTCCCAGGAGACGGAGGCGATGCGCTCGGGCGCCAGCAGCAGGGCGGCAGACTGGCGCGCCGAATCGCGATCAGCCCGCCCGCGCAGACGATTCTTGATGCGCTCGAGGGTGCCCGAGGCTTCGGCGCCCTCAAAGGGGTTGCTGTCGATCAGCTGACCGGTCAGCTGCTCCTGGCGCTGAAGCAGGAGTCTTTGCAGCGGACTGAGGGGGATACCGGCCGGATGGGCCCGCAGGCTCGCATCCAGCTCCAGGAACTGCCGGCGGTAGGCCTCGGTCTCGCGGTGCGGTTCGATCCCCTTGATCGGATCCACCCAGGGGGTGATGTCGGGGATGGCCTGCAGGGGCACCACCAGCGGCATCGAGGGGATCGGATAGAGGTTGCGCTGCAGCCAGAAGGTACGCAGCGGCACGTAGGTGAGGTCGAAGGCGACCCAGACCAGATTCACGGCGGCCCAGACGGCCACAAAGCGATCCCAGCCCCGCGCCAGGCGACTGGTGGGGGCGGGCAACGACTCGTGCCAGCGGGGACGCGCCATGGGCGGCAGCGGGCGGGTGCGTGCCTAATCTGCCTGCCGAACCCGGTCCCTGCCGCACGAGTGCCTTGAGTTCCCCGGATCCCCAGCACAGCGACGGCCACGGCAACCCGCCGGCCAGCGGGCTCCGGGAGGACAGCCCCTGGGTCTTCTGGCGCAGTGTGCTGGTCACCCTGGCGGTCGCCCTCGGCATCCGCCAGTTCCTGCTGGAGGCGCGTTACATCCCCTCCGGCTCGATGCTGCCCGGGCTACAGATCCAGGACAGGCTGCTGGTGGAGAAGCTCAGCTACCGCACCCGGCCGCCCAGGCGCGGCGAGATCGTGGTGTTCCACGCGCCCCAGCACTTCGATCCGGTGCTGACGGCCCAGGACGGGGCCGGGCCTCTGCGCTGCCTCATCGTCAACATCCCCCTGATCGGGCAACTGCCCGGGGTGCAGCACCCCGCCTGCGACGCCTACATCAAACGGGTCATCGGCCTACCGGGCGAGCGGGTGAGCGTCGATCCCCGGGGCCGGGTGCGCATCGACGGCCAGCCGCTGAGCGAACCCTACGTTCAGATCAGCTGCCCGATCGACAGCCAGGGCATGGGGCCGTGCCGACCGCTCAACACCGTGGTGCCCCCAGGCCATGTGCTGGTGCTGGGCGACAACCGCGCCAATAGCTGGGATGGACGCTTTTGGCCCGGCGGGCCCTTCCTGCCCCAGAGCGAGATCATCGGCCGCGCCTTCTGGCGCTTCTACCCCTTCAACGCAACGGGCCGCCTGGGAGTGACCAGCTCTGGGGCTCACTGAGCCCGGAGGCCACCACGACCCCCCGGGCCGCACCGAGCGGACCAGGACGGTTCGCGGCCCGGGAGCCACAGCCCGCCGCGGCACCTGGCCCCGCCTCGGGCCACGGCCGGCCGGGGTCGAACAGGATCCAGCGACGACTGCCCGGCGCCAGCACCTCGGGCTCAAGGCCGAGAAAGCGGCCCGGTCCCCAGCAGAGGGCCTGCCAGAGCTGAGCTGGCGTCCAGCCGCGACCCTCCACCAGCTCCTGCCAGAGCATCGGCAGCACCAGGCCATGGCCCGCCAGGCCGGGGCGACGCTGATCAAGCGGCAGCAGCTGCTCCTCCGCATCCAGCGCCTGGTGATGGACGCCCACGGCGACAATCAGCCCGTCGGCCAGGGCGGCAATCAGCGCTTCCCGGTCCTGGGGACCTCCAAGCGAGGGCACCAGACGCCAGCCTTCGTCGGCGGGATCAAGGCGGCCGCTATCCGCCACCAGATGCCACCAACAGACACTGGCGAGGATCTGCGGGGTTGAAGCTTGCAGGGCTGGGTCCTCTGGCTGGGCCGCGACCCAGCTGCGCAGGCGCCGCACCGCCTCGGCGGTGGAGAGGTTCATCAGCCGCAGCGTGGCCTGGGGCAGGGCGCCGGCCAGGGCGAGCAGGGACTCCAGGGGCAGGGTCTCGCTGATCGGCGGGTCCAGGGGCCAGCCGGCCCGCAGGGCCTCGACGCACTCCCGCACGAACCCCTGCTGGGTCAGGGAGAGCTCGCGAGGGGCAAGCAGCACGGGACGCTCCCCCATCTCCGCCAGCCGCAGCCCCCGCTCCAGCAGAGTTAAAGGAGGCAGGGCCTCACCGCCGGCCAGACCCAGGGCCCCGGCCGCCAGCTGGGCGGCATGGTCGGCCAGCTCCTGATCGGCTCCATCGGCACTGAAACTGCCCCAGAGGCCGAACCGCAGCGGCTCAACCACGGCATCGGTTTCGGCCTCGGCACCGGCTTCGGCCGCCTCCCCGCGGTGCATCAGCCGCTCGGGTCGGTCCCGCCAGGGCGTGGCCCAAGGCAGCAGGGTCACGTGGCCGTAGCCCCCGGCCCGGGCGGCGGCAGCCAGGGACCGCAGGGTCTCGGCATGGCCGTCGAACGGATCCTCCAGCACGCTGTGGGGATCCACCAGCGGCGGAGCCAGCCAGCAGCCTTCAGCGTCGACCACCTTCGTGTCACGCTCTGGCCCGGAAGCGCTGGCCTCGAGCTCCAGCAGGCGACCGTCCTCGATCAGCACGTCGCTGGAGCGCCATGGTTGTCCCGGAGCATCGAGCCGCTGAACGCGGCGCAAAAGAAATCGACGGACCATGAATATGCCGTTGGCTGGGTTCAGAGGGCGCCTGCGGCTGGGTTCAGAGGGCGCCTGCGGCGGTGCGATCGAGCACGCCGCCGAGGTGGGCGGTGAGGTTCATGCAGGCCACCACGGGCTGGCCTGCGGGCCCCTGCGGGTAGTCGATCACGGTGACCCCCCCATTGCCCTGCTTCACTGCCCAGATGTCGTCGGGACGCAGCCCGAGCAGGCCGCAAAGAATGGTCTTGTTCACCGCATCGTGAGCGACCACCAAGGCCGTCTCCGCATCCCGCAGGCTGCGCGCGATCGAATCCCAGGTCTCCAGGGAGCGGTCCCACACCTGCTGCAGGTTTTCGCCCTCGGGCATCTGCACGGAATGGGGCTGGAGCTTCCACTCGGCCAACAGCCGGGGCCAGCCCTCGGCGATCTCGCTCTCAAGCCGTCCTTCCCAGAGCCCATGGCCGATCTCGAGCAGGCCGGTGGTGCTGGTGAGCGGCACGCCGGGATGGTCCCGCAGGATCACCTCAGCCGTCTGACGCGGCCGGGCCATGGCACTGGTGTAGGCGCGATGGATCGGCACCTCGGCCAGGAAGCGGCGGGCCGCCTCGGCCTGGGCCAGGCCGTTGGTGTTGAGGGGGATGTCGATCTGGCCCTGAAAGCGGCCCTGCCGGTTCCAGTCGGTCTCGCCATGGCGCACCAGCAGCAGCCGGGGCCCGGGCCCCGTCGGCGGCAGCGGAGGGCCGAGGTGAGAGCAGCCGTTGAGCGAGTCGATCTGCACGTCGACTGCGCCAGTGACGGCGCGCTGCAGATTGAGCACGGAGATCGAGGCGTTGTCGAGCCGCAGCCGGCGGAAGCCGGCGGCGTCGAGGCCGAGCAGCTGCAGCAGCAGGCAGCGCAGGATCGCGTTGTGAGCGACCACCAGCACCGTCTCCTGCCGCTCGCCGTCGAGGGCGGAGCGGTGCCGCTCCAGCAGTCCCCCCACGAAGCGGCGGGCCTGCACCATCAACTCCGGCAGGGGGCGATAGCGGCTGCCATCGGCGCGCGCCAGCTCGAGACGCTCGGGAGCCTCACGCCAGCAGCGCTCGCCCTCGGGATCGAGGCGGCCGAGCTCTTGGCGCAGCCGGCCGCTCCAGGGGGCGAGATCGATCTCGAGCAGATCGTCGTCGAGCTGGGCGGAGCCGGCGTGGCCCTGGCTCTCGAGCAGCAGTGCGGCGGTGTCGCGGGCCCGGCTCAGCGGTGAGCTGTAGGCGGCAGCCAGAGGCAGCTCGGCGAGGGCGGCACCGGCCCGGCGAGCCTGGCTGGCCCCCTCCTTGGTGAGGGAGGAGAGATCGTCGCGACCCTGAATGCGGTGCTCGACATTGAAACTGCTCAGCCCATGTCGGACCAGCAGGATGCGAAGGGTCAATGGCCTTGCGCCGCAGGCCACGTCATCGTAAGAGAGCGGCCTCGGCCAAGAGAACGCACCAGCATGCGGTCGGCGGAGAGAATCAGACCAACCCATCACGCGGCGAGGCCCAACGGTTGAGCGGCCACCCCTCCATACCCCCATCCCAGGTCCCTGACCCGAGCGGGCCGGTCCCCGCGCCGGGCCCTGGGGGTTCCACTCCCCCCCCTGGGGCGGCGGGCCCCCTGGCCGGCTGGAAGACCCTCCTGGCCCTGATCAGCCTCGCCTTCAGCGTCCTGCTTTGGTTCAACGGCCTGGTCGACAGCCTGTCGCGTCCCTCCGTGGTCGACGCCCTCAGCCTGCGCCAACTGGAACTCTCGGCCCTGGCCGCCGCCGCCGTGCCGGAGGCGCTGCAACCCACCCTGCTGGGGAAGGATCCGCGCGCCAACCTGGCCGATGAACTGGAGCGCCAGATGCAGGGATCGACTCTGCCCGCTCCGGCGGTGCAGCGGCTTGAACTGGCCCTGCTGCTGCGGGGCCGCGCCCCAGAGGCCAGTGCAGGCCAGTTACGGGAGCTGCGCGAGATGATCGACACGCCACGGCGCCCCCTTCTCGACGCCCTGATCGCCGGCGAGCGCCCGTTGCCGGAGCAGCAGCGGCAACTGCTCGCCGCCTGGAAGGCACCGACGATGCTGCAGCAACTGAGCTGCGAGCAGCTCGGCGGCCCGGAGAGTGCCTGTCCGGCCGCCCGCTCTGGCTCCCGCCTATTGCTTCAGCTCCTGGGGGTGAGTCTGGTGCCAGGAGTTCTTCTGCTGGGCGGTTTGATCCTGCTGCTGCGGGAGGGGTGGCTGACCTGGCGCGGCCGATTGGCGCCAGCCGCCCAGCTACTGGGTCCGCCCCTCGATGTGGTGGATGTGACGCTGCTGATCTCCGGCGGCTTCGTGCTGATGGGCGAAGTGCTCACGCCCCAGCTGCTCCAGGGGGGCCTGACGGCGGTCGTGGGGGGGCTGGCCCTCTCCGAGGCGCTCAGCCAGGGCGTGCAGGTGATCGTGCTCTACCTGGGATTGATGACGGCGCCCCTGCTGATGCTGTGGCGCCTGCTCGCCGCCAGCCACTCGATCCCGCCGCCTGGGGGCTGGCTGCAGTGGCACTGGCACCCCCCGGGCACGGCCCTGCTGCAGGCGGTGCGCACCCTGCTGATGGTGCTGCCGGTGGTGGCCCTCTCCGGTTGGCTGATCGACACGGTCTGGAAGGATCCCGGCGGCAGCAATCCCCTGCTCGAGCTGGTGCTGACCAGTGCCGATTCACGCGCCCTCGCCTGCTTGGCCTTCACGGCGATCGTTCTGGCCCCTCTGTTTGAGGAAACCCTCTTCCGCGGCGTGCTGCTGCCGGTGATCGGCCAGCGCTGGGGACCAGGACGGGGCGTGCTGGTGAGCGCTGCAATCTTCGCCCTAGCCCACCTGAGCCTGGGGGAGCTGGTGCCCCTTTTCCTGCTAGGCCTCGGCCTCGGCTGGCTGCGCTGGCGCACAGGTCGGCTGGCGGCCCCGGTACTGATGCATGGCCTCTGGAACGGCCTGACCTTCCTGAATCTGCTGCTGCTGGCGAACTGAGGGTCCCGGCCTGGCAACGGGAGCTTGCTGAGCTCCCCGATGGATGGTTCACTTGCGCAGTGTCTTGAGCGGACCTGTGCTCGCCTCCCTCTCCACCGCCACCACGCGGACCCAGCGACGAGTCGCCGAACACCGCTCCCTGCAGCTGATTCAGGGCTCGCTGTCCGCCCGCAAGGTAGAGCGCCAGTCGCCCTGGCTCGCCGGCTTGCATCGCATCAGCACCGGCTTCCTGGCCGGTCTGGGGCTGTCGGTGGTGGGCCTCAGCGCCCTGACCCTGCACTGGCAGAACCAATGGGCCTCAAGTTACGGGCAGCTTGAAGCCGCAAAATCGCTGGAGCACCGCCTGCAGGAATCGGCCGCCGTGCTGGAACAGCACCATCTGAGTGCGGTCAAGCGGCCGGGACAGCTCGTTCCCACCAGCAGCGAAAAGCTCATCCATATCTCCGAACCTGTCACGATTCGCCGCAACAGCGTCCTACCCCTGCTCGCCGGCATTCAGCTCGGCCGCATTCCCGCAGGTTTCTGATGGCGGGCAGCTTCACCCGCCGCCATCCCCCAGGGGGCCCAAGCCACCGCACCGGCTGCCCCCCTTCGCCCCGGGGCAGCAATCGCCCCGGACGCCACCGGGTCGTGGAGATCCAGCCACTCTCCAGTGCTCGGATGTTGGCGGTGTTTCTGCTGTTGATTACCGCTCTGGGCGGACTGGGGTTAAGGCTGGCCTGGCTGCAGATCGTCGATGGCCACCGGCTGCAGGCCAAGGCCCGCGCCATCCAGACCCATTCCATCACGCCCCTCGGGCAGCGCCGCACCATTGTCGATCGCATGGGTCGTCTGGTGGCCCTCGATGAGGAGCGCTTCACGCTCTGGGCCCACCCTCGCTACTTCAACTTCCCCGGCGACGAACCGCAGAGTGTGCGCAAGCCGGAAGACGTGGCCGAGAAACTCGCCATGGTCCTGGCTCGCCCTAAACAGGAGATCCTCTCCGCGATCGGCGATCGGCGCAGCGGCGTCAAGATCACCACAGGGCTTGATCCCGAGACGGCCCAGAGCGTGCGGGATCTCGGCATTAGCGGCCTCGATCTCGAGGCCTACCCCCAGCGGATCTACCCCCAGGCTCAGTTGTTCGCCAACGTGGTTGGCTTCCTCAACCTGGAGCGCGTGCCCCAGGCCGGGCTCGAGCAGAGCCGCGACACCGATCTCCAGCGGCAGGAGACAACCTTCAGCATGCGTCGCGGCGCCGACGGCACGCCCCTGCCGGATGGCATCCAGGCCGGCTCGCTCTACGGAGATGACCTGCGCCTGCAGCTCACCCTCGATGCCCGTCTGCAGCAGGTGGCCCAGCAGGCGCTGGCCAAACAGGTCAAGCAGTGGGGGGCCAAGCGCGGCGCCGCCCTGGTGATGGACGCCCGCACCGGCGAGATGCTGGCCCTGGCCTCGACCCCCACTTACGACCCCAACCGATTCTGGAGCTACAACCCCGGCGTCTTCCGCGAATGGTCCGTGCAGGATCTCTACGAACCGGGCTCCACCTTTAAGCCGATTAACCTGGCGCTGGCCCTGCAGGAGAAGGCGATTGATCCGAAGGGAACCGTCAATGATGTTGGCCAGTTAACAATCGGCGGCTGGCCGATCTTCAACGCCGATCGCCGCGCCAACGGTGTGATTGATTTCCCCACAGTGCTGCAGGCCTCCAGCAACGTCGGCATGGTTGATGCCATGTCCCGGGTGAAGCCCTCCCACTTCTGGCGCTGGCTGCACACCCTCGGCATCGATGACGTGCCCGACACCGACCTGCCCGGTGCCGTGGCCGGCCAGCTCAAGACCCGCGCCGAGTTCACGGGCAGTGCGATCGAACCGGCCACCGCCGCCTTCGGCCAGGGCTTCTCGCTGACGCCCCTGAAACTGATTCAGCTGCACGCGATGCTGGCCAACGGCGGCCGGCTGGTAAGCCCCCACATCACCCGCGGCCTTCGCTCCGGCGATGCGCTGGCCAGTGGCAGCAAGCCCGGTGGCATGCAGCTGCTCGATCCCAAGATCACCCGCACCGTGATCGACTGGATGGAGACGGTGGTGGAGAAGGGCAGCGGCAAGGGTCTGAAAATTCCCGGCTACCGCCTCGGTGGCAAGACCGGCACCGCCCAGAAGGCCCAGAACGGTGTCTACATCCCGGGGGCGCGTATCTGCAGCTTCGTTGCTGTGCTTCCGATCGAAGACCCCCGCTATGTCGTGTTAGTGGTGGTCGACGAGCCCCAGGGGGGCAATGCCTACGGCTCCACCGTGGCCGTGCCTGTGACCAAGGAGATCATCGAAGCCCTTCTGGTGATCGAGAAAGTGCCCCCCAGTACCCCCATCGACAACGCCAAGGTGACCAAATCGCTCACCTGAGCGGCTGCCGCCCTGTGCGGTTTCCCACAAGCGTTCAGGCCAGGCCAGGCCTCCACCGCCGCCCTGGCTAGCGTTGAACTCTCAATGGTCCTGTCCTGAGCCCAAGCCCGATGGCCAACCTGCTCGATCAACTCGCCGCCATGACCGTGGTGGTCGCCGACACCGGCGACATCGACGCCATCCGGCAATTCACCCCCCGGGATGCGACCACCAACCCCTCCCTGATCCTGGCGGCGGCCCAGATCCCCACCTACCAGGAGCTGATCGATCGCTCCCTGCGCGAATCGCGCCAGGCCATCGGCGATGAGGCCGGCGCCGATGCGGTGGTCAGCGAAGCGCTCGATGAAATCAGTGTCACCTTCGGCAAGGAGATTCTCAAAATCGTCCCCGGCCGGGTCTCCACCGAAGTGGATGCGCGCCTGAGCTACGACACCGAGGCCACGATCACCAAGGCCCGCAAACTGATCGGTCTGTATGAGGCTGCCGGCATCGGCCGGGAGCGGGTGCTGATCAAAATCGCCTCCACCTGGGAGGGGATCCGGGCCGCTGAGCGTCTGGAGCAGGAGGGCATCCACTGCAACCTCACGCTGCTGTTCGGCTTCGCCCAGGCCGTGGCTTGCGCCGAGGCGGGCGCCACGCTGATCTCCCCGTTCGTGGGCCGCATCCTCGACTGGTACAAGAAATCCACCGGCCGTGACAACTACCTGGGGCCCGAGGACCCCGGCGTCATCTCGGTCACCCGAATCTTCAACTACTTCAAGACCTACGGCTACAAGACCGAGGTGATGGGGGCCAGCTTCCGCAACATCGACGAGATCATCGAACTGGCCGGCTGCGACCTGCTCACGATCGCACCGGCCCTGATGGATCAGCTGCGCTCCAGCGAAGGCGAGCTGATGCGCAAACTCAACGCCTTCGATCCTGCCGCCAGCGAGGCGAAGATCCACGTCGACCACGCCACCTTCGTGGCCCTGATGGCCGACGACCTAATGGCCAGTGAAAAGCTCGATGAGGGCATCCGCGGCTTCTCCAAGGCCATCGAAACCCTTGAGGCCCAGCTGGCCCATCGCCTGGCGGTGCTGGAGGGAGGCGCTGCCTTCAGCCATGCCGTACATGAGATCTTCTTGCTCAACGATCTCGACGGCGATGGCTGCATCACCCGGGAAGAATGGCTCGGCAGCGATGCCGTCTTCGATGCACTCGACACCGACAAGGACGGCCGACTGGCCCCGGAGGACGTGCGCGGCGGTCTCGGGGCTGCCCTGGCCCTGAGCCGCTGACCCTGGCGGCCGGCACCCTTAACCGGCCCATCAGCATCCTGCTCCAGACTGTGCTCTCCAGCTTCGCCGTCCGATCGTGAAAGCACTCGACACCATGCGCGCGCTCGCCAGCAAGGGCGAGGTGATCGATGTGGAGGAGGGGTCGTTGATCTTTCGGGCCGGCGAAACCGGCGACTGCATGTTCGGCCTGCTCGAAGGCACCGTCGACCTCACCTGGAACGGTGACGAGGGCCACGAGACCATTCAGGCCGGCGATGTCTTCGGCACCGGCGCCCTGGTCACCCAGGAGCACCGCCGCTTCGGCAATGCCCGTGCCGTCACCCCCTGCCGCCTGCTGGTGATGAACCGTGAAAAGTTCCTGTTCGCCGTTCAGGAGTCGCCGATGTTCGCCATCGAGTTGCTCGGCTCCATCGACCAGCGCCTCCGCGACCTCAAAGACTGCCTGCGTCCCTGACTGCCGGCGCCTCTGATGGCCGGAGCCTCAGCCCCGCTGGAACATCAGGCGGCGGATCACCCGCTGGGCGATGTCGCCGTAGCCCATCTCCCCTGAGAGAATCTGGGCGATGCGCTTGGGGGCGGTGGGCCGCTTGATGCCCAGCTGGTAGCCCACCTTCGGCAGCCGGTAGAACACCTGGGCGATGCGCTTGCCCCAGGCCATCGACTCACCCCACTCGGCCCGCATGCGCCGGGTGTAGCCCTCTAGAGCGCCGGCCTCACCGCCGAGCCAGCGATCGAGGGCTTCGGCGGCATGGCAGCCGCTCATCAGGGCCGGTCGCAGGCCCTCCGCCAGGAAGGGATCACAGAGGGAGGCAGCATCGCCGGCCACCAGGACGCCCTCATGCTGAGGGCCCCGGCCGTGCAGCGGATGGTGACCGTCCCAGATTCTCAGACGACCGTGCTGGCGCTGGCCGGCGTCGGGCGGTAGCCCGAGCGTGGGGAGCAGGGAGGCAAGCACCGCATCACTGTCGGCTTCCTGTTGGCCGATGAAAGTGCCCACACCGATGCTCCAGCCTCCGCGGCGCGGGAAGGCCCAGCAGAAGCCGTGGTGCACGAGGCCGAATTCAAAGCGCGCTGTCCCGGGATCCGTCAGCGCCGCCTCCACCTCCACGGACACCGTGGCCGCATAGCGGGGCCGGCCGGGGCCCAGGCCTTGCGCTGTGGCCAGGCTGGAACTGGAACCATCGGCGATCAGCACGGCGTTGGCCTTCAGCTGCCGGTCTACGTCGCCCTCGCGAGCCCCCACCCACCAGAGGCCATCGCGCCGCTCCAGGCTCTCCACCTGCCAGCCGTGACGCACCTCAGCGCCGGCAGCCACGGCCTGGTCCGCCAGAAAGGCATCGAGCACGGAGCGGCGCACGATCCAGAAGGGGGCATCGCCGGGCAACTCGGCCGTCACCGGATCCTCCAGGCACCAGGTGAAGCGCACACGGCGGATCACCTGGTCGACCGCGGGACGCAGATCAAAGGGAAACCAGCGCTGCACGGAGGCGGCCATGCCACCGCCACAGGGCTTGCCGCGGCCCACGGCCTGACGCTCCAGCAGCAGCACCCGCCGGCCCCGGTATGCCAGGTGAAAGGCACAGGCCGCCCCTGTCGGCCCGGCGCCGATGACAATGACGTCGGCATCGGCTTGGGCCCCATCGGCATGGCTCAGGGGGCCATCGGCATCGCTCACCGCCACGTCGTGGCCTCAGACCTTGAGGATGTCGGCTTCCTTCTCGGCAAGGTGCTTCTCCAGTTCGGCGATGAAGCGATCGATGAGCTTCTGCACCTTCTCCTGCTCGTCGCGGCTCTGATCCTCAGAGACCTCGCCGTCCTTTTCCTGTTTCTTGATGCGGTCAATGCCGTCACGACGGATGTTGCGCAGGGCGACCTTGCCCTCCTCGGCATACTTGGCCGCGAGTTTGCAGAGGTCCTTGCGGCGATCCTCAGTAAGCGGGGGAATGTTGATGCGGATCACCTTGCCGTCGTTGTTGCAGGTGAGCCCCAGGTCGCTCATCGAAATCGCCTTCTCGATCAGGCCAAGCGAGCCGGCATCAAACGGTTGGATCTGGATCGTCTGGGAGTCGGGGGTGGAAATCGTGGCGAGGGATTTCAGGCCCGTTTCGGCGCCGTAGTACTCCACGGAGATCCGGTCGAGCAGGGAGGGATTGGCCCGGCCGGTACGGATCGTGTTGAAGGTGCGCTGGGTGGCGTCCACCGACTTGCGCATGCTGGCTTCCAGGTCCATGGAGGAACGAAGGCGGGGAGAGAGGACGAAACGGGGGGAGATTCAGCGGGCCGGAACGATGCTCGTGCCGATCGGCTCACCGGACACGGCGCGGCCGATGTTGCCCTTGCCGAAGAGGTCAAAGACCACGATCGGGATGGCATTGTCCTTGCAGAGGGCGATGGCGGTGCCGTCCATCACCTCTAGTTCGCCGCTGAGCACCTGAAGGAACGTGAGGCTCTCGAAGCGAACGGCATCGGCGTGCCTGGCGGGGTCTTTGTCATAGACGCCATCGACCTTGGTGGCCTTGAAGACCACGTCGGCCCCGATCTCGGCGGCGCGCAGGGCCGCCGTGGTATCGGTGGTGAAAAAGGGATTGCCGCAGCCGGCGCCGAAGATCACCACCCGACCCTTTTCAAGATGACGGATGGCCTTGCGGCGGATGTAGGGCTCAGCCACCTCCTGCATGGAGATGGCACTCTGCACGCGGGTGGGGATCCCAGCCCGCTCAAGGCCGTCCTGGAGGGTGATGGCATTCATCACCGTGGCCAGCATGCCGACGTAATCCGCCGTAGCTCGGTCCATGCCAGCCGCCGAGCCCTTGAGGCCGCGGAAGATGTTGCCGCCACCCACCACGATGGCGAGCTCGGTGCCACTGGCCACCACCTCAGCCACATCCCGGGCAATGGACTGGACGATCGCCGGATCGATGCCGTAGCCCTGCTCACCCATCAGCGCTTCGCCGCTGAGCTTGAGGAGCACGCGCTTGTAAGCCATCATCCCTTCCGATCCGGCTGAGAGTAGCAAGGCTGCCCGTTTGCGTCAGGCCCATGCCCTTCGTGGCCGTTGGTCAGTATTCGATACCGGCCTGGGCCTTGACGCCCTGCTCCCGGAACGGGTGGCGCACCAGCTTCATCTCGGTGACCAGATCGGCCCGCTCCAACAGCGCCGGCGGCGCGCCGCGACCGGTAAGCGCCACGTGGGTAAGCGGCGGCCGCCGCCCCAACCCCTCCAGCACCTGCTCCGGTGCCAGGTAGCCGAGCTTGAGGGCGACGTTGACCTCATCGAGCACGACCAACTTGCGATCGCCATCGGCGAGGTACTCAAGCGAGCGCGCCCAGGCCTGCTGCACCAGCAGGCGATCCCGCTCGCGGTCCTGGGTCTCCCAGGTGAATCCCTCCCCGAGAGCATGCCAATGGAGCGCGTCCCCGAAGAGCTCCAGGGCCCGGGCCTCCCCGGGCTGCCAGCCCCCTTTGATGAACTGCACAACGGCCACCCGCTCCCCGTGGCCGAGGGTGCGCAGCACCAGGCCGAGGGCGGCCGTGGTCTTGCCCTTGCCCTCGCCGGTGAAGACGAGCACGAGACCCTTTTCCAGGGTCCGCTCCCCAACCCGCTGGCGCTGCACCTCCTGACGGCGCTTCATACGACGGCGATAAGCCTCCGCGTCCACCTCCGGCGCGAGATCCCCCCCCATGCCGAGGTCGCTGGCCGCTTGGTCGAGCGGATGATCGGCCGGCGTGGAGGCAGGGACAGAGCTGGACACGCGGGAGGGGCGGTGCGGCTCCACTCTGGCGGGCTCAGGCGGCGCGGTGGCGTGCCAGGGCGGCATCCACCGCCTGCTGCTGGTCGCGGCGGGTGATCCAGTGGTGATAGGTGCGGGTGTGAATCGCCACCGAGTGGCCCATCATCCGGGCCGAAACCGTGTCGGGCAGCCCGATGTGAATCGTGCGCACCGCCCAGGCATGGCGGAGGTCGTAGGGGGTGATCGGCAGCTCGTAACGCCGGAACTGCTCGGCCACGCGGCGGCCCACCTGTTGCAGGGTGGTGCGGCGCAGATCGATGGCGACCGGCGGCAGGGCACCGCGATCCCTGCCGAGGCGCTCAAGCCCGAAGTGCTCCACCCAGTCGGGCTGAAACGGCCAGACCTGGTGCTCGCCGGTCTTGCTGGTGGGCAGCACCCGGATCACCTGATCCCCCCCGGGGGCCAGGGCGGCGCAGTCACAGAAAAACACCTCATGGTTGCGCAGTCCGTAGGTCGCCATCAGCCCGTAGGCCAGCCGCCAGCCGGGATTGGGGATGCGCTCAACCAGCTCGCGGATCTGGTCGTCGGTGGGCAGCTGGCGGAAGCGGGCCAGGTGCAGGCCGTAGCCGCCGCTGCGCTCGCTCCAGTCTGCCGGCAGCTCCAGCTGCCGATGGCGGGCCAGAGCCGCCAGGGCGATGCCGCACTGCTGGCGGCTGCGGCTGGCCAGCACGTAGGTCTCCAGCACCTCCTCCAACAGGGGCAGGGTGAGTTCGGCACCGGGGCCGGCCAGCTGCTCCAGCCGCCGCAAGTAGGGGCGATAGGCGGCCCGCCAGGTGGAGCGGCTGCCGGCTGGCTGGCGCCGCCGGCGGGGATCGGCGAAGAAGGCGACCTCGAACGCCTCCAGCAGGGCCGGCAGGCGATCGGCCTCCCCCTGGAGAGCAGGGTCTGGGCCTTTTGCAGGCTTCGGCCGCAGGGCCAGCGGCGCCGGGACCTGCGGCACCGAGGCCCGACGCTGCCAACTCGACCAGTCGAAGCATCCCGCCGCCAGGGCAGCAGCCACCTCCCGCAGGCGGGCCTCCGCCTGCTCCAGACCCACCGCGGTGGCCGGCTGGGCCAAGCTGATGCGCTGCACCGCTGTGACCGTTCCACCACGGCGACTGGGCAGGGGTCCCCGCAGACCCAGCCGCTCGCCCCGCCTCTCCAGACGCAGGACACAGCCCTCATCCGCCAGGGCGACATTGCGTCGCCGCAGCAGCCCATCGATGGCGTGGGGAATGGGGTCGGGAGTGGCCAGGAAGGAGGAATATTGGGTTGCCGCCGGACCCTATCGAGCCTGGCGGGCTCCAGCCAGGGCCTGCCCGCCGGAATGCTGCGACGACGTCGAACGACGAAATCCGGACAGCGACCGTGGAAGAGCGGCGTTACGCTCTGCGTTTTCCCAGGGACGTGGGCATGGCCAGGGTCGGCGTGCTGCTGCTGAACCTCGGTGGTCCCGAACGGATCCAGGACGTGGGCCCGTTCCTGTACAACCTGTTCTCCGACCCGGAGATCATCCGCCTGCCGACGCCGGCGCTGCAGAAGCCCCTCGCCTGGCTGATCAGCACCCTGCGCAGCGGCAAGTCCCAGGAGGCCTACCGCTCGATCGGCGGCGGTTCACCGCTGCGACGCATCACCGAACAGCAGGCGCGCGAACTGCAGAGCACACTGCGCCAGCGAGGCATCGAAGCCACCAGCTATGTGGCGATGCGCTATTGGCACCCCTTCACCGAGTCGGCGGTGGCCGACATCAAGGCCGACGGCATTGACGAAGTGGTGGTACTGCCCCTCTACCCCCACTTCTCGATCAGCACGAGCGGCTCCAGCTTCCGCGAACTGCAGCGGCTGCGCCAGGCCGACCCGGCCTTCAGCCGGCTGCCGATCCGCTGCATCCGCAGCTGGTACGACCACCCCGGCTACGTCGAGGCCATGGCCGGGTTGATCGCCCAGCAGATCCGGGCCTCGGAGGACCCGCAGCAGGCCCACGTGTTCTTCAGCGCCCACGGTGTGCCGAAGAGCTATGTGGAGGAGGCCGGCGACCCCTACCAGCAGGAGATCGAGGCCTGTACGGCCCTGATCATGCAGCGCCTCGAGCGCGATCTAGGCCACACAAATCCCCACACCCTCGCCTACCAGAGCCGCGTCGGCCCAGTGGAGTGGCTCAAGCCCTACACCGAAGACGCCCTGCACCAGCTCGGCGAGGCCGGCGTGTGCGATCTGGTGGTGGTGCCGATCAGCTTTGTGAGCGAGCACATCGAGACCCTTGAGGAAATCGACATCGAATACCGCGAGATCGCCACTGAGGCCGGCGTGAAGCACTTCCGCCGCGTCCCCGCCCTCGACACCGATCCCACCTTCATCCACGGTCTGGCGGATCTGGTGCAGCAGGCGATGGCCGGCCCGGAGGTGAACCTCGACCAGGCCGCAGCCCTGCCCACCAGGGTGAAGCTCTATCCCCAGGACAAATGGGCCTGGGGCTGGAACAACAGCTCGGAGGTCTGGAACGGCCGCTTGGCGATGGTCGGGTTTTCCGCTTTCCTGCTGGAACTGATCAGTGGTCGCGGTCCGCTGCATGCGCTTGGTCTTCTCTGACCCCCGATCCCACGGCCAATCCCGCAGTCGATCCCGGCAGCGCCTCTGGGGTCGGCTCGGCCTTGGTCTACTGCTGAGCCTGCCACTGACCAGCCTCCCCGCCGGGGCTGGAGGGCGCCCCAGCTGGCTGCGCGGCACCTTCCCGGTGGCGAGCTTCGTCGGTTTCACCAGTCCGTTCGGCATGCGCAGCCACCCCCTGGCCGGGGATCTGCGGCTCCACCAGGGCGTCGACATCGCCGCACCGCTCGGCTCGGGCGTGCGCAGCTGGTGGTCCGGTCGGGTGATCGAGGTGATCAGCGACGGCGGCTGCGGCAACGGCCTGGTGATCCGTTCGGGGGACTATGAGCACATCTATTGCCATCTGGGGGGGAGCGTCAGCGGCGGCCACTACCGCAGCGGCCCCGTGGCCCTGGCGGCAGGCCAGGCAGTCCGCACCGGCCAGCTGATCGGCCATGTGGGCCTCACCGGCAGCACGACCGGGCCGCACCTGCACTGGGGTATGCGCTACCGCGGCGCCTGGATGGATCCGGCCCGGGTGCTGCGGGCGATGGCCGAAAGCCGCCGCCGTCAGCCCCTGGCCAGCCGTAGGACGCCTAATGTTGGGCAGTTCCGCTGAGAAGTCGGCCCTGGAGCCGGCTTCTCGCCGCGCACCACCGCGCGCCACTACAACGGAGCACGGGAGCGGCCCCGCCCCCGTACCCGCGATTCCGTACCCGCGGCTCCATGCCCGCGACCCCGCAGCTCAACCCACAGCCGCGAATCCCCGTTTCGCTCCTTCCCGTAGCCCCCGGCAGCCGTGACGCTCACGCCCCTCACTCCTGCATCCGCCCCGGCCAGGCCGGCAACCGAGATCAGTACGCCCAGGCAGGCCCAGCGGGTCACCGGTGGCTACGCCCTGATGGATGCCCTGCATCGCCACGGCGTCAAGCACATCTTTGGCTACCCCGGCGGGGCGATCCTGCCCATCTACGACGAGCTCCACAAGGCCGAAGCGCGAGGCTGGCTGAAGCACATCCTGGTGCGGCACGAGCAGGGCGGCACCCATGCCGCCGATGCCTACGCCCGGGCCACGGGCAA
>CAIRWM010000135.1 GCA_903882285.1 uncultured cyanobacterium
GACCGAGACGGCGACAACCACAACAACAGCTGGAACCACGGGGTGGAGGGCCCCAGCACCGACCCGGCCGTGCGCGCCCTGCGCGAGCGGCAGATGCGCAACCTGCTCTGTTCGCTACTGCTGGCCCCCGGGGTGCCGATGCTGTTGATGGGCGACGAGGTGCGGCGCAGCCAGGGGGGCAACAACAACACCTGGTGCCAGAACAACCCCCTGGGCTGGATGCACTGGAGCCCGGATGGCAGCGACCTGGCACTGCACCGCTTTCTCGGCCGCCTGATCCGGCTGCGTCAGCAGCTGATGGGTCTGTTAAATCCGGAGCTGCCCCTTGGCGAACACCCCCAGCGCCGCGCCGGCGAGGCGGGCCACCTCTGGCGCGAGTGGCATGGGGTGGAGTTGCAGCGACCCGACTGGGCGGCCTGGTCTCACTGCCTGGCCTGGAGCCTGCACGACGCCCAGCACGGGCCCCTGCTGTGGTGCGGCATGAATGCCTACTACAAGGCGATGCACTTCGACCTGCCGGCCACGCCACCGGGCTGGCTGCGCGTCATCGACACTGCCCTCCCGCCGGATGAGGATCTGCCGGCACGCCCCGAGCCCTGGCTGCCGGCTGGGGCTCCGCTAGAAAGCCGCAGCCTGATGCTGATGGTGGCCGCCCCGCTGCTGGAGGGTCAGAGCCTGGACGGCTGAGCCACAGGCAGCACAGGATTCTTGGCTCTGAGAGCAGCCGCGCCCGCCTCCGTTGCGCGATCCTTCAGGCGAGTGGCGCAGGCGGAGTCAGCGTGTCGATCAACGTGGCCGTTCTGCTTGCCGGCGTGCTGCTGCTTCTGGGGATCGCCTCCAGCAAGTTCTCGGCCCGGCTGGGGGTGCCCGTGCTGGTGCTCTTCCTCTCGGTGGGGATGGGGGCCGGGTCAGAGGGGCTGGGCCGAATCCGCTTCGAGAACTACGACCTGGCCTTCAGTATGGGCAGTGTCGCCCTGGCGCTCTCCGCCCTGGACGTGTAGAGCGGCTCCAACGATCCGATGGCGATCTTCCTCACCCTGGGGTTGATCGGGGTGATCACCGGTAAAGCCGACACCACCCAGGACCTGGCCCTGCTAATCCTCGCCCAGTTCGGTGATGGCACCCTTGCAGGGCTGGGGTTCGGCCGGCTGGCCACCGCCGCCATCAACCGCATATACCTCGACTACCCCGGGCTCTACCCGCTGCTGGCCCTAGTGCTGATCCTGGTGGCCAGCTGGCTCAGAATAGGCCGCCGATCCCACCCCGGCACTTTCGGTCGAAATCCATGCCCTGCGCCAGGTGGATGGCGAGATCCTCGACTACACCGTCAAGGCCCGAACCCACGTCGCTGGCCAGAGGCTGCGCGATCTTGCCCTGCCCGATGGGTTGGTGGTCACCCTGATCCTGCGCGGCCGCGCAGCGCTGATGCCCCGCGGCACCACCCAGCTGCTGCCAGGCGACCAAGTCTTCGTGGCGATGCGGATCAGCCTCGAGCCCCTGATCAATCGGCTGTTCGAGCCCGACCCCGAGCCGCGCGTGCTGCCACCCGATCTGCCACTCAGCTTCCAGGCGGAAATCAGCGTGGAGCAACTGCATGGCTTTTGGGCCTGCCCCTGCCGGTGGAGCTGGCGGGTGAGGCGGCTGGCGAGAGCCTGGGCTCCCAGGTGCCCGGCGGCCCCTCAGGCGGGGAGGTGCGCCTCGGCGCCCTGCGAATCTCGACTGGAGCCGATCCCGAGCACGTCAGTGTGCGCTACGACACAGAGGCCGCCTGAGCCTTACTGCGGCTGCCGGCCCCAGGGGTTGCGCCGAAACCTTCAGCAAGAAAAGGAAGCGGGCGGCGGGAATCGAACCCGCATCATCAGCTTGGAAGGCTGAGGTTTTACCACTAAACTACGCCCGCATTGGTTCAAGCGTACTGCTACGCCTGGGCCGATCCCGAGCGTGGCATGCGCGGGTTGCAGCATTATGACTGGCTCGCTGCGCGCCATGCTTGTCCTCTCCCTCCGCCCTGAGCTCCGAGCCCGTCGCATCGACCAGCCAGCAAGGCTTCGAGGATCCGGCGGGCATGGAGCCCGGTCGGCGCGGCCGCCTGCTCTGGTTCTACGGCATGGGTGACGCCGGCACCGGAATGGCGGCGTCGCTGATTGGCTTCTACCTGTTCATCTTCTACACCTCGGCCGTGGGCCTGCCCGCCTGGATGGCCGGCTTAGTGCTGATGCTGGCCCGCCTGTGGGACGCGATCAACGATCCCGTCATCGGCTGGCTGAGCGACAAGACCCAGAGCCGCTGGGGTCCGCGTCTCCCCTGGATCGTGCTCAGCGCCGTGCCCCTCGGCCTCGCCATGGCCCTGATGTGGTGGATGCCGCCCGGTGGGCTCTGGATGAAGTTCACGATCTTCGTGGCCATCTCGATCGTGGCGAACAGCCTTTACACATGCGTCAATCTGCCCTACTCGGCCCTGGCCGCCGAACTCACCACCAGCATCTCGCTGCGCACCCGTCTCAACACGGCCCGCTTTACCGGGTCGATCATCGCGGGCCTGATCGGCATCGTGCTCGGCGGGCTGCTGCTGCGCGATCACCAGAACGTCGGCAGCTACTGGACCGTTGGGCTGCTTTCGGGCGTCATCATCACCGCCTCCACCCTCCTATGCGGCTGGGGCGTCGCCCCCTATGCCCGCCACTGCCAGCGCCCCAATAACGCCAGCGGCACCACCCGGCGCCTGCTGAAGCGGGTGGGCCAGAACAGCCGCTTCATCAAGGTGCTCGGCCTCTACCTGCTGCTCTGGTGTGCCCTGCAACTAATGCAGACGGCGGCCCTCATCTTCCTGCCGGTGGTAATGCGGGTGCCCGAGGGGTGGAGCAACTGGATCCTGCTGCCCTTCCAGGTGAGCACCCTGGTGGGCCTACAGATCTGGACCCATGTCTCCCACCGCCATGGACGGGTGCAGGCGCTTCACTGGGGGACGAGGCTCTGGATCGGCGGCTGCCTGATGGCGATGCTGCTGGTTCCCCTCGATGCCGGCCTCGCCCCCACCGGCTCGCCTGTCAATCTGCTGCGGTTGTCTCTGCTGATCCTGGCCATCCTGCTGGTGGGCCTCGGGGCGTCCACCGCCTACCTGATCCCTTGGTCCCTGCTCCCCGATGCGATCGACGCCGACCCCGAGAAACCGGCCGGCGTCTACAGCGCCTGGATGGTCTTCACCCAAAAGATCTGCATCAGCTTCGCCCTGTTCTTCTTCGGCAACCTAATGAGCCTCAGCGGCTACCAGGCCTCCCGTGGCATTGTGCAGCCCGACAGCGCCCTGCTCGCCATTCGCCTCTGCATGGGCCTGATCCCAGCCCTGCTGGTGGTGCTCGGACTGATCGTGATGCGGCGCTGGCCCGAACGGGGGCTGCATCTGCAGCCGGGCGCCCCCCAGCCATGAAGCCCCCCCGCTGGCTCGTTCGCTTCGGCAGCAGCCTGATGATCGGCGGTCAGGCGGTCAGTGCCGTCGCCCGCGGCCGCATCGGCCTCAACGATCTACTGCAGGAACTTCTGGAGGCGGGGCCAGGCAGCTTCCTGATCGTGCTGATCACCGGGCTGGCCGCCGGCACCGTGTTCAACATCCAGGTGGCGGCGGAGCTCTCCAAGCAGGGGGCCAGCGCCGCGGTGGGCGGCCTGCTGGCCCTGGGACTCTCTCGCGAGATCTCGCCGCTCCTCACCGCCATGCTGCTCACCGGCAAGGTGGCCACGGCCTACGCCGCCCAGCTCGGCACCATGAAGGTGACCGAGCAGATCGACGCGATCACGATGCTGCGCACCGACCCGGTGGAGTATCTGGTGGTGCCGAGGTTGCTGGCGATGGTGCTGATGTCGCCGGTGCAGTGTCTGCTGTTCTTCTGGGTGGCGCTGTGGTCGGGGCAGACGAGCAGCACCCTCCTCTACAGCGTGCCGCCGGCTGTGTTCTGGAACTCGGTGCGCACCTGGATGGATCCCGACGATCTCCCCTCAATGCTGCTCAAGGCGGTGGTGTTCGGCCTGCAGATCGCCGTGCTGGCCTGTGGCTGGGGCCTTACCACCCGCGGCGGTCCCAAGGAGGTGGGCACCAGCACCACCGGCGCCGTGGTGATGATCCTGGTAACCGTGGCCCTCGTGGACGTGGTCCTCACCCAGATCCTGTTCGGCTCATGACCTCCTCCTCCCTTCCCGCCAACGACGACGACATCACCCTGGAGCCCCGGCCCTGGGTGGCCCTCGGCGTGATTGCCCTCGGGGCAACCTGCCTGCTGCTGCGGCCCCTGTGGGGCGGGGCCGCCTGGCTGGCCCTGGCCGTGGCTGTGCTCGGACTGTTCCTACTGCTACAGACGGCGCTGCTGCGGCTGCGCTTCAGCGCCGATGCCCTTGTGGTCCTGCGCCAGGAGAGCGAGATTCGCCGCTTCCCCTACGCGGCCTGGATCGGCTGGAGGGTCTTCTGGCCCGCCGTGCCGGTGCTGTTCTATTTCAGGGAGCAGCGCAGCATCCACCTGCTGCCGATGCTCTTCGATGCCACCATGCTGCGCTCCCAGCTGGAGCAGCGGCTCGCTCCTCCGGCCCCAAAGGCCCCACAGGCCCCCCCAACCCGGCCATGACCGATCTGCCTGATTTGCCCGACTTGCCCGATCAACCCGATCTGCCCCCCGCTCCGGAGCCCAGCGCCGCGCCACCCGGTCCGGAGGCGCAGGCGGTAGAGAGGCCCGAACGCGAAGCGCTGCTGCAGCTCGCCCTCACGGAACTGCAGAGCCGCCGTGAGAACCTGCTGCAGGAGATCGCCGCTCTGGAACAGCGCCGCGAGCAGATCTCCCGGGATCTGACCAGCAGCGTCGCCGGCCAGTCCGACACCATCGCCCGGCGGGTCAAGGGGTTTCAGGAGTACCTGGTAGGGGCGCTCCAGGACCTGGCCGTGGCCGCGGAGCAGATCGAGCTGGTGGCGCAACCGCTGATGGTCCAGCCCTCCCCCCTCGACCGGCCGGCTCCGGTCGAGGACGCTCCCGCCCCCGCGGCGGCAGGGCTGTTCAGCCGGGACGAGGGCCTGATCCGCGACCTACTGGCGCGCCAGCAGGGCCAGCCCGACTTCTATGCCGACCCCTGGAAGCTGCGCCGCACGCTGGAGCCCTCCGGTGCCGCCCTGCTTGATGAATGGTTCCTCTCCCAGGGGGGGCGGGGAGCGCAACCGAGCGCGGGCAGCCGCAACCGCAACGTGCTGGTGGCCGGGGCGGGGATCGCGATCCTGGGCGAGCTCTACGGGGAGCGCTTCCAGACCCTGGTGCTGGCCGGCCAGCCGGAGCGGCTCGGGGAGTGGCGCCGTGGCCTGCAGGACTGCCTGGGCCTTAGTCGCGAGGACTTCGGCCCCAGTAGTGGCATCGTGCTGTTCGAGCGGGCCGAAGCCTTGATCGAACGCGCCGACCGCCTTGAGGAGCGCGGCGAGCTCCCCTTCATCGTGGTGGACGCCGCCGAGCGGGTGGTGGAAATCCCGGTGCTGCAGTTCCCGCTCTGGCTGGCCTTCGCCGCAGGCCCCGACGAACTTGTTCTCGACGACGACCTCTCCTGAGTCCCCCTTCTCTGCCATGTCCCTGCTGCTGAATTCGGCCGTTCTCCTCGGCGGCTACCTGCTCGGCTCGATCCCCAGCGGCTGGCTCGCCGGCCGCTGGCTGGCCGGCCTGGACATCCGCCAGGAGGGCTCAGGCTCCACCGGCGCCACCAACGTGCTGCGGGTGCTAGGCAAGGGCCCGGCCCTGGCGGTGTTCGCGGTCGACGTGTTGAAGGGCAGCCTGGCAGTGCTGCTGGCCAAGGCCGTGCTGCAGCCGATCGGCTTCGACAACGGCAGCGACTGGTGGGTGGTGGCGGCCGGCCTGGCGGCCCTGGCCGGCCACATTTGGCCCGTGTGGCTGGGGGGCAATGGGGGCAAGGCCGTGGCCACCGGCCTGGGCATGCTGCTCGGACTCACCTGGCACGTGGGGCTGGCCTGCTTCGGCATCTTCCTGACGGTGCTGAGCCTGAGCCGCATCGTCTCGCTCTCCAGCGTGGTAGCTGCCCTGTCCCTGCCGCTACTGATGCTCGGCTGGTTCGGCGAGGGGGGGCTGCGACCGGCCTATCTCGTGCTAGCGCTCCTTACCACCGTACTGGTGGTCTGGCGGCATCGCAGCAATGTGCAGCGGCTGCTGACAGGCACCGAGCCCCGCCTGGGGGCAAGCAAGGCCCAACCGCCGATGGCACCCGATAGCAAGGGCTAGGCCAGCTCCCGGCTGCGGGCCGCCGCAGCCAGCACGGCCTCGATCAGGGCCGAGCGCACCCCGGAGCGCTCCAGCTGGCGCAGGCCGGCCATCGTGGTACCGCCGGGGCTACTGACCATGTCCTTGAGCTGAGCGGGATGCAGCTCCTGCTCGTGGAGCAGGGCGGCACTGCCCGCAAGGGTGCGATGAGCCAGGTGCTGGGCCAGCCCCCGCGGCAGCCCCGCGGCCACCGCCCCATCGGCCAGGGCCTCGGCCACGAGAGCCACATAGGCAGGCCCGGAGGAGGTGAGGGCGAGAAAGGCGTCGAGCTGGCTCTCCGGCAGCTCCAGCACCTCGCCCACCTGGGCGAACAGTCGCCGCACCCACTGGCGCCGCGGCTCGTCAATGCCCTCTCCCCAGGCCAGGCCGATGAGCCCCTGCCGCACCAGACAGGGGGTGTTGGGCACGGCCCGCACGCAGAGCCTCTCCGGGAAGAGGCGCTGCAACCGCTCCAGCGAGACCCCGGCCAGCACAGAAAGCAGCAGCCCCGGGGCTTTGGCTGCCTTCTGGCCTGAGCCGCAGGCCCCTGCCGTGACAGCGACCGCTTCGAGCTGCTGGGGTTTCACCGCCAGGAGGACCAGCGGGGCCTGCCAGGCCTCGGTGGCATCGAGGGCCACCGTCAGCCCGTAGGCCTCGGCCAGCCGATGATCTTGGCTCAGCCGTGCCGCGGAGGCCTCACTGGCGACGACGGCCCGCACGGCCTCAGGCCGGATCAGCCCCGCCTCAAGCAGTGGAAACAACAGAGCCTGGGCCATGCGGCCCAGGCCGATGATGCCGAACCCCTCGGGCAGGGCATCGCCGCGGTCGTCAGACCATGGCATCCGTACGGCCCCAGGCGGGGCTGGGAGCGGCGTCCTGCAGATCAGCCGATGGTGTTCGGCCGGGCGTGACGGTGGGGGAGGCCGCCGCGTCCTCACCACCGGCCGTGGTGACGGTGACGCAGCTGGGGGCGAACAGGAAGATACTCTCGCCGACGCGCTCTTGGTGGCCGTCGATGGCGTAGGTGCCACCGGCGACGAAATCCACCGCCCGTTGGGCCTGATCCGGCTCCATCATCGTGAGGTTGAGGATGACGGTTTTGCGCTCACGCAGGGCCTGGATGGCACGGGGCATTTCGTCGAAACTGCGCGGCTCCATCACACAGACCTCCACCGCCGAGGTGGAGATACCGGGCATACCGATGACATTGGTGCCGGCGAAGGGATCGTCGCTGATGAAATCGGTGGAGAGGGCCAGGGCGCCGCTATTGCTTCCTGTGCTGCGGCTGTTAGCACCGCCCGACTCCTCCATGTCGCCGGCGTCGTAGTCGAGCTCGTCGTAATCACCATCGAGGTAGTCGTCTCCGGAGACGACGGCACGAAGACGGGAGAACAACGACACGGATCGCCTCGGATTGGATGCTTGTGACCTGAATAGCGTCCCACGCCAGCGGGTGCAACCTCTCAGGCTGTGGTCGTCGAATCTTCCGTCCCGATTTCCGTCCTGCCCCCTGGCCGATTGCCGAAGAGGGTGGTACCCAAGCGCAGCCAGGTGCTGCCGGCCGACACCGCCTCCGGCCAATCCTCACTCATGCCCATCGAGAGTTCGGCCAGCCCCAGCTCGGCGGCGAGGGCCGCGGCTTCGGCGAACAGGGCCCGGCGCTGCTCGGAGTCCAGCCCGAGGGGGGGGATTGTCATCAATCCCACCGACCGCAGCGGAGCCAGCTGGCGCAGCCGCGGCCAGGCCAGCCGCAGCTGCTCGGGCTCGAAGCCGGTCTTGGCGGGATCGGGCCGAAGTTTCACCTGAAACAGCACCGCCGGAGCCAGCCCCTCCTCAGCGGCGATGCGCTGCAGCCGCTCGGCCAGGGCCAGGCTGTCCACGGAGTGGATCGTTCCAAAGTGGCGAAGCACGCCGCGGGCCTTGTTGGCCTGCAGGCGACCGATGAAATGCCAGTCGAGCGGGCCTAGATCGGCGAGGCTCTCCTGCTTGGCGATCGCCTCCTGCAGCCGGCTTTCGCCGAAGCTGCGCTGCCCCAGGGCCACGGCCTTGCGGATCCGCTCGGGGCCCTGCCCCTTGCTCACCGCCAGCAGCCGCACCGCGGGCGGCAACTGCCGCCGCAGCCCCTCCAGCCGATCGGCCAGGGAGTCGCACGACGGCGGCTCGGGGGACGCGGACCCGGAGGGCGTCACGGCGGACTCAGAGAAAGGTCTGGTCAAAGAGCTGGCGCCAGCGGGCATGCACTTCCGACCCCTCGCGACGGGCGCGGGCCAGATTCTGCTCGGCGTGGTGGCGGGCATCCATGAGCGGAATCACCTCAAAAATGGCCCCGCGGTTCTGCAGCGTGACCAGGAAAAAGATGCGCTGCGCGTAGAGCGTGGCGTACAGATCCCGGCCTTCGGCCACAGGGGCCACCCGATAGAGCATCCCGAAGGTCGGGTGATTCAGGTAGCGCTCCGAGCTCACATCGCCAGACGGACTGATGCCATTCAACCCCACCGCCCGCCATCGGCCCAGGCCGCCCCCACTAGGCCGCTCCCCAGGTGAAGCGGAGCCCCACCAGCAGCAGCAGAGCCGCCGCGGCCAGCAGACTGCCGCCGACCTGCCCCGGGGCCGGCCGGTGCAGCTGGTCGGGCGGTAGCCATTGCCCGCCCCGGGCCATCAGCGCCTCGGCCCCCTGCTCGGCCCGCAGCAGCACATTGGCCAGCAGCCGCTCCCCCAGAGCCAAAACCAGCGCGAGCCCCCCCTTCCAGCCCAGGGCCTTGAGGTTCACGGCCCGGGTGGCGACGGAGCGCAACAGGTTCTGCAGTTCCTCCTGCACGAGGGGCAGGAAACGCAGGGCCAGCAGCAGGGTAAAGCCGAGCCTCTGCATTGGCAGCCCAAGGCGGCCCAGGGGCTGCAGCCACCAGTTCATCGCCCAGACCAGCTCCTCGGGCGTGGTGCTCAGCAGCAGCAGGTTGGCGCTCTGGATGACGGTGAACAGCAGCGTGGCACCGTTGAGCCCCAGCTCCGCCGAGCGGCGGGTGACGACGAGCGGACCGATCGGTAGTGGGCCGAGCTGCAGCGGTCCCCAGCGCAGCACCTCCCAGGCCAGGCCGCTGCGTTCAGGGGGCGCGGGCGCGGCAGCTCCGGCGGGGCCGCCCCCAGAGGCGGAGCCGCCGCCGGCAGCCGGCACCAGATTCAGTTCTGCGGGAGGACGCTGCAGGCTGGCCGGAGCGGCGCCACCGGCCGGCAGCAGGGCAGCCAGCAGGCCCACGAGCAGGGCCAGGGCCAGCAGCCCGGGCAGGCTGCGGCGCCAGAGGCGCAGCGGCAGGCCACACGTGAGGGTGATCCCCAACAGCAACGCCACCAAGGCCAGCCGCCAGAGGGGCCCCGCCAGGATCGGCGTGACAAGAAAGGCCAGGCTCCAGGCGAGCTTCAGGCGCGGGTCGAGGCGCTTGAGCCAGCTCCGGCCCCGAGCCCCGTCGGTGTCCACGTACTGGCCAAGGGGAATCTGGCGCAGCCAGTCCATTCAGGCGAACTCCAGGCAGGGGGACACCAGGATCCTCCTTTCAGCGACCGCGGGACTGGGAGCGGGCCAGGTCGCGCTCGGCGTCGCGCTGCTGCTTGCCGCGCCAGAACAGCCGCACCGGCGAGCCATCGAAGCCGAGACCCTCGCGGATCTGGCGCTCCACATAGCGGCGATAGGTCTCTCCAAACAGCTTGGGGTCGTTCACGAACAGCGTGAAACTGGGCGGCCGCGTAGCCACCTGGGTGCCGTAGTAGATGCGCCCCTGGCGCCCGCCGCGGGTGGTGGGGGGGGAGCGCCAGCGCAGGGCCTCCTCCAACACCTCATTCACCACTGAAGTGGTGACCCGGCGGCGGTGCTGCTCCACCGCCAGCTTGGCGAGCGGAAAGATCGCGTTCACCCGCTGGCCGCTGAGGGCGGAGGTGAACAGCATCGGCGCCCAATCGAGGAAGTAGAGCTTGGCGCGCAGGTCCTTCTCCATCGCCGGCAGGGTGTGGCTGTCCTTTTCGATGGCGTCCCACTTGTTGACCACCACCACGCAGGCCCTACCCTCCTCCTCGATGCGCCCGGCAAGCCGCTGATCCTGCTCGGTGACGCCATCCAGGGCATCGATCACCAGCACGCAGACATCGGAGCGTTCAATCGCCTTGAAGCTGCGATTGATGCCGAAATACTCCGGGCCGTAATCGACGCTGCGGCGCCGACGGATACCGGCGGTGTCCAGCAACTTCCAGCTGTGGCCCTCGCGCTCGATCGTGGTGTCGATCGTGTCGCGGGTGGTGCCGCGGATCGGGCTGACAATCGCCCGGTTCTCGCCGCAGATGGCGTTGAGCAGGCTGGATTTGCCGACGTTGGGACGACCGATGATCGCCAGCTGCACCGGCTCCTCCTCCTCCGCCTCCGGGGCGACGGGCAGGAACTCCACGACCCGGTCGAGCAGTTCCCCGGTACCGGCCCCGTGGATGGCCGAGATCGGGAATGGCTCTCCCAGGCCCAGGCTCCAGAACTCAGCGGCCATTGCCAACCCCTGGTCAGGGGACTCGCACTTGTTGACGGCCAGCAGCACCGGCACCCCCTGGCCTCGCAGCCACTCTGCAATCGAGGCATCAGCGGCCAGCAGCCCCTGCTGGCCATCGACGATCACCACCGCCACGGCGGCTTCAGCCAGGGCCAGGTTGGCCTGCTCCCGGATCTCCGGCAGGAATTCACTGTCGTCTTCGAACACCAGTCCTCCGGTATCGACGACGCGGAAGGTGCGGTCGGCCCAATAGCCCTCCTGATAGGTGCGGTCGCGCGTCACCCCCGGCTGGTCGTGAACGATCGCCTCCCGGCTGCGACAGAGACGATTGACCAGGGTGGACTTACCCACATTGGGGCGTCCGATGATGGCAACAACAGGCAGAGCCAAGACGGCGTATCCCTACAACTCAGGTCCTCACTTGACCCTACCGCGCAGCAAGGAGGGGCGCCCCGCTCGCCAAAGCCGAAACTATCGCGGCGATCCACCCACAGGACAGTCAAGACGCCTCTAAGGATTGGGCCTGTCGCTCCGCCGCCGCCGCCGTCGCCATGCTCAAACTCATCGCCAGCGCCGAGCTCATCGCCAGCATCGTGGTCGATCTTTCGGATGAGAAGCTCTACCTCTACAACCAAAACAGGGAACATGTGCCCACGATGCTGGTCAGCACAGGGGCCGCCGCCAACCCCACCGGGAGGGGGGAGGTCTACAGCAAGCACCGCAGCATCTACCTGCATGGCGCCCCCTGGCAGGAGGCCGGGGGACTCAGCTTTGGCGTGCCACGCAGTCATGGCTGCGTACGCGTCCCCAGCCCCCATGTCCGCTGGCTTTACGAGAACACACCGATGGGCACACCGGTCACGATCCAGAGCTGAGAGTTCGGCCGCCGGGCCGGTCTCCCGCCCTGACGGTGCCGCCCTCAGCCGACTGGAAGATCGCCGGGATGGCCCGCCACCGGATCCGCCGGCGGATCGAGCAGCAGGGGCAGGGGCCCCGACGCGGGAAGCAGCTGGCCGCGCTCAGCCAGATCGGCCAGCAACCAGTTCACCGCCGTGGCACGGCGGGTGCGGCGCGGATAGAGCTCGCCAATGCGGTAGCCGGCGAAGCCCAGCTGCTCCTTGAGCAGCTGCTTGTAAGGAGCAGCGATCGAGCGGGTCAGGCGCACGCTGGCGGGCCGGGTGGCGATCAGCTCGGGGGCCAGGGGAAAGGCCTCAGCCCAGCCGGCCGGGGTGTCGGGGCCAGGGCGCCAGATGGCATCGGTGGGATCGGGCCGGTAGCCGAGGCGGCTCCAGACCAGTTGACAGACGAAGCGGTCGCTGGTGCGGTCGGCCAGCACCGCATCGAGCAGTGCCTGGCTCAGCGGGTAATGGGCCATCCGGGGGAGGCGCAAGCTCACCGTCGAGAATGGCAGGAGCTCGCCCTGCCCAGTCCACCGCGCCATGCCGGGTCTCGCCGCCGCCGTCACGCCAGCACCAGCCTGGTCCCAGCCCCTGCTGCTGAGCGGCGATTGCAGCACCCGTCGGCTGCATTGCCGGGTGTTGCAATCGCCCCTGGCCGGCGTGAGCGACCGGATCTTCCGCAGCCTGGTGCGGCGCTGGGCGCCGGAAGCCCTGCTGTTCACCGAGATGGTGAACGCCACCAGCCTGGAGCTGGGCCACGGCCGCCTCAAGGTGGAGGAGCTGGCCGGGGAGCCGGGGCCGATCGGGGTGCAGCTGTTCGATCACCGCCCCGAGGCGATGGCGGAGGCGGCCCGCCGCGCCGAGGCCAGCGGCGCCTTCCTGATCGACATCAACATGGGCTGCCCGGTGCGCAAGATCGCCCGCAAGGGGGGCGGCAGTGGCCTGATCCGCGACCCCGACCTCGCTAGCCGCATCGTGGCGGCGGTGGCGGCGGCGGTGCAGCTGCCGGTCACGGTGAAGACCCGGCTGGGCTGGTGCGCCGACTCCTCCGACCCAGTGGGCTTCGCCACCACCCTGCAGAACGCGGGAGCCCGGGCCCTCACCCTGCACGGCCGCACCCGCGAGCAGGGCTTCAAGGGAGAGGCCGACTGGCGGGCGATCGCCGCGGTGAAACGGGCGCTCCACATCCCCGTCATCGCCAACGGCGACATCCGCACCCCCGACGACGCCCTGCGGTGCCTCGCCATCACCGGCACCGACGGGGTGATGGTGGGGCGGGGAACCATGGGCGCCCCCTGGCTGGTGGGTCAGATCGATGCCGCCCTCTCGGGGCGACCAGTACCGCCCACCCCCGGACCACGCCAGCGGCTCGCTCTGGCCGAGGAGCAGCTGGAGGCGCTGGTGGCCGCCCGGGGGGAGCACGGTCTGCTGATCGCCCGCAAACACATGGGCTGGACCTGCCAGGGCTTCGCCGGAGCGGCGCCCTTACGCCACGCCCTGATGCGAGCGCCGACTCCGGCCGAGGCCCGGGAGCTGCTGCAACGGGCCGCCGCTGAGCTGGGCTAGCCGCCGCCCACCGCCATGGCCAGCAGGTCGCGGCTGCCGGTGATCGCCTGCACCGCCAGGAGCACGGCGATCAGGAACGCCGCGGCCACGTGCAGGCGGCGCATCGCCGGCACGCTCTGAATCTCGGGCTTGGCCGCCATCGTGAACAGCAGGAGGCCACAGAGCAACACCCCACTCCAGTAGTGGGAGCGCCAGAAGACAGCCAGGCGTGGATCGTCGGCCAGGCGGCGGATTTCCGGTTGGGCACCGAGCCCCAGCAGCCCTGCCCAGCAGAGCAGGGCAAAGGCCGCCCGCAGGGCCGCCACCCGCACCCGCCAGAGGGCCCCACAGCTGATCAGGGTGCCGGCTCCCACCAGCAGCAGCCCTGCCAGGCGGGTACCGCCGGGCGGGGGCAGCAGGGGATCCGCGGCCCGCACGGCGAAGGACCAGCCCAGGGCGATCAGAACCGCCACCACGGTGCCGGTGGTGACCCAGCGGCCATGGTCGACATGCTCCACCGGCACCGTGGCCGGCAGGGGATTGATCTCGAGGCGGCGCTCCCGCACCAGGATCCCGAGGCGGATCGTCGCACCCACCACCGGGTAGACGAACAGGATCATCAGCACCGGATGGAGCAGGGCGAACCAGTCGCCGGCGGCCATGGCGTCGATGCCCCGCTCCAGCGACCCCACGATCATCGGCACCATCGCTGCGGCTGCGGTGGCTTCATGGAAGCACCGCCGGGGTCCCCTGCCGCAGCAGCAACAGCGAGAAATAGGGCGACGTCTCGGCCGGCACGGCCCCGGCCGGCTCCAGCCGCTGATCGGGCCAGCCGACGCGCTGGGCGAACAGGGCGCCGGCCAGCAGCCCACGACGCTCCAGCACGGGCCGCACCCAGGTCCAGCGGTGGCCGAGCTTGAGCAGGCCCAGAACCCAGTCCTGAGCCGCCGCCAGCTCCAGCAGGGCCTCGAAGGCCTCAGGGGTGTCCGGGGTCGGGCGAATCAGCAAGCCCTCCTGCTGCAGCGCCAGGGGCCAGGCGGCAGCGGCGGCCGCCGCCGCCACCGCACTGATGCCGGGAAGCAGCTGCACCGGACACTCCGGATGGCGCTGGCGCAGGGCCAGCAGCACGTAACTGCTGGTGGCAAAGAGCGAGACGTCGCCCTCGCAGAGCAGCACCACCGATCGTCCGGTCGCCACCTCCGCCGCCAGACGGTCCGCCGCCTCCGCCCAGGCCCGGCGGCGCGGCTCCGCCTCGGCCACCATCGGGAACAGCAGCGGCAGGCGCCGCTGGGCCGCGGCGATCCAGGGAGCGGCAATGGTGGCCGCCATGCCGTCGGCGCCATCCCGCGCCACCGGATAGGCCACCACCGCAGCAGCCGCGATGGCGCGCACCGCCGCCACGGTGAGCAGTTCGGGATCCCCGGGTCCCACCCCCACGAGGGTCAGGCCCGGCCCTGCGGAGGTCCCTGCCCCTGCGGCCGCCGAAGGGAGGCCCCAGGGGGCGTCCAGGACAGATTCAGGGGGGGGTAGGGACGTGATGGCGGGGATGGTCAGGGGGCGTAACGGGTCAGACAGCAGGCCGATAAGCGGCCGACAGTGCATTCCCGTGGACTTTTCTAGGCTGACGCCGGGGCCCCCTCTCCCCAGGCTCCCTCCCAGAAAGCCATGAGCCTGCTCGCGATCTACGCCACCAGCCACGCTGACGCCCCTGCCCAGCCCCAGACGCTGACACGCGACGGGAGCCAGATCCAGAGCGAGCTCGGTCAGCGGGGCATCCGCTTCGAGCGCTGGCCCGCCCGGCAGGAGCTGGCGGAAGGCGCCGGCAGCGACCAGGTCCTGGCCGCCTACGCCGACGAGATCGCGCGGGTGCAGGCCGGTGGCCGCTACCCCACCGTGGATGCGATCCGGCTCGGCCCCGACCATCCCGAGCGCGAGGCCCTGCGGCGCAAGTTCCTCAGCGAGCACACCCATGACGAAGATGAGGTGCGTTTCTTTGTGGAAGGGCGCGGACTGTTCTGCCTGCACCTGGGCGAGGAGGTGCTGCAGTTGCTCTGTGAGCGCAACGACTGGATCGCGGTGCCCGCCGGCACCCCCCACTGGTTCGACATGGGGGCCGAACCCAGCTTCTGTGCCCTGCGCTTCTTCGACAACCCCGAGGGCTGGGTGGCCCGCTTCAGCGGCGATCCGATCGCCGATCGCTTTCCCCTGCTCGACGAGCTGCTGACCCTGCCCGCCTGAAGGGCTCAGCTGTGGAACCTTGGCTCGCGCCAGAGCCCAGCGAGCAGCTCCGATTCGACCACGGACAGCTGCTGGAGTCGCTCCACCAGCACAGAACGGGAAAAGCGCTCCTCGGCCAGCACCCAATAGAGGCCGAAATGGCGCGCCTCGCTGGCCAACAGCCCCCCATAGAGCTCACGCAGCTCGCCATCGGGGCTGTGGGCGGCCAGCAGAGCCATCCGCTCGTGGCTGCGGGCTTCGATCAGTCCGGCCACAAGGAAGCTGTCGAGCTGACGCTCCGGCTCCTGGCGCCGCACCTGCTGTGCGAGGGCACTGCCGTAGGGGGGAGCCGCCAGCGGGCGCAGGGGGATGCCCCGACGCCGCAGCAGGGCCTGGACCAACTCGAAGTGCTCCAGCTCCTCCCGCGCCAGCGGGCTGAGCACGGCGGCCAGGGCGTCGTCGCTGGGGTAGCGGAACATCAGCTGCAGGGCCACCCCCGCCGCTTTCCGCTCGCAGTGGGCGTGATCGATCAACAAGGTCTCCGGATCGGCCAGGGCCTGGGCCAGCCAGGCGGCCCCGCTGGGGGCCTCCAGCCACTTGACCCGGACCACCGGGTTGGCGCCGCTCATGCCGAGGCCCGCAGATGGCCCACCAGACCCTCCAGGGCAAGGCGATAACTGCCCGGACCGAAACCGCAGATCACGCCCACGGCCCTGTCGGCCAGCAGCGAGCGATGCCGGAACGGTTCGCGGGCATGGGTGTTGCTCAGATGCAATTCCACAAAGGGAAGCGCCACACCCAGCAGGGCATCGCGGATGGCCACGGAGGTGTGGGTGTAGGCCGCGGCGTTGATCAGGATGCCGTCGCAGCCGCCGACGCCAGCCTGCTGAATGCGATCCACCAGGGCTCCCTCGTGGTTGCTCTGGAAGCTCTCCAGACGCACCCCCAGGCTGGCGGCCTGCTCCTGCAGGGCGGCGTCGATCTCAGCCAGGCTGAGGCGGCCGTAGAGCCCGGGCTCCCGGTGGCCCAGCAGGTTGAGGTTGGGGCCATGGAGCACGAGTAGCTGCATCGGGGGGAGGGTCGGCTGGTAAGTTCTGAGGGTGTGGTTTGGGTCGGTGCCCGAGTGGTTAATGGGGGCGGACTGTAAATCCGCTGGCTCTGCCTACGTTGGTTCAAATCCAACCCGGCCCACCTTCCACATGCCCTTGTAGCTCAGC
>CAIRWM010000136.1 GCA_903882285.1 uncultured cyanobacterium
ATAGCGTCCCTGAGGCCATCGCCTTGCGCCGTTAGTTCAGTTGGTAGAACGCAGGTCTCCAAAACCTGATGTCGGGGGTTCAAGTCCTCCACGGCGCGTTCGATGGCCCCACCCTTCCCCCCTCATTGCCCGCCGTTACGACGACCCGAACATGGAGTTGGATCTACAACCCGGTGATGTGGTGAAGGTGCTCGAATCCGCAGCTCTAGGCTGGGTACGGGCCCGCGTCATCCGGGTCAAGTCCGGTGGCCGTGTCGTCGTTCAGAGCGATCAGGGCCGTGAATTCACGGCCCGGGGCAACCAGGTGCGCCTGATTGAGCCCGCGGGCTTCCGTCCCTGACCCAAAGCCCCGCAGAACCAATCCGGTATCCACCCCTCCGTGGGCCCCGGCCGATGCACCGTTCACCTGCTGACGGTGCTTTTTTGTGGCAACCCAGCCTGGCGATTCGCCCGTTGACGGGGGGACGCGTCGCAGTAGATACTGATTGGGTCGGCGGTTGACGCCGACGCTTCCGAATCCTCAGGGGTCCGGGATCTTCGGTCAACATTGGCCGGGCTGGGACTGTAGTTCAATCGGTTAGAGCACCGCCCTGTCACGGCGGAAGTTGCGGGTTCGAGCCCCGTCAGTCCCGTTCCACCCCCGCACCATCCCCGTGGCCCAGGCGATCGGCATGGCTCTTCAGGGTCCTGTTCGTGTGCGCCTGGCACCGAGCCCTACCGGCACGCTGCACATCGGCACGGCCCGCACCGCGGTCTTCAACTGGCTGTTCGCCCGCCGACACGGCGGCCAGTTCCTGCTCCGGATCGAAGACACCGACCGTGAGCGCTCCCGCCAGGAGTACACCGACAACATCCTGGAGGGCCTGGGCTGGCTCGGTCTCGACTGGGACGGCGAGCCGGTGATCCAGAGCGATCGGGTTGACGACCACCGCGACGCCATCGGCCGCCTGCTGGCCAGCGGCCACGCCTATCGCTGCTACGCCAAAGAGGCCGAGCTGAGCGCCATGCGCGAGCACCAGCAGGCCGAAAGCCGCGCCCCCCGCTACGACAACCGACACCGCGATCTCAGTCCCGACCAGGAACGGGCCTTCCAGGCCGAGGGGCGGGAGGCGGTGATCCGCTTCCGCATCGACGACGAGGCCACCATCCGCTGGCACGATCTGGTGCGCGGCGCCATGGAATGGCGCGGCAGCGACCTCGGTGGCGACATGGTGATCGCCCGCCGGGCCCCCGCCGATCGCATCGGCGATCCCTTGTACAACCTCGTGGTGGTCGTCGACGACGCCGACATGGCGATCAGCCATGTGATCCGCGGTGAAGACCACATCGCCAACACGGCCAAGCAGCTGCTGCTCTACGAGGCCCTCAGAGCCCCGGCGCCGCTTTTCGCCCACACGCCCTTGATCCTCAATCAGGAGGGCAAGAAGCTCTCCAAACGCGATGGCGTCACCTCGATCAGCGACTTCCGCGCCATGGGCTACACCGCCGAGGCCCTGGCCAACTACATGACCCTGCTGGGCTGGTCGCCGCCGGAAGGGATGGGCGAGCGCTTCACCCTGGCCGAGGCGGCCGAGGTGTTCGACTTCGAGCGGGTCAACCGGGCCGGAGCCCGCTTCGACTGGGACAAGCTCAACTGGCTCAACGGCCAGGTGCTGCATGGCCTGGACGCTGTGTCGCTGCAGCAGCAGCTGCTGCCCCTGTGGACGGCCAGGGGCTGGGGTCTGGAGGGCGCCAGCGCTGATCCTGACTGGCAGCGCCAGCTCTGCGAATTGCTCGCCCCCTCGCTCAGCCTGCTGGCCGATGGGGTGGCCCAGGCCGAGCCGTTTTTCACCACCCCCACGCCGGATGCCGCGGCCCTGGCCCAGCTCGACGCCGCGGGGGCCCGGCCGGCCCTGGCGAGCGTGCTCGCCGCCCTCCCCGACGGAAAGGCACCCCTGGGAGCAGAGCAGGCCCAGGCTCTGCTGGCGAAGGTGGTCGCCAGCGCCGGCGTCAAGAAGGGGGTGCTGATGAAGAGCCTGCGGGCGGCGCTGCTGGGCAGCCTGCAGGGGCCCGATCTCGTTGCCACCTGGGATCTACTGCACCGCAGTGGAGACGATCACCGCCGGATTGCAGCGGCCCTGGAGACGCCACCGGCCTGAGTCCGCCACCGGCCCTCAGTCGTCGATGCTGGCGTACTGGGGCTCGACCCGGATCGCCACCACGCTGCTGGCCCGCACGAGCAGGTACTCGCCCTCGAGCTCTCTGATCGGCACATTCACAAAGGCGTCGGGGCTGGTCGCGGCGTGCAGCACGCCGGAGTACCACTGCTGGAACTCCTCCAGGGTGCTGAAGTGCACCACCTCGCTATGGCCTCCGCTCAAAACCAGGTGGATGGCGTAGCGACGGGGAATGCGGGGCATGGCAGGGCCGAAGCATCGGCAGGGCGCTCTCCCCAGAATGGCGCAAACGGCAACAGCCGACTGCGGGCAGGACGATAGAGGGGGTGGAGGGGCTGGCCGCTGGCAGTGCGGCCGAGGCAGGCGAGCCGGACACCGGAGCCGTCCAGCAGCTTCAGCACCTGGCGATCCCGCTGGCACCAGCCACCGCCGTTGCCCCAGCCCAGCCACACCAGCGGCAGCGCAGGCCCAACCTGCTGAAAGGCGAGCAAACGGGCCCGGATCCAGTCATCAGTGGCGGCCCCCACCGGATCGTCGCAGCGGCGCAGGGCATCCGGCTGCGGCGCCACCCGTGCGAAGAGATTGAGCACCTCCAGCCCCCCGAAGCCCCAGGAGGTGGCGAAGCCGATCAACCGCCGCAGCGTCGGGTCGTCCCGGTCGCGGTCGGCGAGGGAGGGATTGAGGCCGAGGAACAGCAGCCGCGGCGCCTCAGGCCGCCAGATCCGCTCCAGCCACCAACGATAGCTGCCACAGGTGCTGAAGGCGGCCCGGCCGCTCAGCGCCCCAACCTGCTCTGGCAGGCTGTGACGATCGTGGGACCTGAGGCGGCGGCAGACCATGGCGGGAGAGAAGCCCCTGTTGCTGCTGGTGGACGGCCATTCCCTGGCCTTCCGCAGCTTCTATGCCTTCGCCAAAGGTGGAGATGGCGGCCTGAGCACGAAGGAGGGCGTTCCCACCAGCGTGACCTACGGCTTCCTCAAGGCGCTGCTCGACAACGCCAAGGGGTTGAGCCCCCAGGGTGTGGTGATCGCCTTCGACACGGCCGAACCCACCTTCCGCCATGTGGAAGACGCCAATTACAAGGCCCACCGGGAGGAGGCGCCGGAGCACTTCTTCGCCGACCTGGGCAACCTGCAGCGCATCCTCAGCCAGGACCTTGACCTGCCCCTCTGCCTTGCCCCGGGCTTCGAGGCCGACGACGTGCTCGGCACCCTGGCCGTCCGGGCCGCCGCCGCCGGCTGGCGGGTGCGCATCCTCTCCGGTGACCGCGACCTCTTTCAGCTGGTCGACGACGAACGCGACATCGCCGTCCTTTACATGGGAGGCGGCCCCTACGCCAAGAGCAGCGGCCCCGCCGAGATCCGCCGCGAGGGGGTGATCGCCAAGCTGGGGGTGCCGCCGGAGGACGTGATCGACCTCAAGGCCCTCACCGGTGACAGCTCCGACAACATCCCCGGCGTCAAGGGCGTAGGACCGAAGACGGCCATCACCCTGCTCCAGGCCCACGGCGATCTCGATGGCATCTATGGGGCCCTGGCCGAGCTGAAGGGGGCGCTCAAGGGCAAGCTCGAGACCGACCGCGACAACGCCTTCCTCTCCCGCAAGCTGGCGCGCATCCTCACCGACATCCCCCTGCCCGAGAAGCCGCGGCTGCCCCTCGGCAAGGTGAACAGCGCTGGTCTGGCCCAGAGCCTCGAGGAGCTCGAGCTGTTCAGCCTGGTACGCCAGGTGGGCGGCTTCGCGCGCTTCTTCTCGGCCCATCCGCCGGCGGAGACCCCGCCGCCGGCCAAGGTCCAGCCACCGGCCAAGGACCAGCCACCGGCCCAGGCACCCGCCCAGCCTCAAGAGGCGCCAGGCAGCCAACCCGCCGGCCCAACCCCAGCAGCCGAGACTCCAGCAGCCGAAGCCTCGACCGCCGCGGCCCTGCCCCCACTCCAACCCTGGATCGTAACGACAGCCGATGACCTGGAGAGGCTGGTGCAGCGCCTGATGCTCACCACCGATCCTGAGGCGCCGGTGGCCCTAGACACCGAAACCACCTCCTTGAACCCCTTCCGGGCGGAACTGGTGGGCCTAGGACTCTCCTGGGGGCCGGGGGCGACGGATCTGGCCTACATCCCGATCGGCCATCAGCCCCAGCCCGCCCCCGACCTGCTCAGCGAACCGCCACCCCCGCCGCTCCAGCTGCCCCATGACGCCGTACTCACGGCCCTGGCCGGCTGGCTCGCCAGCGAGGCCCACCCCAAGACCCTGCAGAACGCCAAGTACGACCGGCTGATCCTGCTGCGCCACGGCCTGCCCTTGGGCGGCGTTGTGATGGACACGCTGCTGGCCGACTACCTCCGCGACGCCGGCGACAAGCACGGCCTCGAGGCCATGGCTGAACGCAACTTCGGTTTCCGCGCCACCGCCTACGGCGATCTGGTGCCGAAGGGCGCCAGCTTCGCCGACGTCCCCGTGGCGGCAGCCGCTCTCTACTGCGGCATGGACGTGCACCTCACCTGGCGGCTCACCGGGCTGCTACGTGGGGAACTTGAGGCCCTCGGCCCCCAACTGCGCCCCCTGCTGGAGCGGGTGGAGCTGCCGCTGGAGCCCGTGCTGGCCCTGATGGAGGCCACGGGCATCCGCATCGACATTCCCTACCTCCAGGAGCTCAGCATTGAGCTGGGCGCCACCCTGGAACGGCTGGAGGCCGAGGCGCGCCAGGCTGCCGGGATCGACTTCAACCTGGCCTCTCCTAAGCAGCTGGGCGAGCTGCTGTTCGACACCCTCGGCCTCGACCGCCGCAAATCGCGCAAGACCAAGACCGGCTGGAGCACCGATGCGGCCGTGCTGGAGAAACTCGAAGCCGACCATCCCGTGGTGCCCCTGGTGCTGGAGCACCGCACGCTGAGCAAGCTGCGCAGCACCTATGTGGACGCCCTGCCGGCCCTGGTGGAGCCGGAGACCGGCCGGGTCCACACCGACTTCAACCAGGCGGTCACCGCCACCGGCCGGCTCTCCAGCAGCAATCCCAACCTGCAGAACATCCCCATCCGCACCGAGTTCAGCCGACGCATCCGCAAGGCCTTCCTGCCGCAGGAAGGCTGGCAGCTGATCAGCGCCGACTACTCGCAGATCGAGCTGCGCATCCTCACCCACCTCTCCGGCGAACAGGTGCTGATCGACGCCTACAACAACGGCGACGACGTGCACGCCCTCACCGCCCGCCTCCTGCTGGAGAAGGAGGAGATCAGTGCCGACGAACGGCGTCTGGGCAAGACGATCAATTTCGGCGTGATCTACGGCATGGGCGCCCAACGCTTCGCCCGCGAGGCCGGGGTGGGCCAGGCACAGGCCAAGGACTTTCTGGCTAAGTACAAGCAGCGCTATCCGCGCGTGTTCGCCTACCTGGAACTGCAGGAGCGGCTAGCCCTCAGCCGCGGCTACGTTGAAACGATCCTGGGACGCCGGCGCCCCTTCCACTTTGACCCCGGGGGCCTCGGACGGCTGCTTGGCAAGGATCCCCTGGAGATCGACCTGGAGGTCGCCCGCCGCGCCGGCATGGAAGGCCAGCAGCTGCGGGCCGCCGCCAATGCCCCGATCCAGGGCTCCAGCGCCGACATCATCAAGCTCGCCATGGTGCAACTGCAACACGAACTGGCGGCGGCGGCGCTGCCGGCCCGCCTGCTGCTTCAGGTGCATGACGAACTGGTGCTGGAGGCCGCCCCGGAGGCTCTGGAGGCGGTGCTGGCCCTCACCCGCAGGACCATGGAAGGGGCCGTCCAGCTCCAGGTGCCGCTGCTGGTGGAGACGGGCACGGGGCCCAACTGGATGGAGGCCAAGTGAGCCGCCAAGGGAGCCGAACCGACGGGACAGCCCTCCGGGACCGGCGTGCGGAACGGTCGTCGGGACGGGGCAGCGATCGTCCGTTTGGCTCGCCGTCTATGAATTCAGACGATAGATTGCCTTGGTTGGCTTGATGAAGGAGGCGTTTGAACCGGATGAGTTACGCCTCCTCCTTTCTCGCCACCGTCTTCGCCAGCGCATTCGCCACCTCCTTGATTCCTGCAGCGCCCGCCCACGCGGCCCTGCCCGGCGAGACCACCCCGCAGTGGACCGTGGTGAATCCTGGAGCTGGCGTCACCACGCCGGTTTGGAGCGAGGCGCCACCGCTGCCGGTCCGATCCGCCTGGCAAACCCAACCGTCCATCCCAGCAGAGCCTGGGGCCTGGCCGCCGGGGCCCGCCGATGTGGATCGCCCGCCAGCCGATCCCCGAGTTCAGGTGCGCAGCGTCGGCCGCTCTGTGACGGTCAACGGCAATCCCTATCCCGACGTCAGCCTCAAGCTGCCCAACGCCTTCGCTCTGGATCAGCAGTTCACCTTCTCCGCCCAGCTGGCCGGCACCACCCGCACCCGCACCTGCAGCGTCGGTGACGGCCAGGACTGGACCGACTGCGCCGATGGGGAAGTGTTCTTTGAGCTGACTCCCCTGAAGGGGGAGAACGCCAGCCTCGGTCTCAACTGGACCCTCCAGAGCCTGAGCAATCGCAACAGCGGCAGCAACACCGGTGCGGCCCAGAGCATTGGCTTCAAAGGGGCGATCAACCTCACCCCCTCCCTGGGCCTGGCCTTCGGTGGTGAGCAGATCATCCAATTCGACGACAAGACCGATCTGGGCCGCAACTATTACCTGCTGCTCTCCCAGGCGGTGCCGCTCTCCTCAGCTGCCAAGCCGCCGCTGCTGGTCGCCACCGCCGGCATCGGCTCCGACTTCTTCGGCTATGCAGGCAACGGCGTGCTCGGCAGTACCAACTGCATCGGTGGCAACAACATCAGCAGCAAGACCTACCCGAAGGGCACCGACTGCTACTGGGGGCCGGTGGGGTCGGTCAGCGTCGCGATCAACGACCGCCTCTCCCTCGGCGCCGAATGGTTCGGCTACGGCATCGGCGCCGGCATCTCCCTGCGGCCGTTTGGGGATCTGCCCTTCACCGCCTCGATCTACGCCATCGACTTCCTTGGCAGCATCCCCTCCTACATCCAGGAAACCTGCACCAGCGATCCCTGCGAGACCCGGTACTACGGTCGGCTGACCTACTCGTTCTGACGGCAGCCCTCCTCCGTGACCCTGCGGCTCACCAACACCCTCACCCGCACGCGGGACGCCTTCATTCCACTCGACGACCAGCGGGTCTCGATCTACTGCTGCGGCGTCACGGTCTATGACCTCTGCCACCTGGGTCACGCCCGCAGCTACATCGTCTGGGACGTGCTGCGCCGCTACCTGATCTGGCGCGGCTACGCCGTGACCTTCGTCCAGAACTTCACCGATATCGATGACAAGATCCTCGGCCGGGCGGCAGCCGAAGGCCGCACGATGGCGGAGGTGAGCGAGCGCAACATCGAGGCCTACTTCGCCGACATGGACGCGCTCAACATCCTGCGCCCCGACCGCATGCCCCGCGCTACCCGTTGCCTCGACGGCATCCGGGCGATGATCGGCGAACTGGAGGCCCGCGGAGCCGCCTACTCCGCCGATGGCGATGTCTACTTCGCCGTGATGAAACAACCCGGGTACGGCAAGCTCTCGGGCCGAGATCTGAGCGAACAGATCGAAGGAGCCAGCGGCCGCACCCGCGATGACGAGGAAGCCCGCAAGCAGCATCCCTTCGACTTCGCCCTCTGGAAAGCGGCCCGCCCCGGTGAACCCAGCTTTCCCTCTCCCTGGGGACCGGGGCGGCCGGGCTGGCACATCGAGTGTTCGGCCATGGTGCGCCAGGAACTCGGCGACACCATCGACATTCACCTCGGTGGCGCCGACCTGATCTTTCCCCACCACGAAAACGAGATCGCCCAGTCTGAAGCCGCCAGCGGCAAGCCCCTGGCCCGCTACTGGCTGCACAACGGCATGGTCAATGTCGGCGGCGAGAAGATGTCGAAGTCGCTCGGCAACTTCACCACGATCCGCTCCCTGCTGGCCAGCGGTGTCAGCCCCATGACCCTGCGCCTGTTCGTGCTGCAGGCCCACTACCGCAAACCGCTCGACTTCAGCGCCGCAGGCCTGAAGGCGGCCGCCACGGGCTGGAAGGGCCTGCAGGCGGCCCTGGCCGTCGGCGAGCAGCATCGGGCCAGCCTGGGCTGGCCTTTGGCCTCCGGCCCGGTCCAAGCCAGCAATGGAGCCGACAAGGCTGGTGACGCGGCACTCACGACCGGGCGCGAGCACTTCATCGCCGCCATGGACGACGACCTCAACACTTCCGCCGCCCTGGGAGAACTGTTCGAGTTGGCCCGGCCCCTGCGGGCCCTGGCCAACCGCCTGCGCGTGGGGGAGTTGCCCCGGCAGGAGGAACGCAGCCTCGAGCGTCGCTGGCTTCTGCTGGTGGAGCTGGCGGCGGTGCTGGGGTTGCGCTGTGAAGCCACCGTGCCGGCCGCGAGCTTCGATGACGCGGCGATCGAGGCCCTGGTGGCCCAGCGCGCCTCAGCCAAGGCCAACCGCGACTTCAGCAGTGCCGACCAGTTGCGCGATCAGCTGCGGCAGCAGGGCATCGAACTGGTCGACAAGCCCGGTGGGGTGACCATCTGGATGCGCCGCTGAGTTTGGATGCAGCACTACGTCCGGCGACGCCGCTGGGTGGAGTGATCACGCTGCTGCAGGCCTGCGGCTTTCTACTGGCCGCCTACGCGGTGCTCAGCAACGACGCCCTGCAGACCCTCGGCACCTTCCTGGCGGGCAACCGCGGCCGCACCCCCCGCCTGGCCCAGGCGTTCTTCCTCTGTGCCGTTCTGGTCGCCGTGCTGCTGCTGGGCTGGCTGCGCAACGCGGGCGATCCGGCCTGGGGCCGCTTGGAGCACTTCACGCTGCCGGAGTCCTTCAGCTGGATCGACCTGCTGCCTCCCCTGGCGGTGCTGGCACTCACCCAGTGGGGGGCACCGGTGAGCACCTCCTTCCTACTACTCACCAGCTTCGGCCCAGGCGCGCTGCCGGCGCTGCTGCTGCATTCCCTGCTGGGCTACGCCGTGGCCCTGCTGTTCGGCGGCGGGGTCTATCGGCTGCTGGGGAGTCTGTTCCCCGGCAGCGCCGCAGCAGTGGAGCGTCCCGGTCTCTGGCTGGTGCTCCAGTGGGCTGCCACAGGCTGGCTGTGGAGCCAGTGGCTGATCCAGGACCTGGCCAACCTCTACATCTATCTGCCGCGCCAGCTGGAACCGGTCCCCATGGGCGCATCCCTGGCCGTGCTCTGCGCCGGGGTGTGCCTGCTCACGGCGGAGAACGGCGGCGCCATTCAGCAGGTGCTCAGCAGCAAGAGCCAGACCCAGGATCCGCGGGCCACCACGCTGCTGTCGGCCCTGTTCGGGCTGCTGCTGTTCGCCCTGGCCCGCTGGAGCCCGCTGCCGCTGAGCACCACCTGGGTGTTCCTGGGCCTACTGGGCGGCCGCGAGCTCGCCCTGGCCTGGCAGCAGCCTCAGCCGCCCCTGGCGGCGGCAGGTCGAAGCCTGGGCGCCGACCTGCTCAAAGCCGGCCTCGGCCTGGCTGCGAGCGTGGCGGTAGCCCTGGCGGTACCCCTGCTGAAGGCGACGCTCTGAGTTCAGCGGGCGTCGGGTCTGGGCTTGTCCTGCATCATCCGTTCAATCTTGCGGATCCGCTCCAGCGTCGTCTGCCAGACCTCCAGCCGAAAGCGCAGGGCCGGCCCACCCGGCTGGCCCGCCTCGGCCTCCGCCTCGCGGCGGCAGCCCTCCACCAGGGCCTCGAGATTCTCGCGCCGCTCGAAGGCCTCCCAGAGCTTGCGCTCCAGCCGGGCCCGCTCGATGAAATTCCAGCGCTGCAGCCAGAGCATGGGATCCGCCACCAGGTCCCCCAGTTAAGTCCCCTGGCGCCAGCGGACGCGGCGGGTCACAGCGGTGGGACACTGGGCGCGATCAACCCGAGGGTCGCTGCCGTGAAAGCCATCGCCGTGCTGGGCTCCACCGGGTCGATCGGCACCCAGACCCTGGAGATCGTCGAGGAGTTCCCCGCTCGCTTCCGCGTGGTGGCGCTCACCGCCGGCAACAACCTCGACCTGCTGATCGAGCAGATCCGCCGGCATGCGCCGGAGGTGGTGGCCCTCGCCAACGCCGAGCGGGTGACCGAACTTCGCCAGCGCCTCGAGGCCCTCGACACCAAGGCCCGCCCGCCCCGGCTGCCCGAGCTGCTCGGCGGCAACGACGGGCTCTGTGCCGCCGCCGCCTGGGACAGCGCTGATCTTGTGGTGACAGGCATCGTGGGCTGCGCCGGCCTTCTGCCCACCCTGGCCGCCATTCGCGCCGGCAAGGATCTGGCCCTGGCCAACAAGGAAACCCTGATCGCCGCCGGACCGGTGGTGCTGCCGGAGCTGGAGAAGAGCGGCAGCCGCCTGCTGCCCGCCGATTCGGAGCACTCCGCCATCTTCCAGTGCCTGCAGGGCACCCCCTGGCCCGACACCGCCCGCCTCTCCACCGGTCGCCCCACGCCGGGACTGCGCCGCATCCAGCTCACCGCCTCCGGCGGTGCCTTCCGCGACTGGGCCCCCGCCGATCTGGTCAAGGCGACCGTGGCCGATGCCACCAGCCATCCCAACTGGACCATGGGCCGCAAGATCACCGTGGATTCCGCCACCTTGATGAACAAGGGTCTGGAGGTGATCGAGGCCCACTACCTGTTCGGCCTCGACTACGACCACATCGAGATCGTCATCCATCCGCAGTCGATCATCCACTCGATGGTGGAACTGGCCGACTCCTCCGTGCTCGCCCAGCTGGGCTGGCCCGACATGAAGCTGCCGATCCTCTGCTGCATGAGCTGGCCGGAGCGCCTCGAGACGCCCTGGCGCCGCCTGGACCTCACCGCCGTGGGCAGCCTCACTTTCCGTGACCCCGACGCGCAGCGCTACCCCTGCATGGACCTGGCCTACGCCGCCGGCAGGGCGGGCGGCACCATGCCCGCCGTGCTCAACGCTGCCAATGAGCAGGCGGTGGCGCTGTTCCTCGAGGAGCGCATCCACTTCCTCGACATCCCGCGGCTGATCGACAGGGTGTGTGATCGCCACCGGGTCGACCTCACAGCCCAGCCCTCCCTGGACGACGTGCTGGCCATCGATGCCTGGGCCCGGCAGGCGGTGCGCGAAGCTGCCGCCGGGCTGAGCGCCAAGGCCCCGGCGGCACTACCGGCCTGAGAGCGATGCAGGCCCCCACGCTCCCGCAACGGGTCAGCCATCACCTGCTGCTCTGCGCCACCCCGACCAAGGCCCTCTGCTGCCCGGATCCGCGCGTGGGCGCCGCCAGCTGGGAGGTCCTCAAACGCCTGGTGCGCGCCTGGGGGCTGGAGGATCCCACCCGGCCGCAGGGAGTGGTGCTGCGCAGCAAGGCCGATTGCCTGCGGATCTGCGCAGCCGGCCCAGTGCTGCTGGTCTGGCCCGATGGCATCGCCTACGGCGGCGTTGATGCGGAGCGGACCGAGCGGATCCTGCGCTCCCACATCCTGGGCGGCCAGCCGATCGAGCCCTGGATCGTGCACCGCTGCAGCTGGCAGGGTGCTAGTCATCAGGCCTGAGTCCTCGCTCCAGCAGCCAGCGGACCGTGAGCCGATCACTCCAGCAGGCCCCGGCCGTGTCGCCGCGGCCATGAAAACCATTGTGGCCGCCCCGTGGTGTGATGTAAACGTCGAGCCCCCCGGTAGAGGACGCGGCGCTGGATCGGCCGCCCAGCTCAGCCAGGCGCTTGGCAGGCCCCACCGGAACCCAGGGGTCGTCCTGGGCATGGAGGATCAGGATAGGGGGGTTGGGCTGGGAGGGGGCGAGCAGCCTGGGCAACGGACTGGCCTCGGCGTAGTACTGCTCCACCGAGCCGTAGCCCCAGCGCGGCGCCGTGATCAGGCCGTCGAAGCCGCGGATCGAACGCGGCCGGGTGGGGCCAGTGAGCGCGCGCCGCTCCAGCTCACGGAGTCCTAGGGGATCGGCGAGGGTCTGGCGGCAGAGGCGCCGCACCAGCCAGCGCTGATAGAGGACATTGCGGGGCCGCTCGATCTGAACCATGCAGTCCGCCAGATCCAGCGGACTGCTGAGGCAGACCAGGCCGTCCAGCCCGCCCTCTTCCAGGACGGCGTTGAGCAGCATCGTGCCGCCCAGCGACAGACCGACCGCGAACAGGGGCCTGCCCAGGGCCAAGCGCCGCGCCCACTGCAGCACGGGGAGAAGGTCGCTGTTGCACCGGGCCGAATAGCTGCCACGCGCCAGGCCGCGGCCGGCGCCGGCGCCGCGTAGGTTGAGGCGCAGCACCGCCAGACCGGCCTGCCGCAGCGCCAACGACAGCCTTCGGGGCCCCACCCCGTCACTGCAGCCACCAAGGCCGGGCAAAAGCAGCACCAGGGCCAGGGGCTCGCTACCCGCGGGTCGCGCCGGCAACTCGAGCCAGCCGAGCAGCCGATCACCCCCGCCCACCTCGATCAGGATGCGCTCGCCCTGGCGCTGGGGCAGTCCAGGTGGCAGTAGCGTGTCACGGATCGTCTGGAGGTCGGGGCCCCACCAGGGGAAGCGCTGCTGGAAGGGCTCAACCAGCTCTCCAGCCACGGCACTCCCCCCGCCCCGCTCAGGCCGCGACTTTGGTCTTGCCCACCCCCATGCTGCGCAGCTCGGAGAGCAGGCCGTTGAGCACGGCCTTGGCATCGCCGAAAACCATCGCCGTCTGGGGGAGCTCGAACAGGGCGTTGGCGATACCGGCATAGCCCGCGCCCAGGCTGCGCTTGACCACGAACACCTGACGGGCCTGATCCACCTCCAGCACCGGCATGCCATACAGGGGACTGGTGGGATCGCTCTTGGCGTCCGGATTGACAACGTCGTTGGCGCCAAGCACGATCACCACATCAGTGCGCGGAAACTCCGGATTGATCGTGTCCATTTCCAGCAGCTGCTCATAGGGCACATCGGCCTCGGCCAGCAGCACGTTCATATGGCCGGGCATGCGGCCCGCCACGGGGTGAATCGCGTAACTCACCTCCACGCCATGGTTTTCCAGCAGCTTGGAGAGCTCCCGCAGGGCGTGCTGGGCCTGAGCCACCGCCAGCCCGTAACCGGGCACGAACACCACCCGTTCGGCCTGCTCCAGCGCCATGGCGCACTCCTCGGGGCTACAGCTGGTGATGCGGGTATAGCCGGCCTCGCTGCCACCGCCACCCACGCTGGCGCCGGCAGCGCCGAGGGCACCGCCGAACAGCACCGACACCAGCGAGCGATTCATCGCTGTACACATCACCTGGGTGAGGATCAGACCGGCGGCGCCCACCATGGCGCCCGCCACGATCAGCAACTGGCTGCCCACCACGAAACCGGCGGCTGCGGCCGCCACACCGGAATAGGAATTCAGCAGCGAGATCACCACCGGCATGTCCGCGCCGCCGATCGGCAGAGTGACACCCACGCCGAGAAGGCTGGAGCCGATCACCAGTAACCAGAGCGGCAGGCCGGCGGGATCACCGGGCAGGAGCACGGCCCCCACCAGCGCCAGCACGGCCATGGCAATGTTGACGGCATGGCGGACCGAGCTCTGGGTCCAGGCGGGGGTGTCGAGCCAGCCCTGCAGCTTGGCCATCGCCACGATCGAGCCGGTGAAGGTGATCGCCCCCACGAACACGGAGATGGCGATCGACACCAGCGCGACGATATCGGCCTCGGCGGAATCGAACAGGGCCACGCCGACGGCCACCAGCAACGAGGCCAGGCCGCCGCAGCCGTTGAACAGGGCCACCACCTCAGGCATCGCCGTCATCGGCACCCGCCGGGCCGTGACCAGCCCGGCCAGGCCACCGGCGGCGCTGCCGGCGGCGATCCACAGCCAGGCCAAGGGCCCTGGCTGGATGTCAATCAACAGGCCCACCACGGCCAGGGCCATGGCGACGGCCGCCAGCTGGTTCGCACCGCGGGCGGAGCGAACCTTGGAGAGCCCCTTGATGCCGAGGCCGAGCAGCAGAACGGCGACCAGATCGATCGCGTCTGTGAGCAGAGAGGTGGTCATCAGGAATCTCCCTTGCGGCGGAACATGGCGAGCATGCGGTCGGTTACCAGGAACCCCCCGACGACGTTGTAAAGGGCGAAGCCCAGTGAGAGGGCGCCGATCAAAAGCAAAGCCTGGTTGTCACCGGCCTTCTGGATCAGGGTGAGCGAGGCCAGCACGGTGATGCCGCTGATCGCGTTGGCACCCGACATCAGCGGCGTGTGCAGGGTGGGCGGCACCTTGCCGATCAACTCGAGACCAAGCAGGCTGCCGAGCAGCAGCACCCACAGGGCCTGGGAAAGAGCACTCATCACGAACCTCCGTTGGGGGAACCGTTGGGATAGATCACGTCCTCACGCCGGCAGACGCCTGCATGGGTGAGCAGACAGCCGTCGAGGATCGGATCCTCGGGATCGAGCTGCAGGCCCTCGTCGGCCAAAAGGTGCTCGACCAGCGCCGCCACGTTGCGGGCATAGAGGGCGCTGGCGTGATTGGGGACGCTGGAGGGCAGGGCGTCAGCACCGATCAGCTGCACCCCGCGGCGCTCCACCGTGGTGCCGGGAACCGTGCCGAAACAGTTGCCGCCCTGGGCCACCGCCAGGTCGACCACCACCGAGCCGGGCCGCATGCCGTCGAGCATCTCCTCGCTGATCAGTCGCGGCGCCTGGCGCCCTGGCACCTGGGCCGTGCAGATCACCATGTCCGCCAGGGCGAGCTGTTCGGCCAGCTGGCGGCGCTGGGCCGCCAGGAAGGCCTCACTGGCGGCCTTGGCATAGCCCCCCTCCTCCGCCGGCCGATCCTCGAGTTCGGGCGGCTCGATGAAGCGTCCCCCCAGGGACTCCACCTGTTCCTTGGCAGCGGGCCGCACATCCGAGACATAGACGACCCCTCCGAGCCGCTTGGCAGTGGCCAAGGCCTGCAGCCCGGCCACCCCTGCCCCCAGCACCAGCACCCGCGAGGGCTGAATCGTGCCGGCGGCCGTCATCAGCATCGGCACATAGCGATCGAGGGCCGCTGCGGCCAGCAGCACAGCCTTGTAGCCAGCGATGTTGGCCTGGGAGGAGAGCACGTCCATGCTCTGGGCGCGGCTGATGCGAGGCAACAGCTCCAGGGCGATGGCCGAGGCCTGGCGGTCGTTGAGAGTCCCTGCCAGGTCGGCGGCTCCGTAGGGCGAGAGCAGACCCACCAGCAGACTCCCCTGCCGCAGACGCTGCAGGTTTGCCGCCGGCGGGGGCTGCACGCAGAGCACGCCATCGACCTCCTCCCAGGGCAGGGCCTCGCCCGACAGCAGGTCGGCCCCCACCGCGAGAAAGTCGTCGTCGCGGAAGCCGGCGGCCTGGCCGGCCCCGTGCTGCACATGCAGGATTGCACCCTTGCTCATCAGGCGCCGCACCGTCTCCGGGGTAGCAGCCACACGTCGCTCGCCGGGAGCCTGCTCCCGCGGCACCAGCAATCTCACCAAGAAGACCCTCGCACAGCTTCTTCTATTAGAGAAGCCGGGACAGGGCCGACAAGGCATGACGCGACGAATGTGCGGACTCGCCCACCGGAGGGTCCGCCGGGCCCGCCAGCAGCCCCGCCAGCAGCCCCTCCAACAGCCTCAACCCATCCCTTACCGACCGGCCCCATTGCGCAGATTTCCTGAAGGGCTGTTGAAGGTCAAGGAGCTCTGGCTAAGGCTGGGGCTCCCGTGCTACGCGTCCGCCATGCCCCCCCTCTCCGCCCTGGAATGTCCCGACGGCGTCTGCCACAGCCACCACGGCGGCCATGCAGTGGCCCGCGACGACGTGCAGCGCAACCTGAGCGCCCACGGCACCGACTGGTGCGAGCGGCTGGCCGAGCGCATCTACGAGATCTCCGTTGACAGCTTCTGCCAGACCGTGATGCCCAACCTGCACCAGCAGGGCTGGCAGCGGCGTCACCTCGACTGGGAGTTCAAGCTCGCCGAGGAACCGGCCGAGGTGGAGCGCACGGTGGTCGACGGCACCATCAACGCGATGGAGAGCTTCCTGCGCAGCCATGAGGTGCAGCGGCTGTTCGTGAAGGAACTGGTGGGCGGCACCATGGCCGAGGCCAGCCGCAACAACCTGCGCGGCAAGGGCATCCGCTACCTGATCGAGGAGGAGCTGATGGCGTTCCTCGGCGAACACCGCGACGATCTTCTCGACCGCATGGCCGAGCGGCTGCTGGAGGACGCCCAAGGCGACTTCGAACACGCCCATCGCTGTGCCAGCGCCGACCTCGCCGAGGTCGAACATCTGCTGATCAATCACGCTGAAGCCGTCGGCTGAGCTTCAGAACAGCGGTTGCAGTTCCTGCTCCAGGCAGCGGGCCTGGGGCAGGGCCCCCTGATGGCGCAACTGACGCAGCCGCAGGATCATCGGGTCGATGTCGCACTCCCGGCGCCAGCAGAGTTCCAGGTGACGCCGCAGCTCGGGGATTGGATCGCGCGAGGTGGCCATGGCAGGCGGGGTTGACTGGCGGGGTTAGCGGAAGCGGAAGGCCCAGGGGGCAATGGCCGGAAGGTAATGGCGCCAGCGAAGAAGCCAATAAGAACTCCTACTCAACCTGCTCGGCGGCGAAGTCCTGCCCGCCACCGACCAAGACCTGCCCAGGCCCCCAGAATCGGGCGATGCCTTCGCCTTCCTTCGACCTGAGCCCCAGGACCGCCAAGCGGCGTCCAGGCGCGGCCCCAAGGCTGCAACCGCGCGAGTGGCAGGGCAGGCTCATCCAGCTGCTGCGGGCCCGGCTGCTGCAGACCACCGCCGCCGGTCACGACGTCCTGCTCCACGCCGGCCCCGGAGCCGGCAAGACCCTCGGCGCCCTGCTCAGCTTCCAGCGCCTGCAGGAAGAAGGGCGGCTGGAGCGTTTTCTGGTGTTCTGCCATCGCAGCTCCATCGGCCGCCAGTGGCTCGGGGCGGCCCGGCGGCTCGGGCTTGAACTGGTGGAGTGGGGTCCCCAGGCCACCGCCGGCAGCGACGGGCTGCTGATCAGCTACCAGTCGGCGGCACGGCATCGCGCCCGGCTCGCCCGCGAGCTGGCCGGCACAGACCCTGCGGACAGCCTGGGCGACCTGAGCGGACGGCGCTGGCTGGCCATCGCCGATGAAGTGCACCATCTTGGGGTCGATCCGGAAGAGCCGGAGGCCACGGCCTGGGGCCATGCCTTCAGTGCACTCACCGGCCAGGCCAGCCTGCGGCTGGGGCTCTCCGGCACCCCCTTCCGCGCCGACAACCTGGCCTTCTGCGCCGCCCGCCGCATCCGCGTGGAGGAGAACGGGATCATCGCGGAACGGATCGTGCCCGATCTCTGCGTGGAACCGCGGCGCCTGATCGTGGCCGGCGATGTGCGGCCCCTCGAATTCCGCTTTCAAGACGGCTGGGTGGAGCACGGTCGCCATCAAAACGACGCCCAGCGCGAGGCCTCACCGCTGTCGGCCGAACTGCGGGAGAGCTGGAGAGCCCGCAACCTGCGTCGCGCCATCCGGCTCGGCGATGGCGGCGGCATCGCCCTGCGGCTGATGCTCCAGGCACGCCGCCGGCTCGAGATGGTGCGGGCGGAGCATCCCGGCGCCGGCGGGCTGGTGATCGCCCGCGACATCGAGCACGCCCGCGGCATCAGCGCCCTGCTGGCGGAGCAAGGGGACCGGGTGCACCTGGTGCATTCCCAGGATCCGGAGGCCGTCGCCCACCTGGCCGCCTTCCAGGCGGGGGATGCCGATTGGCTGGTGAGCATCGACATGTGTGCCGAGGGTTTCGACGCCCCGCGCCTGCGGGTCGTGGCCTACCTCACCACCGTGGTGACCCGCAGCCGCTTCGTGCAGGCGATCACACGGGCCGTGCGCATGGATGGGGAGCGCGCCGAGATCGAAGCGATTCCTCGCCAGCCCTCCTATGTCTTTGCCCCGGCCGACCCGCTGTTGATCGGCTATGCGCGCAGCTGGTCCCTGAGCGAGCCCTACCTGGTCCGCACTCGCGAAATCGCGCCGACCCTGGAGCCAGGCGGCACGGAGCGGGCCGATCTGCGCCTGCCCCTGCAGGCCCTGGCGGACGATGCCGGCGCCGTGATCCGCCTGGGCGGCCCGGAACTGCCCAGGTTCCTGGGCGGCAGCGCCTGAAGCCCGCTTCCCTTAGGCCCGCTTCCCTTAAGCCCGCTTCCCTTAAGCCCGCTTCCCTTAAGCCCGCCTCCCTGAGACGCCCTGTCGGCCGTGAGAGTGGCACCACCGCTGGCGTCTGATGTGCGACGTTGTGTCAACCAACACCACCCATCGGCACGCCGACCGGCAGCGTGGTGCCCGTTCAACGGTTTTCACTCCCAAAATTCATCCATCCAGCCTCACCGAATCCAACTTCAGCAGACCAGACTCAGCAGACCAGCGCCCCCAGACCAGCCCCAACTCCCCAGTCCCCGGACCCAACTTCGGACCCGTTTTCCCTCAGCACCGATGGACAGGCCCTCCCCCAACACCCCTGACGGCTTCGCCGATGGACCGCTGGAGGGTCCCATCGACGCCGCGGTGCAACGGCGGCTCACGGTGGCCGTCTGCTGGGCCCTGGCCCGGCGGGCTGCCCTCGACAGTCGCGAGCGCTACGAAGACAGCTTTGCGTTGAGCGAGGAATTCAGGGAGTGGCTGCTCTGCCTTGAGGAGCACCCGGAGGAGCTCCGGGCCAATGTGCTGATGGTGCCCAAGGAACTGAACACCCAGCGCCGACCGGAAACCGACGGACTCCTGGAAATCTAAAGCAAATCAAAAGAATCCTGGGCTCGGCCGGCCCGTTGTCGCGTTTCGACACCAACGACAGGCCCGTTCGATCGCCTAAGCTTCAACTCATAGTCGATCCGCTTAAGCAATGACTGAGCTGTCCGCGACCCCGGAAGGAGTCCTCAGCAACGTCGAGGTCGACACCGTCGAAAACCTGGTGATCGTCGGCTCCGGGCCCGCCGGTTACACCGCCGCCATCTATGCCGCCAGGGCCAATCTCTCGCCCTTGCTGATCACCGGCTTCCAGGACGGGGGCATCCCCGGCGGCCAGCTGATGACCACCACCCACGTCGAGAACTTCCCAGGCTTCCCCGACGGGATCCTCGGCCCGGAGCTGATGGACCGTTGCAAGGCCCAGGCCCTGCGCTGGGGCACCCGCCTGGTGGAGGCCGACGCCGAGGCGATTGACCTCTCCCAGCGACCCTTCCGGATCACGGCCGAAGGACGCAACATCGAGTCCCAGGCCGTAATCCTGGCCACGGGCGCCAGCGCCAACCGCCTGCATCTCCCGAGCGAGGAGCGCTTCTGGAGCCGGGGCATCAGTGCCTGCGCCATCTGCGACGGGGCCACCCCCCAGTTCCGCAACGAGGAACTCGCTGTGGTGGGAGGCGGTGACTCCGCCTGCGAGGAGGCCGGGTACCTCACCAAGTACGGCAGCCACGTGCACCTGATCGTGCGCGGCGACAAGCTGCGTGCCAGCGCCGCCATGGCCGACCGTGTGCTGGCCAACCCCTCCATCACGGTGCAGTGGAACAGCCAGGTTGTCGAGGCCAGCGGCAGCGACACCTGGATGAGCGGCATCACCCTGCGGGACACCAGCAGCGGCGCCAGCCGCGACCTGCCCGTGCGGGGCCTCTTTTACGCCATCGGCCACACGCCGAACACCCGCCTGGTGTGTGGTCAGCTGGAGGTCGATGCGAAGGGCTACCTCATCACCCGGCCGGGCCGACCGGAAACCAGCCTGGAGGGGGTCTACGCCGCCGGCGACGTGGCCGATGCCGAATGGCGCCAAGGCATCACCGCCGCCGGCAGCGGCTGCCAGGCAGCGCTCGCGGCCGAGCGCTGGCTCAGCCATCACGGCCTCGCCGTCACCGTCCAGCGGGAGGCGGTAGAGCCCGGCGCCGTGGGTGAACAGCGGCGCACCGCCGTCAGCGACGAGGCCAACTTCGACCCTGATGCCCTCTGGCAGAAGGGGGGCTACGCCCTGCGCAAGCTGTATCACGACAGCAAACGCCCCCTACTGGTCGTCTATACCTCGCCCAGCTGCGGCCCCTGCCACGTGCTGAAGCCCCAGCTCAAGCGGGTGCTGGAGGAGCTCGGCGGTCGGGCCCAGGGAGTGGAGATCGACATCGAAGCCGACCAGGACATCGCCGTGCAGGCCGGCGTCTCCGGGACCCCAACCGTGCAGCTGTTCTTCCGCAAGGAACTGCAGCAGCAGTGGAAGGGGGTCAAGCAGCGCAGTGAGTTCCGCCAGGCGATCGACGCGCTACTTTGAGAGAAATTTGAATGATCAAGTCGGAATCGTTGCACGTACGGCAAGACCCCGGGCAAGTAAGTCTTGACCCAAAAAAGCGGCGACAATTCTGGCCGCTGTTCTCTTGAGTAAATTGGGTGAAGGGATCCCGACCCCCAGCCTTTCAAAGGCGGTTATTACGTAATCATGCTCCTCGAGCGTACAACGAAGACTTTTCTCCGTGAACCATCGCAAATGGGTCGAATCCATAATGCCGCTGGCTTGATATTTCCAGTCTTTTTCAATAAAAAGCATTTTCAGGACGCTGATGTGTCTAGCATTTGGCACCGTTAAGATCAGTTGCGCGCTGGCCTGGCAAAGGCCTGGTAGCTGACTGAAAAACCATTCGTGATCGGGCAGGTGCTCGATCGAGTCGTGGCATATCACCAAGTCGAAATATGCTTTGGGGAGCTTGTCGACTGCTTCGTCGAAAGTTGAGTTGATGATCCTGCATCCATGCTTATCCGCAGCCAGTTGAGCTGATTCGTTATGCGGTTCAACACCCCAGTACTGTTTGCATGGCAAGATCTCAGCAAGACGCCCTGAGCCGCAGCCAATCTCAAGTGCGTGCTGAATGTGCTGTGGCCAAAGGTGCCTCGTTTCGGTTCTCAAGTGTGAATAATAAGAGGCCTGGACTTCCATGGGTGCAGGTAGTATCAGAGCTGCTATTAAAACATTTAAAATGGATGTCGGCCGACTATGCTCTAATTGCGAAGTAACTTGATAAAATTCTTAATTTCGCCGATTCTTAAAAGCCTCCTCAGTGCCCATCTAAGGCCAAGGAGTGCGGATTTGCGCGCCAGCCCTGGACTTGACGAATGCATGAATACTTCGAAGTTCTGAAATATGCGGCACTCGTTGGCACGCAGCAGCTGCCGGCAACGTTGAATATATGGACTGCCAGGGCCGCTTTGCGATTCGATCATGGCCTGGAAAATGCTGTCAAAACTGATGACCTGACAAAGCCTGGAGAGGGGCTCCCAGTGCCGCAGACCCTGAGAGTCAGTGATACCAGACTCTAGCAAAAGTCCTGGGCTGACAATCTCAAGGGGATACCACCAACCCGTACCCCTTGCCACCGCTTCGGCTGCAATGATGACCTGAGGGAAGACGAGCGCAGCATCCGAACGCTCAGCGATAAGCTGTCTGAGTCTGGGAATTAGTTTAAGCACAAAGCTTCGTCTGTAGATCAAACCCGGGGCATGATCAGAGGCTTCCCGCAGTTCGTTTGGCTGGATTGTTGCGACGAATGAGCGAGCTCGCTGCCACTTGTGATCGCTCGGAAACCACTGAGTGGACACGAAATCTGCTGTGCTAGTAGGGAGCCAAGTTGTCAGTGGGCCGATGTTGCCAATATCAATTTTGTCGTCATCTGTGGCCATGAGTACCCACTCCCCACGGGCCGCTTCCATGCAGCGGGAGAAGGTGAGCGGATAGCCCAAATTTTTCACATTACGCAACATTCTAAGCTGCGGCCAGACCTTTTGAATGTCCTGAAGCAACTCCCATGAGCCGTCCGAAGATCCGTCATCAATGATTAGGGCTTCAACATCTGCATCCCGCAGCTGGGGAGCTAGTGCTTCCGCAATTACCGCGGCACTCTTGCCTCGATTGAAAACCGGGATGGCCACGGTCAGCAGCGGAGTCTTACCAACCCAGGAATTTTCAGTACTGCTCATGAGAACACTTGATGATCCAGATCAACCAGCACGAGGGTCAACAGACCCTCAATTAGGGAGCGTAGGTCTCAGGTGAAAGGTGTGACTTCGCTGGATCACTTTTCTCAGGAAGCCGTCTTGGAGACCAGGACGCCAGAGGGACCAAGGCTCTACTGATTAATGGCCCTTGAAAAATAAGTTTTGCTGATTGTAGGGGCTGCTCTGGTTGTCCGCGTGGTGAACGCTCAGCGGCGGCGCGGGCCGCCGGGGCGGTTGCCGCCAGGCCGTGGACCGGCGGCGCCGGCGTTGCGCTCGCGGTAGGTGATGCGCCCGCGGGAAAGGTCGTAGGGACTGATCTCCACCAGCACCTTGTCACCCGCCAGCAGCTTGATGCGGAACTTGGTGAGCTTGCCCGCGGCGCGGCAGAGGCACTGGTGACCGGCCGGCTGCTCCAGGGTGACGAGGTAGAACCCATTGCCCTGTTCCTTCTCGATCACGCCGGAAGTCTCGATCATGCGGGGGTGCGTCGTACGGTGAAGCCACCCGCCACTCTACGGGCCAGGCTCACGGGGCTGCGCCGCCAGCGGGTAAGGTCCCCTGACTCTCTACGCCCTGCGGCTCGATGATCCTGCCCCCCGTCTCGATGGATCTCGGTCTGCTGATGATTTCAATCGGCGTGGTCAACCTCTGGCGGGCGCGTCAGAGCACCTGAACCGGAACGCCCCTGACCACGCTGCTGTTCCACAAACCCTATGGGGTCCTCAGCCAGTTCACGCCGGAACCCAGCAGCCGGTGGCTCACCCTTGCCGCCTTCATCGACCAGCCGGGGATCTACGCCGCCGGGCGTCTCGATGCCGACAGCGAGGGTCTGCTGCTGCTCACCGACCGGGGCCGACTGCAGCAGCGCCTCACTGATCCGCGCTGGGGCCACTGGCGCCGCTACCAGGTGCAGGTGGAGGGCACGGCCACCGAGGCGGCGCTGGCCGCTTTGCGCGACGGCATGACCCTGCGGGGCCAGAGAACCCTGCCAGCCCGGGCCCGGGCGATCGCGGTGCCCACCGAGCTGCCGGAGAGGGATCCACCGATCCGCCATCGCCTGCGGGTGCCGACCAGCTGGCTGGAGATCGAGCTGCGCGAAGGGCGCAACCGCCAGGTGCGCCGCATGACCGCCGCCGTGGGTCTGCCCACCCTGCGGCTGGTGCGCGTGGCGGTGGACCTGATGGATGGCCAGCCACCCCTGACCCTGGCAGGAGTTCCCCCCGGAGCGAGCCGCCCGGTCAACGACGACGAGCAACGGCGACTGGAGGCGCTGCTCCAGTCACCGCAGGGGCGGATCAGCCGAGTACGTCCCTGAGCTCGCGCACTGTCTGGAGCTGCCCGTAGTAGTAGTTGGCACGGGCGCGGCGATCGGGGTCCTCGAGGGTGTCGAGGGCGTCGAAGCCCAGGCTCTGCCAGAGCTCGTGGCCACAGGCCCGGTTCACCTCGGCGATGGCTTCATCCTCAAGGTTGCCAAGACGGCGCTGGAGGTTCTTGATCTGGGCGATGGCCATGGAAACAGCCGACTAACCGCTCGCGACCATTTGATAGTACACACGCACTGACGCAGGCACCAGGCTCAGAACGGCAGCTTTTTCTTGGCTTCCTTATCGAGGTCGGATTCCATCTCGCGCAGGCGCTTGAGGATGGTGTCGTAGTACTCGCGCAGGTAGTCCTCGAGCTTGGTGGTTTCAGCCGGATCGAGACCGAAGGCGGCGTAGCTCTCCTCCATCGGGGCATCGAAGGCGGTGCCCGCCGTGACCACCTCGGCGAAGGCCAGCCGTTCCGCCACGTTGAGACTGGCCTCAAAGAAGCCGGTGACGCTCTGCAGCAGGATCAGTAGGGCCGGCGGCACGCGAAACACCCTGGCCGACTTGCCGCTGTACTTCTCGCAGAGCTGGGTGATCTCCCCGGTGGTCCAAGCCTTGGGTCCCACCACCGGGAAAGCCCTACGCCCAGTCTCCGGACGCTCCAGGGCGGCCACGGTAAAGCGGGCCACGTCCTGGGTGTTCATGTAGGCGATCGGGGTGGGGGCCCCACTGACCCACACGGTCTGCCCCTCGAGCACCGGGATGGCGAACTGGCTGATCAGGCCCTGCATGAAGGCGGCACAGCGCAGGATCGTGTAGTCGAGATCGGAGGCTTCCAGCCACTCTTCGCTGCAGGCCTTGATGTCCATCAGAGGCACGCTGCGGTGCCGGGCCGCATCGAGCAGCGACAGGAAGATAAAGCGCCGAACCCCCGCCTGCTTGCAGGCTGTGAAAAGGTTCTGCTTGCCGCTCCAGTCGATGTCGTAGGCACTGCCGGGATCGTTGGCCCGGGCCGTGGCCGCATCGATCACGGCCTCCTGACCTTCAAGGGCGTAAGCAAGACTATCGGGTTCGAGCAGGTCGCCGCGGGTGAGTTCGCAGCCCCATTCCTGCAGGAACGAGGCCTTGCGGGGGGAGCGGACCATGCAGCGGACATCGTGACCGGCATCGAGAGCCCGACGCGCGATCTGGCGTCCAAGGGTGCCCGTACCGCCTACGACCAGAACCTGCATGACGTACGTCCGAAGCCGGCTGAGCCTAGGGGTGCGGCCGACGCCGGCGCGATCAGTCCTTGAGCAGCTTGAGCAGCAGGGCGCCGCCGGCCAGGCCCACCGGAATCAGCACCCAGAACAGCGCGGCGGTGCCGAAGATTTCAGAGGCCATGACCCGAGGGAAGGGGGAAGGGGCTACCTATTTAGCAGCTTCGGGGACGGCCAACCCCCGGGCCGTTTCCAGAATCAAGCTCCAGGGGGCGTCGCTGCGCAACTGAGCCGGCATCAGCGCGCTGGCACTGGCCTGGGCACCCGCCTGGCGCAGCGCCTCCACCAGCCGGGCCAGGGGCGGCGGACCCTGGCCGAGACAGCGGGCGATGGCGTCCGTGGGCCAGCAGCGGGGCGTGGCGGCAGGATCGTTCGCCAGGCGCCGCAGCAGCCGTTCCCCCTCGGGGCAGAGCGTGTCGGAGCCGTCGGCGGCCAGGGTCAGCAGCTGCTCCAGGCTCGCGGGATGCTGCAGCGGCCCGATCCAGAGCGGCCCGCTCACCGCCAGGGGAGGAGCAGCCCCGGCCGGACAGAGACACGCGGACCACTGGCGCAGGCGCAGCAGGCTCTGCACCTGCTGATCGCCGCAGCCATTGCAGTGCGCCACCAGGCCGAGCTGGGCCTCCTCGCCTGAGGCCGGGTGGCGCCGCAGCCGCACGACGCTGCGGAAGGTGCGCCCCTCGCTGAACTGCAGCAGGGGCTCCACCCCCCGCCCCAGGGCCCAGGCGCTGCGGGCCACGCTGCCCAGCTGCAGGCGCAGGGCCTGCTCCCAACTAGCGGGATGGGCCCGAGCCGCCGCCCCGTAGCGCCGCAGTGCCGCCGGCCGGTCGTGGCCGGTGGGGGAGCGGCCATCCGTGCTGGCCAGATGCAGCAGACCGTCGAATCGCACCGCTTCCAGCGCCAGGGGCAGCAGGGCGGAGGGGCAGCCGAAGGCATCGAGATCCACCAGATCGAAGCGCTCCTGGCGCAGCAGGCAGTCAGCCAGCAGGTGCTGGGCGGTGAGCGACGTGCAGCGCCGCTCCACCGCCTCCGGAAGGGCGGCGAGATTGGCCTCGAGCACCGGCAGGCGGTCGGGGTCGGCATCGTTGGCCCAGACCAGGGCTGCCCCGGCCTCAAGACCGCAGCGCAGGGCCCGGATGCCATTGCCGGCCATCAGATCGAGCAGATGCAGGGGGCGCTGCCGCGCGAGGCTGCGGGCGAACAGCACCGTGACATCCCGGGCCGGCCGCGAAACGCTGCGAAAGAAGCCACCACCGAGCGCCAGCACCGCGAGGCCTTCGCGATAGTGAGAGTCCCCTGTCTGGTCCACGCCCATGGCCGGAGCCGCCCTTGTCCAATGAGGAACACCAGCCTGCCCGCCAGGGGGGCGAGTGGGGACACCATGGCCTCTGGCAGTGGCGCGGCCATGCCTGCCACTGGCGCGTACTCGGCCATCGCCACCACCCGCCCCTGGTGCTGCTGCACGGCTTCGGGGCCGGCAGCGGCCACTGGCGCCGCAACGCAGGCGCCTTGGCCGAGGCGGGCTGGTGCGTCTATGCCCTCGACCTGATCGGTTTCGGCGCCTCCAGCCAACCGGCCCACCGGCGCCGCAGCCCCCTCGACAACCGTCTCTGGGCCCGCCAGCTCCAGGCGTTTCTTGAGCAGGTGGTGCAGGGTCCCGCCGTGCTGGTGGGGCACTCGCTCGGCGGTCTGGTGGCCCTGAGCTGCAGCGTCTTCTTCCCCAGCTGGGTGCTGGCGGTGGTGGCAGCCCCGCTGCCCGATCCCGCCCTGTTGACGGCCTCGCCGAAGTCGGCGGCCCAACCGCCGCGGCGCCCCCCCTGGCGGCGGCGGCTGAAGCGCTGGGTGGTGTTGCTGCTCTGCCGCCTGCTACCGCTGGAGCTGGTGGTGCCGCTGCTGGCCCACTCCCCCCTGCTCGACCTCGGCATCCAGTCGGCTTATCACGAACCGGTGATCGGCGACAGTGAACTGCATCGTGTCATCGCGCGACCGGCCCGCCGCCCCGGGGCGCCGCGGGCCCTGCGGGCCATGAGCATCGCCATGGCGCTGCGGCCCCATGCCGCCACGGCGCCGGCGCTACTAAACCGGCTGCGGCGGCCGCTGCTGCTGATCTGGGGCGTCCAGGACCGGCTGGTGCCGATGGAGGTGGCCCGCCATTGCCGACAACTGCGCGACGACCTACCTCTGGTGCTGCTCGATCAGGCGGGACACTGCCCCCACGACGAAGTCGCCGATCGCTTCAACACCGCCCTGCTGGGCTGGCTGGCGTCCCTGCCGCCCCCCGGCCGCTGAGGCCAGGCGCCACGTACCTTTGGGAGTAAGGACGAGTCGCACATGAAGCACACCCTCTCGGTGCTGGTCGAGGATGAATCGGGTGCCCTGAGCCGCATCTCCGGGCTGTTCGCGCGCCGCGGCTTCAACATCGAAAGCCTGGCGGTGGGCCCGGCCGAACAGCGGGGGGTCTCCCGGCTGACGATGGTGGTCGCGGGAGATGACCGCACGCTGCAGCAGATGACCAAGCAGCTCAACAAGCTGGTCAACGTGCTCGGCGTGATTGATCTCTCCACCATTCCCGCCGTGGAGCGCGAGCTGATGCTGCTCAAGGTGGCGGCACCGGCCGAAAACCGCAGCGCCATCTTCGACCTGGTGCAAGTGTTCCGGGCCAAGGTCGTCGACGTCGCCGATGACGCCCTCACCCTTGAGGTGGTGGGGGACCCGGGCAAGCTCGTGGCGCTGGAGAGGCTGATGGCCAGCTACGGCATCCTCGAGATTGCCCGCACCGGCAAAGTGGCCTTGGAGCGCGCCTCCGGCGTCAACACCGAATGGCTCAAGGCCACCACTTCGGAGAAACGGGTGCCGGCCTGAGGCAACCGCTCAGGGTTGACCCTTGACCAGGGTGCCGCCCTCAATGACTCGGGCCTTGACGATCCGGTCGCCCTGCTCAATAGCGTCGATCACGTCCATACCGCGGGTCACCCGGCCAAAAACGGCATAGCGACCGTCGAGCTCGGGTAGAGCCTCGAGGGCAACATAGAACTGAGCGCTGGCGGAATTGGGATCACCGGAACGGGCCATCGCAACGGCACCACGCTGGTGGCTGAGACTCAGCTGGCGACTCTGGACCGGCGAGGTGATCTCGGATCCATACCGGGGCTGGGGCTCAGCGGCCAGCTTCAACTCAAGGGGAATCATGCGCGCTTCGCCGGTGGTGGGATCGACGAAATTACCGGTGCCGTGACGGGAGGCCGGCACCTTGGGGTCGGCGCTGGCGGGATCGCCCCCCTGCACCACGAAGGGCACCGGCTCTCGCACCACCCGGTGAAACACGGTGCCGTTGTAGGTGCCGCGCTTGACCAGATCGACGAAGTTGCCGGCCGTGAGCGGGGCGGCCTTGCCGTCGAGGCTCATCTGCACGGTGCCCTTGCTGGTCTCCATCTCGACCACGGCGGTTCCCGCCAGGCAGGGGGTCGCCGAGGCGGCGCAGCCGAGAGCAAGGTGCGACTGATCAGCTGCACAGGCCACCAGTCCGAATGGGACAACAGCCAGCAGGGCCGCCAACAGCAGCTGGCGGGCCAGGGACGACCAGCGGCGGGACGGGGAGAACGGGGGAGTCATCGGGGACAGCAAAGGCTCAGAGACCTTCCAGGGGAACACCAAGGAACCGAGCCAGACGGGCGCCGGCAAGCTCCAAGTCGGCCAGAGGCATCGGCTCGCCGACGCGGGTGAGCGGCAGGTCGCGGCGCCCCTGCACCTTCAGGGCCAGACGGCGCCGGGGGCTGAGGCCATCACGCACTTCCACCTTGACGGCCTGGATCTCGCGCAGGGGGATCTCCACCTCGATGTGCTGACGGAAACCTCGGCGGCTGATCACCGCCTGACCGCTGCCACGGTCGAAGCGGTTGCTGCCTGCCCCGACGTCGATGGCGATCACGGACCATAGATACGTTGCCAGCAGCACGGCTGCAAGCCCATACAGCCCCATGACCAGCCCCTGGGGCACCCAGACCAGCTCGGCGGGATGGCCCAGGGGCAGCAGATCGCGGCCCAGACGGCTCGAAGCGCTGGCCAGCAGAAAGCCGATGCCGCCGATACTGACGGCGGTCGCGACGAGCAGATTGGAGAGCCGGCGTGAACCCAGCACCGACTGCTCAAGAACCTGAACCTCGTCGGCCGGGCGGGGCACGCTCGATGGAACCTGGCTGGACGCCATGGCGAAGCTGGAAGCGCAAGGTCGGTTCATCCTGGCCTGACGGCGCCCCGGACGGCGATCCGAGCAGCGCCCACGACACCGGTCCTGGAGCCAAGGCCTCGCACGGTGTCGCCCCTGGGATCGGCATCCCCACCTGACAGCCCTGGCCGGGGCTGCCGTGTCAGCGCATGTCGACCCGTCACAAGCGCCCCGGAGACGTTGTTACCATCGCCCGGTATCCCACAGCCCAGCGGGTTTTCCGTACCCGCGACACCACACCGTTCACTCATGACGATCGCTGTAGGGCGCGCACCAGCAGCACGGGGATGGTTCGACGTCCTCGACGACTGGCTCAAGCGCGACCGCTTCGTTTTCGTGGGGTGGTCCGGTCTGCTCCTGTTCCCCACCGCCTATCTGGCGC
>CAIRWM010000137.1 GCA_903882285.1 uncultured cyanobacterium
AGCCCTTGCAGAACTGCGACGCGTAATCATCTTCCAGGTCATCCCAAGGAATGAGTGCTGCCAGCTTGATCCAGCGATTGTCGCCAGAGAGTTGGCCACCAAATGGCAGGAAGAAGTCCTCAAACGAGAGCTGATGACGAGCCTCGCGTCGGTACATGTGGAAAACCCTGGACGGCTTTTCGGGGCAAATGCGCCCAAGTGCGAACATTTTACCTGGAGAAACCGCTCAGATCCACTGCAGCGCAGGCTTTCTGCCCTTTCTCAGTAAGCCCTAAATCTCCTGCGGCTCCATCTCCTTCTGGTGCTCCCTGAGCACATCCAGCACTGGGGAGATCAGTGGCACCACACGCCCCTTCTCTGTCTTGGTTGGAGCCCACATCACCTTGCCACTGGAATACCCATCACGCCGCAGGCTTTTGCAGACCAGCACCTCACCTTCATTCCAACGGATGCAATCCAAGGTCCGACCCCTGAGTTCGGTATTTCGCAGCCCTATGCTGAGCCACAGCAGAAACAATGGGTACTACCAGCTCTCGTTGATCTTCAGGTCAGCCATCGCTGCTGACACTAGGGCTACGGCTGCACCACTGACGAAGCAAAGCCAGCCAACTCGGCTTGGAGCTCGTTGTTGCTGGGGGAGTGCTCGGAGGGGAAATCGGGGGATTTTGGACGTGGCTTGGAGGTTGGCTGGGAGACCCAGGGCGACCGCTGAAACTTCAAGCCCGGCCTGAGGGCGCAAAGAGAGAGGCTCGCTTCACGCAGGGGCGAATGCCATCACTCACAACCACATACAGACGCCCGCGTTCCCTGAAGAGCGTATCGTTGCGGGGGCGGCGGCGGTAGCCATGGCAGGCGGTCTCGTCCTGCGACGACGCCTCCGTTTCCCCAAGTACCCCCACAACAACGCGCCATCGGCTTGGCGCTTCACCAGCAGGCAGCCGATCAGCTCGGAGGCAACGAGCTCGGCGGGGCGGGTGAAGAACTGGGATTCCAGGCCCTCGATGCCATCCGTCCCGGGACGTTCTAGCCTAACCACCACCTCTGGCTCGGCATACATGAATCGGCGGGCATGATGACGCTGCTGCACATTCCGATCTCCATCGGCGAATTGATCGACAAGATCACCATCCTGGAGATCAAGACACGGCAGCTGCAGGGTGGGGCTCAGGAGAACAGTGCCCACGAGCTGACGCTGCTGCTCCAGACGCTGGAGAGTGCCGGACTGGCCGTCGACGCGGCAGCAATCGATGAGCTACGCGAGGTGAACGGAGCCCTGTGGCGGATTGAAGATGAGATCCGCGACCATGAACGTCGGCAGGTGTTCAATGAGCGCTTCATCGCGCTGGCCCGTGCCATCTACCGGCACAACGACCAGCGGGCGGCGATCAAGCGCCGCATCAACCTGCAGCACGGCTCCGCGATCGTGGAGGAGAAGGGGTACCAGCCCTACTGAGAGCGACATCACGCCAGAATGGGCGGACACTTCCTGTATCTGATGGACTCCAGCGCCTTCAACCTCGGCACCGTGCTGCTGGCCGGCAGCGGCCTGTTCTGCCTGGCCACCCTGTTCTTCGGCACCAAGGGCGGCTACTACGACAGCGACGACTACGACGGCAACGGCACCGCCCACTGAGGCCGTTCCCTGGCCGCCGTGGATGCCCGGCTCAGGGGCTGCCGAGCCGCTCGGCTTCGGGGCAGTCGCCCGTGGTTGCGATGTCGTCGACGCTGGCGCTGCGGCTCACCGTCGAGAGGCGGGTGCTGACGGCGCCGATCGAGTCGAGACGCACGCAGAGCTCCCAGCTACGACACTCGTCGTCGTCGTCCTCCTCGTGGCGGAGGGTGACCAGATCGCCCTCGATTTCCACAACCACGGCGTCCTCGATCCAGCACTGCTGATCGCGCAGATAGACCCAGATAGGGCGTTGCTCGGAGAGAAAACGATCGAGTTTGCGGTGCAGCATCAACACGCCGCGGATAGGCTCGATCCTAGGCAGATCGATGCGAAGCACCGTGTTCAGCACGACCGAACCGACCAGCAGCGGCGCCAGCGGCGCTTTGCGTACTAGCAGCGAAGCGATCCGGCTGCAGCTGCGCAGCTGGCCGGAAGTGGAGGCCTACCTGGAGCGCTGCAAAGGGGTGATCGTGCCGCTCGGCTCCACCGAACAGCACGGTCCCACCGGCGCGATCGGCACTGACGCGCTCACCGCCGAGGCGGTGGCCCTGGAGGTGGGACGTCGCAGCGGTGTGCTGGTGACCCCGGCCCAGGCCTTCGGCATGGCGGAGCACCATCTCGGCTTCGCGGGCACCGTGAGCCTGCAGCCCTCCACCCTGCTGGCAGTGTTGCACGACATCGTGCTGTCCCTGGCGAGTCACGGCTTCGAGCGCATCTATGTGATCAACGGCCACGGCGGCAACATCGCCACCAGCCGCGCCGCCTTCGCCCAGTCCTACGGCACCGCCGCCAGCCGTGGCCTGCCGGTGGCGGGGCGGCTGCGCTGCCGTCTGGCGAACTGGTTTACCGCCGGCCCGGTGATGCAGGAGGCCCGCAACCTCTACGGCGATCGCGAGGGGCACCACGCCACCCCCAGCGAGATCTCCCTCACCCTGCACCTCGAACCCAGCCTCGGCGCCAAACAGCGTCCCCTCCCGGAGCCGGCACCTGCCGGTCCGATCCACGGTCCCGCCGACTTCCGCCGCCGCCATCCCGATGGCCGCATGGGCTCCGATCCGTTCCTGGCGCAGCCGCAGCACGGCGAGCTCTTCCTTGATCTGGCCGCCACCGCCCTGGTGGACGATCTGGGCCGCTTCCTCGCCGACGAGGACGCACCCGACTGACTCCGGCGGCCTGGCGAGCGCCGGCCGCCGGGCCGCTAGCGTTACCTCACGAGTCGCGCGATAACACCCCGATGAGCAGGATCACGGTCGACGACGTGCGCAAGGTGGCCGAATTGGCCCGGCTGGAGCTGCCGGAGGCCAAGATCGCCACCTACACCGGCCAGCTTGAGCGGATCCTCGACTACGTCGCCCACCTGGAGCAGGTGGACACCGAGGGCGTGGAGCCCACCACCCGGGCTGTGGAGGTGGTCAACGTGACCCGCGCTGACAGGGTTGAACCCACCCAGGTGCGCGAGGAGCTGCTCGATCTTGCCCCTCAGCGCGAGGGCGACTTCTTCCGGGTGCCGAAGATCCTGGGCGGCTGAAGCGGGCAGCTGCAGTGGGCCGCTCAGCGCGCCGGCGGTGACACTGCTGTGCGGTGCAACACCTCCAGCACGCGGCGGCGGGCATGGCGGGTGGGCATCAGGCAGGCGATGGGGCGCAGGCGGCTGCGGCGCTTCTTGTGGCTGCGCACGCCCAGAAAGATGTCGTAGAGGAAATTGAACAGATCGTTGCGGCTCTCGAACATGCCGAGCCGCTGGGGCGAGCCCTTGGCATCGAGGATGTGGCGCGTGGCGTGATATGCAGGCCGATATTCAAACCAGGGAATCGAGGGCCAGAGGTGATGAATCAGGTGATAGTTCTGCCCCATGATCAACCAATTCATCAGCGTACCGGGATAGACGCGGGCGTTGTGCCAGCGATTGCGGGACTGGAAGGGGCGATGGGGGAGGTAGTCGAAGAACAGACCGAGGGTGACCCCCACCATCAGGGCTGGCGCGAACCAGCAATTGAAGATGAAGGGCAGGAAATTGAAGTGGGCCGCAGCCACGATGATGGCCACAAAGACGCTGCGGGCTACCGCCCACTCGAGCAACTCATGGCGACGCCAGAGACGGCGACGGAAGAAGAACACTTCGTGGTAGAAGAAGCGGGGCGCGATCAGCCACAGCGGGCCGAAGGTGCTGACGATGTGATCAGGATCGTGCTTGGGATCGTTGACATGGGCATGGTGCTGCAGATGCACCCGCGTGAACACCGGAAAGCTGAAACCCAGCAGCAGAGCGGCACCATGCCCCATCACCGCGTTCCAGAAGCGATGCGGATGGGCGGCGTTGTGGCAGGCGTCGTGGATGACGGTGCCCTCGAGATGCAGGGCAAGAAAGCCCAGGGCCAGCAGCACCGGCAGGGGCCAACCGGCCCCGAACCAGCCCCAGATCGTGAGGCCCGCCAGGGCATAGCCACCGAGAAACAGCCCCACGGTGGGATTCCAGGCCCCCGGTGGATCGAGGTACTGCTTCGGCACGCTCTGAACGGCGGTCGTGGGGCCGAGCCGGGGGCGGGCAGGGGTGAGGGCCTGGGCTTCTGTCATCACCCGGTGGAGGCTCGATACGACTGGGAAGGTCCACCAGACTACGGACCCTGGCCACCGCAACGCTTGCCTCGCGGGGCAGGAGCAGCCGCTCAGCGCTGCAGCCCGAGGGGTTCAAGCTCCGGCGCCAGCTTGCTGAGCCGGGCCTCGAGAGCGGCTTGCAGCTGATGCAGAGGCCCATGCACCGCCACGTCGCGGCGGCAGACGAGGACAGCTCCGTTGTGCAGCAGTGGATCGGCGGCCACCACCTGCAGCTGGGGGTGAGCCTGGCGATTGAACGGGGTGCCGTAGGCGAGGGTGGCCGCATCGGCCGTACGGCCCTCCCAGTCGGCCGGGTCGTAGCGACGGGCCTGCACCGTCAGCTCCGGGGCCAGGATCGCGGCGATAGCGGGGGCGGTGTGGGGGAACAGGTCGCGGGGCAGGGCGATCGTGGGGAAGCGGGCCAGGTCGGCGGGCGTCACGGCGCTGGCACCGGCCAGGGGATGGCGTCGATCGACCAGCAGGGTCAACGGGTAGCGGAACAGGGGCAAGAGAAGCAGATCCCCCAGGTCGCCACCGTGCTGGATATCCAGGCTGCTGTCGTAGATCCAGGCATCAATGACCCGCTCGCGCAGCAGCTGCAGCGGCCGGAGCAGGCCGATGTGATCCATCGGGCCGAGCAGCCACCCAGGCGGCCGGGCGCCGCAAAGCAGGCGGGCCATCAAAGGGGAGATCTCGAGCCGCAGCGCCGCCTGCAGCAGCAGCCGATGGAGCTGGTGCAACTCCCGCTCCATGGCCAGCAGCAGGCAGCCATCCCCCTGGACCTGCCAATCCCCCTGCGACCTGCTCAAGCGCAACCCGAAGGTCTCGATGGTGCGGGCCAGCCGGCGCGACACCGTGCTCTGGTTGCAGCCGAGGGCGGCGGCCGCCCGCTGCCCGGTGCGCTGCCAGAGCAACAGATCCAGGGCCGCCAGCTCCCCGGGACTCACCATGGCGCCGTCGCAGCGCAAATCGCCCCAGGGGTCGCCACTGACGCCTGCCGAGCCCACATCCCCGAGTGAATCAACACACAAGCGCGAGCGACCCTTCGCCCACCTAGACGTCCCTCAGGATTCGGGATATCCGCTCTGCGCCTGCTGGCTCTCATAGGGATCGGCCAACAATCGAAATTGCTTGATCTAAATCTTACGACTTTGTGAGGACGGGTTTCGTGTTCACGACGGCAGCATCCCCGATGAAATCCACCAGGCACCAGCTCTGGCAGGGGTGCACAAGGCGTCAAAGAGACGCCCACGTGCTTATTCATAGGCGAACCTCCTTGGGATAAGCCCATTGCCGACGTTCTTCAGCGCCACAGCCAACACCGCCGTCAGCTCCTGTTCAGCAGCCAGCATTCCTTCAGCCGCCAGATCCGCCGTTGCGGTGCGATGCCCACCGGGGGACTTGAACCCCCACAGCCTCAGCCACTGGAACCTAAACCCAGCGCGTCTACCAATTCCGCCAGGTGGGCGCCTGACAATTCTAGGCATGCCGCCGAGGGTGTGTCCCCGATCAGAATGGGAATCACCTGCCGGTTCCTGCCATGCTCGCCACCCTGGGGGGAACCCTGGCCCTGCTGCTGGGCCTGATCGTGCTGCTGCTCCCCCTACTGGCCGCCGAGCTCAGTCGGCCGCGCGATTCGGCCTGGGGGGCCGTGGTGCTCCTGCTGGGGTTGGTGCTGGTGACCAGCGCCGACCGACTCACCGGCAGTCCGATGCTGGCCGTGCTCTGTGGCGGCCTGCTGATCGGACGGCTGGGCTCGGAGGTGGGCCTGGCCCGCTGGCACCAGCTCAGTCCCGAGGAACGCCAGCTACTGGGATCAACGGAGCGCTGGCGCAGCAGCTTCACGCAGCTGGGCGCGAGCGGCGCCGGCCTGCTGCAGAACCTGCGCAGCCGCGCCACCGGCCTGGGCGCCTGGCTGGGGGAGCGACGCCGTGCCGCACCCAGCGTCAAGCGCTGGGTGCGGCCTGAGAAGGTCGCCCCTGAGACGCCGCCAGCCTCGAGCGCAACGACCAGCGGCTCCGACACTGAGCCGAAGATTGTTCGCGACTTCTGCGAGATCGACGATCTGCTGGCCGCCGCGGGCGAGGCGGCCAGTCCCGCCGACCCCGGGAATCGGGGCGAGGCGGGATAATCGCCCCTTGCTGCCCCGACGAGGCGCCGTGACCACCAGCCCCGCCTCCCGCACCGCCTCCCCCGCCGCCTCCTACAAGGACACGCTCAACCTGCTGCAGACCCCGTTCGCCATGCGGGCCAACGCCCGTGCGCGAGAACCCGAGCTGCAGGCGTTCTGGGCCGCCGAGAGGCTGTATGAAAGGCTCAGCCGCGATAATCCCGGCACGGTCTTCACCCTGCATGACGGGCCGCCGTACGCCAACGGGGCCCTGCATGTGGGCCACGCCCTCAACAAGATCCTCAAGGACATCATCAACAAGCACGCCCTGTTGCAGGGGCGGCAGGCGCGCTTCGTGCCTGGCTGGGACTGCCACGGGCTGCCGATCGAGCTCAAGGTGCTGCAGGGGCTGAGCCGGGTGGAGCGCCAGGAGCTCAGCCCGATCGCCCTGCGCCATAAGGCCCACGCCTACGCCCTCGAGCAGGTGGAGCTGCAGCGGAGCGGCTTCCGGCGCTGGGGCATCTGGGCCGACTGGGACGAGCCGTACCTCACCCTGCACCGCTCCTACGAGGCCGCCCAGATCGACGTCTTCGGCCGCATGGTGCTGGCGGGCCACATCTACCGCGGCCTCAAACCGGTACATTGGAGTCCCAGCTCGCGCACGGCCCTGGCCGAAGCCGAACTGGAATATCCCGACGGCCACAGCTCACCGAGTGTTTACGTGAGCTTCCCGGTAGTGGAGCTGCCGGCGGCGTTGGCTGCGCGGCTGGCCCAGGCCGGCCTACCGATGGCCGGCGACGGCGAAGCGCTTGGGCGGCTGGGAGTGGCGATCTGGACCACCACCCCCTGGACCCTGCCCGCCAACCTGGCGGTGTCGGTCAACGGGGCGATGGAATACGCCATCTGCCGCGAGGGCAACACTCCCGAACAGGCGCCCCGCTATCTGCTGGTAGCCCTGGATCTGGTCGCCAGCCTGCAGGAGAACCTGCAGCGGCCGCTGACCCCTGTGCTCACACTCCGGGGGGCCGAGCTGGAGGGGGTGCGCTACCGCCATCCGCTGCTGGAGCGCACCAGCCCTGTGGTGCTGGGCGGCGACTACATCACCACCGACTCCGGCACGGGACTGGTACACACCGCTCCGGGCCACGGTGTCGACGACTTCAACACCGGCCGCAAGTACAACCTGCCGGTGCTCTGCCCGGTGGACGAGGCCGGCACCCTCACCGCCGAGGCCGGCCCCTTCGCCGGCCTGAACGTGCTCAAGGACGCCAACCCAGCGATCATCGCGGCCCTGCGCGAGGCCGGCGCCCTGCTGGCCGAGCAGCGATACGAGCACCGCTATCCCTACGACTGGCGCACCAAGAAGCCGACGATCTTCCGCGCCACTGAGCAGTGGTTCGCTTCGGTGGAGGGCTTCCGCAGCGAGGCGCTGCAGGCGATCGAGGCGGTGGACTGGCTGCCGGGCAGCGGCCGCAACCGCATCGAGGCGATGGTGCGCGACCGGGGCGACTGGTGCATCTCGCGCCAGCGCACCTGGGGCGTGCCGATTCCGGTCTTCTATCACCGCGAAACGGGCGAGGTGTTGCTCGATGAGGCCAGCCTCGCCCACATCCAGACCCTGATCGCCGAGCACGGGAGCGATGTCTGGTGGGAGCGCGATGAAGCCGGGCTGCTGCCCCCCTCCCATGCCGGCGAAGCCGACCAGTGGCGCAAGGGCAGCGACACGATGGACGTGTGGTTCGATTCCGGCTCCTCCTGGGCCGGCGTGCTGCAGGAGCGGGGCCTGACCTACCCGGCCGACCTCTACCTCGAGGGTTCCGACCAGCACCGCGGCTGGTTCCAGAGCAGTTTGCTCACCTCGGTGGCCGTGAACGGCCACGCCCCCTACCGGCGGGTGCTCACCCACGGTTTCACCCTCGATGAGAAGGGTCGCAAGATGAGCAAATCCCTGGGCAACGTGGTGGATCCGGCGGTGCTGGTGGAGGGCGGCAAGAACGAGAAACAGGATCCCGCCTACGGCGCCGATGTGCTGCGCCTGTGGGTGAGCTCGGTCGACTACTCCGCCGACGTGCCGCTCGGACCGGGCATCGTCAAACAGCTGGCTGACGTCTACCGCAAGGTGCGCAATACGGCCCGCTACCTGCTCGGCAACCTCCACGACTTCGATCCCCGCCCCATCGCCGAAGGCGGCGATGCAGTGCCGGTCGCCGACCTGCCGCTGCTGGATCGCTGGATGCTGCAGCGCACCGCCAGCCTGATCGAGGAGGTGAGCGTCGACTTCGAGCGCTACGAGTTCTACCGCTTCTTCCAGGCCCTGCAGAACTTCTGCGTCGTCGACCTCTCCAACGTCTACCTCGACATCGCCAAGGACCGGCTCTACGTGAGCGCCGCCGGCGATGTCCGCCGCCGCAGCTGCCAGACGGTGCTGCACCTGGTGGTGGAACGGCTGGCCGGTCTGATCGCCCCGGTGCTCTGCCACATGGCTGAGGACATCTGGCAGAACCTGCCCTACCCGGTGGCAGAGCGGTCGGTGTTCGAGCGAGGCTGGCCGACGGCGCCGCTGGAGTGGGCAGCGGGCGAGCTGCTGGCGCCGCTGGAGCAGATCCTGGAGCTGCGCGGCCGGGTGAACCGGCTACTGGAGGGCTGCCGGAGCCGCGGCGAACTCGGCGCCTCGCTCGAGGCCGCGGTGCAGCTCGAACTGGATGGCGGCCCGGAGAGCGCCCCCCTGGCCGGGGCCCTGGCGCTGCTGGAGGCCAGCCCCCATCCGGAGGTCGACAACCTGGCCGACTGGCTACTGGTGTCGGCGCTGCAGCTGGGCGGCAGCGCGCCAGCGGCCGTGCTGGCCGAAGCGAGCGAGGTCGGGCTGACGCTGCGGATCAGCCGAGCGGAAGGGGAGAAGTGCGAGCGCTGCTGGCACTACGAGCACAACGTGAGCGATCACGTACTGAACGCCGAGGTGCGGGGCCGGATCTGCGGGCGCTGCGTCGGGATCGTCGCGGCCCACGGCGGCTGAGGCCGCCCCCACCATGCCGATCATCCACGCCGAGGGGCTCAGCAAGACCTACCGGGTGGCGGACAAGCAGCCGGGACTGGCGGGCACCCTGCGCCACTTCCTGCGGCGCCGCTATCGCGACGTGGCGGCGGTGCGGGAGGTGAGTTTCGCGATCGAACCCGGCGAGATCGTGGGCTTCCTCGGTCCGAACGGCGCCGGCAAGACCACCACGATGAAGATGCTGAGCGGCCTGATCCACCCCAGCGCTGGCCGGCTCGAGGTGGCGGGTTTCCTGCCACAGCGGCGCCAGCCGGATTTTCTGCGGAGCATCACCCTGGTGATGGGCCAGAAGCAGCAGCTGATCTGGGATCTGCCACCCCTCGATTCCCTGCGCGTCAACGCCGCCGTCTATGGCATCGACGACACCGAAGCCCGTCGGCGCATCGACGAGCTGGCGGACATGCTCGAACTGGGCGAGGAGCTGACGCGGCCCGTGCGCAAGCTCTCCCTGGGCCAGCGCATGAAGGCTGAGCTGCTGGCGGCGCTGCTGCACCGACCGGCGGTGCTGTTCCTCGACGAGCCCAGCCTGGGTCTCGACGTCAACGCCCAGGCGCGGGTGCGCAGCTTCCTGGCCGACTACAACCGCCGCTACGGCGCCACCGTGCTGCTCACCAGTCACTACCTGGCCGACATCACCGCGCTCTGCCCGAGGGTGCTGCTGATCCATCAGGGCGGCCTGTTCCACGACGGCAGCCTGCGGGAGCTGAGCGATCGGCTCGTGCCCTGTCGCCAGGTCCGGCTAGAACTGCGCGAGCCACTGCCGGCCGCGGCCTTCGCCAGCTATGGCGAGCTTGAGTCGTGCGATGGGCGCGACGTGCGGCTGCTGATCCGCCGCGACCGGCTCACCGGCAGCGTGGCGCGGCTGCTCGCCGAGCTGGAGGTGAACGATCTGGAGGTGAGCGATCCGCCGATCGAGGAGCTGATCGGCCGCCTGTTCCATCAGGGGGCCGTGCCATGAGCTCGGGGCGGCTGCGGCTGGCCCGGGTGCTGCTGGGCAGCCAGGTTGCCACCATGATCGAGTACCGCGCAGAGATCGCCCTCTGGGCCCTCTCCGGGGTGCTGCCCTTCATCATGCTGGGCCTCTGGAGCCAGGTGGAGGGAAGCACCGGCGCTGCGGGTGGCGTAGACGGGGGGGCCGGCATCGGCCTCGACCGGCTGCAGCTGGCGCGGTACTTCCTGAGCGCCTTCGTGGTGCGCCAGTTCACAATCGCCTGGGTGGTGTTCGCCTTCGAGGAGGACAGCCTGCAGGGGCGGCTGTCCCCCTATCTGCTGCAGCCCCTGCCGCCGCTTTGGCGCTACGTGGCGGCCCACCTGGCCGAGCAGGCCACGCGAGCTCCGTTCGTGGCGGCGATCGCGGCGCTGTTCTTCCTGCTGCAGCCCTGGGCGCTCTGGCTGCCGACCCCGCAGCGAGCCGGTGCTGCGCTGCTCGCCACCATCCTGGCCTTCACGATGAATTTCCTGCTGCAGAGCTGCATCGCCTGCCTCTGCTTCTGGAGCGAGCGGGCCAGCGCCCTGGAGCGGCTGCTGTCCATCCCCTTGCTGTTCCTCTCCGGCCTGGTGGCGCCACTGGAGACCTTCCCGCCGGGCGTGCGCGCCGCCGCCCAGTGGACCCCCTTCCCCTGGATGATCCACTTCCCCGCCCAGCTGCTGGCCGGCGGCAGCGTGTCACTGGCCCAGGGGTTCGCGGCCATGGCGGCCTGGATCGCCGTGCTGCTGCCGCTCTGCCTCGGGCTGTGGCGGCTCGGCGTGCGCCGCTACTCGGCGATGGGGGCGTGATGGGGAGCGCGAGGGGGAGCGGACTGCGGCGCCACTTGATCACGCTGCGGCGCTTCTGGGGCACGGCCCTGGCGGGTCAGATGGAATACCAGCTCAACCTGCTGATCGAGTTGCTGGCGATGGCCGGCAACATGGCCGGCAGTGTCTTCGTGCTGTCGCTGGTGTACGGCCAGGGCCACCGGCTTGGGGGCTGGAGCTGGGAGCAGGCCCTGGTGGTGCTGGGCGTCTCCACCCTGCTCGACGGCGTGGCCTCGACCCTGCTGCGCCCCAACCTCAGCACGCTCGTCACCCACGTGCAGCAGGGCACCCTCGACTTCGTGCTGCTCAAGCCGATCGACAGCCAGTTCTGGATCTCGACCCGCACCGTCTCCCCCTGGGGCCTGCCGGAGATCGGCGCTGGACTGGCGCTGATCGTCTGGGCGGCAAGGCGGGCCGGCGCCAGCGCTGAGCCGGCCACGCTGACGACGGCGGCCCTGATGCTGCTGGCAAGTGTGGCGATCCTGTACAGCCTCTGGTTCCTAATCGCCACCACCACGATCTGGTTCGTCAAGACCTGGAACGCCACCGAGGTGCTGCGCGCCGCCCTAGCGGCCGGCCGCTACCCGATCACGGCCTATCCGGGAGGCCTGCGCACCTTCTTCACCCTGGTACTGCCTGTGGCCTTCCTCACCACCGTGCCGGCCGAGGCGATTCTGGGGCGGGCCGCCGGCAGCTGGCTGCTGCTGTCCGTGGCGGTGGCGGGTGCGGGCCTGCTGCTGTGCCGCGGGTTCTGGCGCTTCGCGCTGCGCTTCTACACCTCGGCGTCCAGCTGAGGCGCGCTCACCAGGCCGCCGGATGCAGCCAGTGCTCCACCGGCGCTGGAGCTCCCAGCCGCCGCTCCGCCTGCGGATTCAGGGGGCCGGCCAGCAGCTCGCCACTCTCGAGCAAGGCCTCGGGCGGCAGGGCCGGCTGGTCGGGGTCGACGTCGGTGGGATGGGTGGTGCTGCTGGAGAAGCCGCGGAAGATCAGCAGCTCGAAGGGCTCCTCGGCCCCGTCCAGCGGCAGACGGCCACGCAGCCGCAACACACGGTCCGGGCGGCTGCGGCTGATCTCCTCGAGGCGGGCCAACACGGCGGCGACGGTCAGGGGGTCGGGTCGGCTCATCGGGCGCGGCCTCAGAACTCGCCGGCCACCCGGCCCTGCCGCGGTAGCCGCACCAGCAGCCACTGCAGCAGCCCCACCGCATAGGCCACCAGGGCCAGGTAGCCCACGAAAGCGGCCACGGCGGGCGTCCAGTCACCGCCAAAGATGAAGTCGAACACCCGGTCAACGCCGGCGTTGAGCCCCTGGGGCGCCTCCAGCCAGGGGCGGCAGAGGCGCAGGCGGGTGGGATCCGCCAGGCAGGGCAGGGCGGTGACGGCGAAGGCCGCCCCCAGCAGCGAAAGCACCGTGAGACTCCAGCGCCAGATGCGCAGGGTGAGCGGCAGCGGCCTCCAGGGCGGCATGTCAGCCAACTCCTCGTTGAGATCCACCCAGAACCACAGCACCGCCACGATCAGCATCGGCGCGAGCACCAATAGCAGATAGCCGGCGGGCCGGCGGTCGGTGAGCAGCAGCAGGGCGATCAGCAGCAGGCTGGCCACCTTCCAGTACAGGCCCATGAGCCGCACCAGGGCACGCTCGCGCCGCACCAGACTCCAAACGAGCAACACCAGGGGCACCCCCACGGCGAACAGCACACTCAGGCGCACATCCAGCCAGACCAGGGAGCGGTAGAGCAGATCCGGCACAGACGCACGGGGCGGGTAGGCGCCATTATCCGTATCCCTCCAGGCGATAGGGTCCAGCCCATGGCTGGCCTTCCCTCCTTCCCCTGGCTGACACGCCTCGGATCCCGTGCGCCGGAGGCGGCGTGGTGCCGCACCGCCCTCGCCGGCGACACCTCCCTGGAAGAGGCCGTGGCCAGCGTGGCGCAGCAACTGGAGGGCTGCGGTAGCGCCGATCTGGCCCTCGTCTTCGCCTCCACCAGCTATGCCAGCGACCTGCCGCGGCTGCTGCCGCTGCTGCGCCGCCGGCTGCGGGCCGCGCACTGGCTGGGCAGCGTCGGCGGAGGGGTGGTGGGCACCGACGCCAGCGGCACGCCCCATGAATGGGAACTGCGCCCGGCCCTGAGCGTCACACTGCTGCGGCTGCCGGGGGCGAGCCTTCATCCCTTCGCGATCGACACCAGCGACCTGCCCGACCTCGACGGCCCCGCCGAGCCCTGGCTGGAGCGAGTGGGGGCCCCGGCCGCCGCCGGCCAGTCGCTGCTGCTGCTGATCGACCCGGCCAGCCCAGCCATCAACGACCTGATCAGCGGCCTCGATTACGCCTATCCGCAGGCGGCGAAGGTGGGCGGCATCGCCTGCCCACACAGCGCTGCCCACGGCTCCCTGCTGTTCGGGGAAGGCGTGGCCACCGGGGCGGTGGGCTGCATGCTCGGCGGGACCTGGGCGATCGAACCCGTGGTGGCCCAGGGCTGCCGGCCGATCGGGCCCGTCTTCGAAGTGGAGCAGGCCCAGCGCAACGTGGTGCTGGAGGTGAGCCGCGGCGAGGAGCGCCGCAGCCCGGTGGCCGCCCTCCAGGCGATCCTCACCGAGCTCAGTCCCGATGAGCGGGAGCAGGTGAAGCACTCCCTGTTCCTCGGCGTCGGTCGCAGCGACTTCAGCCTGGCCGGCCACGGCGGCGAGCCCCCGGCCTTCCTGATCCGCAACCTGATCGGTGTCGATCCGCGCAACGGGTCGGTGGCGGTGGCCGAGCGCATGCGGGTAGGCCAGAAGGTGCAGTTCCAGCTGCGCGACGCCAAGGCCTCCCGCCAGGACGCCCGCCAGCTGCTGGCGGCGCTGGCGCGGCGGCAGCCGCAGCCCCTGGCGGCCCTGCTGTTCGCCTGTCTGGGCCGCGGCCAGGGGCTCTTCGGCAGCGCCGATGGCGACGTGAGCCTCGGCCGTGAAGCCTTCGCCGACTTGCCGATCACCGGGGTGTTCTGCAACGGCGAGATCGGCCCGGTGGGGGGCAGCACCCACCTGCACGGCTACACGGCCAGCTGGGGCTTCCTGGTCCCCCAGACCCCGCCCGTCTGATCGGCATGGTCCGCCAGCACGTCAATCCGCTCAGCAGGATCCACCAGCAGCCACGCCCGCTGCCGCCCCCCGAGGCGCTGTTCGCCGATCCCTCCCTGCCGCTGCACCTCGACATCGGCTGCGCCCGCGGCCGCTTCCTGCTGGCCACCGCTGCCCTGCTGCCAGGGCGCAACCACCTGGGGGTGGAGATCCGGCGGCCGCTGGTGGAGGTGGCGGAAGCCGAGCGGCAGGCCCGGGAGCTCACCAACCTGCACTTTCTGTTCTGCAACGCCAACATCAGCCTCCAGGACTGGCTGGCCGCCCTGCCCGCCGGCCAGCTGGACCTGGTGACGCTGCAGTTCCCGGATCCCTGGTTCAAGCTCCGCCACCACAAGCGACGCGTGCTGCAGCCAGGACTGCTACGGGCGATCGCCGCAGCCCTGGCGCCGGGGCGGGAACTGTTCCTGCAGAGCGACGTGGCCCCCCTGATCGAGCCGATGGTGGCCCTGGTGAAGGCCAGCGGTTGCTTCGAGCGGCCCGAGGCCGACGCCCGCCCCTGGCGGCAGGCCAACCCCCTGCCGGTGCCGACGGAAAGGGAGACGCACGTGCTGGCCCAGGGCCTGCCTGTGTACCGCGTCCTCTACCGGCGCAACGCTTTGCCACCGCCGTCGCGCCAGGCCCTGGAGCAGGCGGGGCGCAGCACCGATAATCCGCACACGCTTGCGGACGTCCCCGGGGACTCCAGCCCCTGAGCCTCTCGTCCACGCCTCCTGCCCCGCGCCGCCTGACGGCCCCCTCTCCCCCACCCATGACCTCGACCGCGACCGCGTCCCCCCCCCTGCTGCTGCGCTGGCAGGGGCTGCTGGCCGGGGGCAGGGGCGGCGCCCTGGCCGAGCATCTGCCCCTGCTGGCCGGCTGGATGCTCTGCGCCCTGATGGCGGGCCTGCCCCTGGTGACCCGGCCGGGCCTGAGCCTGCTGATCGCCGCGGCCGGTCTCCTCTGGCTGGTGTGGGCCCTGCGCACCCCCCCCGGCCACATCGGCGCCATCAACTGCTGGCTGCTGGCGGTGCTGGCCATCGCCGTGATCGCCACCGGCTTCTCGCCAGTGCCCGTGGCCGCCTTCAAGGGCCTGCTGAAACTGGTGAGCTACCTGGGCGTCTATGCCCTGATGCGTCAGCTGCTGGCCACCGCGCCGCTCTGGTGGGACCGCCTGACCGCCGCCCTGCTGGCCGGGGAACTGGTCACGAGCGTGATCGGCATCCGCCAGCTCTACGGCGACGCCAGTGCCCTGGCCCGCTGGTCGGACAACAACTCCGTGGCCGAGGGCACGGTGCGCATCTACAGCACCCTGGAGAACCCAAACCTGCTGGGGGGGTTCCTGCTGCCGGTGCTGCCCCTGGCGCTGGTGGCGCTGCTGCGCTGGCCCGGGAAGGCGCGCAAGCTGTTTGCCCTCACGGCCCTGGTGCTCGGCCTGGTGGCCCTCGTGCTCTCCTACAGCCGCGGCGCCTGGATGGGCATGGTGGCCGGCCTCGGCACCCTGGCACTGCTGCTGGTCTGGCGGGGCATCCGCGACTGGCCGCCCCTGTGGCGCCGCACCCTGCCGGTCCTGCTGCTGCTCGGCGGCGCCGTCGTGCTGGTGGTGCTCGTAACCCAGGTGGAGCCGCTGCGGGTGCGGGTGATGAGCCTGATGGCCGGGCGCGAGGACAGCTCCAACAACTTCCGCATGAATGTCTGGACCTCGGTACTGCAGATGATCCAGGCGCGGCCCTGGATCGGCATCGGCCCGGGCAACAGCGCCTTCAATCTGATCTATCCCCTCTACCAGCAACCCAAGTTCAACGCCCTGAGCGCCTACTCGATTCCGCTGGAACTGCTGGTGGAGGCGGGCATCCCCGGCCTACTGGCGGGGGTCGGGCTGGTCCTCTGCGCCGTGCGCACCGGCGTGAGCCAATGGCGCGCCAGCGGCCCCCTGGTGCTGCCCAGCCTGGCGGCGGTGGCGGTGTTCGTGGCGCTGGCCGTGCAGGGGCTCACCGACACCATCTTCTTCCGGCCGGAGGTGCAGCTGCTGGCCCTGTTCAGCCTGGCCACCCTGGCGGCCTCCGTGCAGGGAGCCGGGGCCTCGCAGCGCCGCAATGGCTGAGGCCGGCCTGATCGCCGGCTTCGACGCCGGCCAGACCCACACCACCTGTCGCCTGGCCGCCAGCCGTTCGGGAGCGGCCGCCCCCGAGCCCCTGGCCGAAGGGGTCGGCCCCGGCGTCAGCCATCTGGCCGCCGAGGGCGGCGCCGAACGCTTCCAGGCCGCCCTGCGGCTGAGCCTGGCCGAGACCAGGGCCCGGCTGGGCGCACCCTGGGCCACCGCACCCCTACAGGCGGCGGCGGTCGGTGCCAGCGGCATCGAGCAGGGCAGCGCCGTGCAGCAGCGCGCCATGGCCCTGGCGGCCGGCGCCCTGGGCCTGGAACCGACGCGCCTGGTGGTGAGCGGCGATGAGCGCACCGCCCTGCGCGGCGCCTTCCCCCAGGACGCCGGCATCGTGGTAATCAGCGGCACCGGCACGATCGCCGTGGGCCGCGACGGGCGGGGCCGGGAGCACCGCTGCGCAGGCTGGGGCTGGCTGCTGGATGGAGCCGGCTCGGCCATGGATATCGGCCGCGATGGCCTGGCCCTGAGCCTGCAGATGGCCGATGGCCGCCTGGCCGAGGGGCCCCTGCGCGCAGCGCTCTGGAACGCCCTGAACCTGGAGAACGGCGATCCCGAGGCCGCGCAGCGGATCAAGGCGCTGGTAGTGGAGCCGGGCTTCGCTCCGGCCGGCTTCGCGCGGCTGGCCCCGGTGGTGGAGCGGCTGGCCGCGGCCGGCGATCGGGCGGCCAACACCATCCTGGAGCGCAACGCCGCCGCCCTGGCGACGTCGGTGCGGGGGGTGGCGCAGGCTCTGGGGCTGACAGCGCCGCCGGTGGCGGCGATGGGCGGGGCGCTCACCCACCTGGCCGTCCTGCGCCGTCAGGTCGAGCAGGCCCTGGCACAGCAACTGCCCGGGGCCCGGCTGCAGGCCCCCCACGGCGACGCCTGTGCCGGCGCCCTGGCGCTGGCCGCCGAGCGGCTCTGCCCGACGCTCAGCTGAGCAGCCGCTCCGCCTCGGCCGCCAGGTGGCCAGCCCAGTGGTCCACCTGCTCCTGCTCGGCCGCCTCCACCATCACGCGCAACAGCGGCTCGGTGCCGCTGGCGCGCACCAGCACCCGGCCGCTGCCGGCCATCGCCGCCTCGGCCTGCTCCACCGCCAGCCGCAGGGGCTCACACTGCTGCCACTCGGTGCGGCGCCGCCGGTCAGGCACGGTGACATTGACCAGCTTCTGGGGGTAGGGGGTGAAGCTGCCGTCCATCCAGTCGGCCAGGGTCTGGCCCCGGCCGTGGACCAGGGTGGCCACCTGCAGCGCTGTGAGCAGGCCGTCACCGCTCATGCCATGCCGGGCCGAGAGAATGTGGCCCGACTGTTCGCCGCCCAGGCCCGCCCCCAGTTCCTCCATGGCGGCATGGACGTACTGGTCGCCGACGGCGGTGCGCTCCAGCACGCCGCCGTCGGCCTGCCAGGCCCGCTCGAAGCCCAGGTTGGACATCACCGTGGCGACGATGCGGTCTTCGGGCAGCTGGCCGGCCTCGCGCAGGGCCGAACCCCAGAGGTAAAGAATCTGGTCGCCGTCAACGACACGGCCGCGGCCGTCCACGGCAAGCATGCGGTCGGCGTCCCCATCGAAGGCGAAGCCCATGGCGGCGCCCCGCTCCAGCACCGCGCGGCGCAGGGGCTCCAGGTGGGTGCTACCGCAGCCCTGGTTAATGCGGCCGCCGTCGGGCTCCCCGTGCAGCACGGTGAGATCGGCACCGAGAGCACGGAAGACCGCCTCGCCGCAGGCCGTGGCCGAGCCCCAGCAGAGGTCGAGCACGATCGGGCAGCCATCAAGCCGCTGGCCGCCCGTGCTCTCCAGGAGCGAACTGCGGTAGGCGTCCAGCAGGTCTGGCCGCGCCACCGCGGTGCCCTGCCCGTGGAAGGCCGGCAGGGCCGTCTCGCCGCGCAGACCGGCCTCGATCGCCTGCTGGCGGTCGCGGTCGAGCTTGGCGCCACAGGAGCCGAACACCTTGATGCCGTTATCGTGTGGTGGGTTGTGGCTAGCCGAGACCATCAGTCCGCCGGCAGCCCCGAGGCGCCGGATCGTGCCCGGCACCGCGGGGGTGGGACAAAGCCCGATCTGCCAGACCTCCCGCCCCGCCGCCGCCAGCCCGGCGGTGAGAGCCGCTACCAGCATTGGGCCGCTGCTGCGCGAATCCGTGCCGATCAGCACCGGACCATCGGGCGGCAGCACCAGGCCGCACCAATAGCCCAGCTGCAGGGCCAACGCCGGGGTGACGGCCGTGCCGACCCGGCCACGGATGCCATCGGTGCCGAAGCTGGCGACCGCGGGATCAAGGGCTGGTCCGAAGGGCTGAGCCCCGGGAGGCTGACCCCGGAGGGGCTGGGCCCCGCACGGTGGGAAGGTGAGCTCTGCCATGCCCTTGCCGGCGCTGTGCTGAAGTCCGGCGGCCAGGCTACGCGGGGCGCCTCAACGGGAACGGGACGGCCACCAGAACCAGCGCAGCAGTCCCAGCACCGCCCAGAGCAGCAGCAGCCCCACGCACCAGCCGGGCAGCCAGAGGAAAGGGGGCCAGGGACGCAGCAGCAGCACCAGCGCCGCGGCGGCCGCCACCTGCAGGGAGCGGCGGCGCTGGCGGGCACCTGGCAGGGTGCTCAGCAGGGGCGGCAGCGAGGGAAAGGGCGGCAGACGCACCGGGACGGCGCAGGACCGTGTCCAGAATGCCCTGATTCGTGTTCACCCGCCATTGGCCCGCCTGTCCACGCTGCTGGCCGTGTCCTGCGCGGGCACCGCCGCCGCCCTGCTCGGAGGCCGGGCCCTGCTGGAGCGCCTGCCGACCCCCACCCCGGCGACCTCCGCCACAACGCTGGAGCGCCTGCGCCGCTGGTCGCCCGATCCCTGGCGCCGCCGTGAGGCCAGCCTGCTGCTTGAAGGGGCCGCCGAGAGTGCCGACGATCGCCACCTGCAGCGCCGGCTGCTCGCCCACCAGGGCTGGGGGGCCGACCCCCTGGCAGCCCTGGTGCTGAAGCGCGAGGCCCAGGCCGCCACCGCCCTGCAGCAGCCGCAGCAGGCCGAAGCCCTGAGGCGCCAGCTGCTGCACCGCTTCCCGCAGGCCCCAGCCAGCGCCGATGCTCTTTACTCCCTGGGGAGGGAGCAGCCGGAGCTGCGGCAGGAGCTGCTGCGGCGCTACCCCGCCCATCCGGCCGCCCTGGCCGCTGCCCTGGAGGCCGGCCCCGAGCCGGCGGCCCGTCAGGCCGGTGCGCTGCATCTGGCCCACTGGGGCGCCCGCTGGCCGGGCGCGGACGAGCGGCTGCAGCAGGTCTGCGCGGCTCGCAACGGCAGCCTCAGCGCCGCCCAGCGCGGCCAGCTGG
>CAIRWM010000138.1 GCA_903882285.1 uncultured cyanobacterium
CTACGAGGCCGGCTTACGTTGCCGTCGCTGAAGATCCCCCGTGTCGAAAGGGAGTCAGATCAGAAAACTGTGAAAGGCAGTCACCAACACAGCAGTCCAAATTCATTTTAAGCCTGCCGGCGGGCCCAGCGAGACCTGGCCTCAGGGGGCCGTCGTCGCCGGGAGAGGCCAGATGGCGCGCACCTGCTCCAGCCGCTCCTGGCGCTGTCGCTCCAGCTCCCCTGCGCTGCCCCCCTCGAGCAGCAGGGTGATGTGGCCCAGCTTGCGACCTGGCCGCGATCCCTGCTTGCCGTACCAGTGCAGATGGGCGCCGGGCAGGGCCTCCAGGGCCCGCCGCCGGCCGGCATCGGGATCTGCATCAAGATCGAAAACGACTTCACCGCTGGCGTCTCTGCTCTCGAAGCCCAGCAGGTTGACCATCAGCGCTGCGGGTACGCGGGGCTCGGGGCTCCCCATCGGCAGGCCCGCGACGATGCGCAGCTGCTGCTCGAACTGACTGCAGGCACTCGCTTCGATCGTGTAGTGGCCGGAGTTGTGGGTGCGGGGCGCCAGCTCGTTGACCTGCAGGCCCTGGGGGCCATAGAAGAACTCAATCGACAACACGCCGACGTAGTCGAGAGCGGTGAGCAGCGAGGCGGCCACATTGCGGGCGAAGGCCCTGGCGCCATGGTCGACCGGGGCCGGGAACTGCACCCAGTCGCATACCTGCTGATGCTGGTGGGTCTGGACCAGGGGGTAGCAGGCGACGTTGCCGAGGCGGTCGCGGCAGGCCACCAGAGCGAGCTCGCTGCTGAAGGCCACCATCTCCTCGAGGATCCAGGTGGCCGGATCCACCGCCTGCAGCAGGGCCTCGAGATCGGCCTGACAGCGCAGCGGTCGGGTGCCCTTGCCGTCGTAACCGCCGGTGGCGGCCTTGGCCATCACCGGAAAGTGGAAACCCTCCGGCAGGCGGGGGGCAGCGGGATCGGCAGCGGCAGCAGCAAGGCTCCCCGGGGCCGCGTTGCCAGCGGCCCCAGGGGTAGCCGGGGAGGGGCCGGAGCCGGTGATGGACTTGTCTTGCTCTCCGTCCCAGCTGGAAAAGACGGCCTCCAGGGGACACCAGCGCGGGCAGGGCAGGTGCAGGTCGTCGAGCAGCTGGCGCTGGGAGCGCTTGCAGACCAGCGGCCGCAGCGCGTGCAGGCCGGGCACGAAGCGCACCCCATCGGCGGCAAGCTGCTCGAGAGCATCGAGGGGGATCCACTCGTTCTCGAAGCTGATGGCACCGCAGCGACGGGCCAGCTCGCGGGTGCCGCTGATGTCGTCGATCGGGGCGAGCACCAGGGAGGCGGCATGCGGCGCGGCCGGATCGTCGGCGCTGGGGGTCTGCACATGCAGGGCCACCCCCAGCGCCGTGGCCGCCTCGGCCAGCATCCCGGCCAGCTGGCCACCGCCCACGATGCCGACCGCGCTCAGGGGTCCGCTCTGCTCCCCGGAGCCGGCGTCGAAGGGGAAGAGGGGGGCGGAGGCCGGAGCAGCGGAGTCCAAGCGGGCGAAGGGCCCGGTCGGGGCCAAAACACCAATGTCGCACCAGCTGAGCCCGAGGGACTGCCCTCAGGTGAGTCCGCGATCACCGGCGAAGGCATAGCGGATCAGACTGAGCACCAGCACGATCAGGAACAGAGCCAGGCCGATGGTGCAGGCGTAGCTGATCTCCAGCTCGGAGAAGGCCTGGTCGTAGACGTAGTAAACGATGGTGCGGGTGGCATCGGCAGGGCCGCCCTGGGTCATCAGGTAGACCTCCTCGAACACCTTGGTGGCGCCGATCGCCGAGATCACCGCCACCAAGGTGATGTAAGGCCGCAGCAGCGGCAGGGTGATGTCGAGGTGGCGGCGCCAGCCCTCGCTGCCATCGAGGGCGGCCGCCTCGTAGAGCTCGGGCGCGATGCCCTGCAGCCCCGCCAGGAAGATCACCATGTAATAGCCGAGGCCCTTCCAGAGGGTGACGAGCATCACCGACGGCAGGGCCAGAGCGGGGCTGGAGAGGAAGCCGATCGGCTCGAAGCGGCCCCCCAGCAGGGTGCTCAGCCAGCCATTGATCAGCCCGTTTTCGGCGTAGAGCCAGCGGAAGGCGATCGCCGCCACCACCAGCGACACCAGCACCGGCGTATAAAGGGCGCCGCGGAACCAGTGGATGCCGGGCAGCTGGCGGTTGACCAGCACCGCCAGGGCCAGGGCGCCGAAAACGATCGGCGGCACCACGCCGATCAGATAAAGAAAGGTGGTGCCCACCACCCGGGCGAACATCGGATCGGCCAGCAGACGCTGGAAGTTGGCCAGGCCGATGAACTGCAGCGGCTCGCTCACGTCGAGCCCGCTGCGGGTGAAGCTGATCACCAGGGCCATCAGCGCCGGGATCAGCACCGACAGGGCAAGCAGCACCAGGGCGGGGCCGAGGAAGCCCCAGGCCGTGGCGGAACCGGCTGAGGAGGCACTGCCGGAGGGGTTGCGGGAAGCCATGGCGGCCATTGTGACGGCCCTGCGCCGGACCCTGCCAGGATCGCCCGGCGCGCCGCCCGCTTCCCCCGGCCATGACCAGCCCTAAGGCGAGCCGTGATCCGACGCTGGTGTTGCGCGAGGTGTTCGGCTACGGGGCCTTCCGCGGCCCCCAGGAGGCGATCGTGCGCCACGTGGTGGCCGGCGGCTCCGCCCTGGTGCTGATGCCCACCGGGGGCGGTAAGTCGCTCTGCTATCAGGTGCCGGCCCTCTGTCGTGCGGGCACAGCGGTGGTGGTGTCGCCGCTGATCGCCCTGATGCAGGACCAGGTTGAGGGGCTGCGCCAGTTCGGCGTGCGCGCCGCCGCGCTCAACTCGGCCCAGAGCGCCGAGGCCAGCCAGGCCACCTGGCGGGCCCTGAGCGAGGGCGCGCTGGATCTGCTCTACATGTCACCGGAACGGCTGATCGGCGGCGATCTGCTGGAGCGGCTGGCGCCGGGCACGATCGCCCTGTTCGCCATCGATGAGGCCCACTGCGTGTCGCAGTGGGGCCACGACTTCCGGCCGGAATACCTGCAGCTGGGCCAGCTGGTCGAGCGCTTTCCGGATGTGCCGCGGCTGGCCCTCACCGCCACCGCCGACCCCCGCACCCGCGAGGAGATCCTCGACCGGCTCGACCTGCGCGGCGGCGCGGTGTTCACCGCCAGCTTCGATCGGCCCAACATCCGCTACATGCTGCGCGACAAGGGGGAGGTGAAGGCGCAGCTCCTGGAGTTCCTGGCCAGCCACCGCGGAGAAGCCGGCATCGTGTACGCCCGCTCACGCAGCCGGGTGGAGAGCTTCGCCCGCGATCTGGTGGCGGCTGGCTTCGATGCTGTGCCGTATCACGCCGGCCTGGAGGCGGAGCAGCGCGCCCGTGCCCTCGATCGCTTTCGCCGCGACAGCGGCGTGATCGTGGTGGCGACGATCGCCTTCGGCATGGGCATCGATAAGCCCGACGTACGCTTCGTCGCCCACGTGGACCTGCCCAAGAGCCTGGAGGCCTACTACCAGGAAACGGGCCGCGCCGGCCGCGACGGCCTGCCGGCGGTGGCCTGGATGGTGCACGGCGCCGGCGACGTGCCGCAGCTGCGCCGCTTCATCGACGACTCCAGCGCCGGCGAGGAGCAGAAGCGGATCGAACACGGCAAGCTCGAGTCGCTGATCGCCTTCAGCGAGGCGGCGGGCTGCCGGCGCCAGGTGCTGCTGCGCCACTTCGGTGAGGAGCTGGCCGAGCCGTGCGGCAACTGCGACGGCTGTCTGGAGCCCAGGGAGCGGCTCGATCTGCGGGTGCCGGCCCAGAAGCTGCTCTCGACCGTGTACCGCACCGGCCAGCGCTTCGGCGCCGCTCATGTGGTGGATGTGCTGCTGGGGGGCAGCGGCGAGCGAATCCGCCAGCTGGGGCACGATCAGCTGAGCGTGCACGGCATCGGCCGGGAGCTCGACCGCGGCCAGTGGCGCAGCCTGGTGCGCCAGCTCAGCGCCCTCGGCTACCTGGAACCGGTGCCCGGCGGCAAGGGGGGGCTGCAGCTGGGCCGCGAGGCGCTGGTGCGGCCGCTGCTGCGCGGCGAAGCGAGCCTGGAGCTGCCGCTGCCGCCGCCGGGACGGGAGCAACGCCGCGCTGGAGAAAGGGCCCACGGCGGTGGCGGTGGCACGGGGGGCCTGCAGCGGAGCCAGGCCTTCAGCGACGTCGACGTGGACGAGGAGCTGGTGGCGGCCCTCAAGGGCTGGCGGCGCGAGCAGGCGCGGCAGCAGGGGGTGCCGCCCTACGTGGTGTTCCACGACCGCACCCTGCTGGAGCTGGCGGCGCGGCGGCCAGCCAGCCTCGATGACCTGGCCGGCATCGGCGGCATCGGCGCCGCCAAGCTGGAGCGCTACGGAGCTTCGTTGCTGGCGGTGCTGCGCGGCGAGGATGGCTGAGCAGCGGCGCCGCCCGCCATGCCTCTGATGCCGCCATGCCCCTGATCAACGTCAAGACATCCGCCGCTGCCCCGGCCGATCCCGAGGCGCTGCTGCTGGAGCTCTCCCGCACCCTGGCGGCGCTGCTCGGCAAGCCGGAGCGCTATGTGATGACGCTGTTGGAGGCAGGTGTGCCGATGACCTTCGCCGGCGACGCGACGCCGGCCTGCTACGTGACAGTCAGGAGCATCGGGGCGCTCGACGGCGATCGGCCCCGCCAGCTGAGTGCCGCGGTGGCGCAGGTGATCGAGCGCCATCTGGGCGTCCCCGCCAAGCGCACCTACCTGGATGCCACAGATGTCCCGGCCCGGCTGTGGGGCTGGAACGGTGACACCTTCGGCTGAAGGCGCCGGAGCTGGCGACCGCTCAGTCTGCGGACTTGAGGAAGCGGCCGGAGAGGCGTACGGCCAGCACCAGGACGGCGATCCCGTAGGAGACAAAGGTGACCGCCTGGCCGGCGCTACCGGCGGTGTAGGCGCCGCGCCCGAGCAGCACGACGTCGGCCAGGGAAGCGGCGGTGCCCCAGAGCAGCACCCACACACTCACGTAGGCGACACCTCGGAGGGTGGGGTTCATGGAGCGGGCGGCAAAGGAGCGAGGTTAAGCGTGGCGCGGCAGAAGCGGTCGCCGGCGGCGGCGGCCAGGGCCCAGGTGTCGGCCTCGCTGAGACCGGAGCTGCGGGTGGGCTTGAAGCTGTGGTCGCCGCAGGGGATCCACTCCAGCTGCACGGCCGGGGCGAGGGGGTAGGTCTCCACCTCATCGCGGCGGCCGAAGCCATCGCGCTCGCCCTGCACGATCAGGGTGGGGGTCTGCAGCGTCAGCAGATGCTCGGTGCGCAACTGCTGCGGCCGGCCGGGCGGATGGAAGGGATAGCCGAGGCAGAGGCAACCGCGCACGTCCGCCGCGGCAGCCAACTCGTCGACCAGCAGGCTGGCCACACGACCGCCCAGCGACTTGCCACCGATGAGCACTGGCCGATCCGGGCCCTGGGGGTCGGCCCGCTCGCGGGCCACCTGGTCGCGGAAGGCCTCTAGCAGCACCGGTAGGCGATCGGGGGCGCTGCGGCGGCCGCTCTGGCGACGGCGGGCCATGTAGGGAAACTCGAAGCGCAGCACGCGCCAGCCCCGCTCGGTCAGGCCCATGGCGATCGCCGCCATGAACGGACTGTCCATCGGGGCACCGGCGCCGTGGGCCAGCAGCAGGGTGGCCGGGGCTTCAGGGGAGCCATCGACCAGGCGATCGGTCTCGGAGGGGGCCACTGGCTGGGGATCGTTCAGGAGCACGATGCTGCCGCGTCGCTGCCAGCGCGGGCCCGCAGCGCTAGGACTCCAGAGCGTGGCGGAGGCCCTGGATGGAGCACACGATCGGCTGCGGCCACAGCCGGAAGCCCCTCGCGTTGACGGGCCCGGCGCTGCTGCTGAGCAGCCCTCTGCTGCTGCTGGCCAGCCCGGCGCTGGCGGGGCCGCCGGCCGCCACGGTGCAGGTGCTCGGCACACCCTCAACCGAGACGATCGTGACGATTCGGCCCCTGAGCGGCAGCGCCAGCCGCCAGGGCCTGAAGCAGTTTGTGGGGATCTCAGGGGCCAACAGCGGCTCCCGCGGCCTGTCGATGAACCGGGTGGTGATTCCGCCGGGCGGACGGGCCGCACCGCACCGCCATGTGGGATCGGAATCCGCCATCTACCTGGTGTCGGGCCGTGTGAAGACCTTTTATGGCCCCTGCCTGGAGAGGACGGTGATCAACCAGGCCGGCGATTTCCTCTACATCCCGCCGGGCGTCCCCCACATGCCGCAGAACCTCAGCAGCCGGGAGCCGGCGATCGCCATTGTCTCTCGCACCGATGCCGAAGAGCAGGAGCATGTGGAACTGATCGGCGCTCCGGGTCGGGTCGTCGCTCCGGGTCGGGTCTGCTCCCCGGGCCAGGGGCCGCCATCCTGGTAAGTGCTCTACATGACGGGATGGCACGGTTCGGGGAGTTGCTGCAGGCGGCCAACAACCTGCTCGACAGCCCCCAGATGCAGAAGTAGTAGAGCACCATCGTCAGGTATTCGAGGATCGCGTCCTCCCGTTCGCAGCCGATGACCTCAGGATGGCGCCGCTAGGAGCGTGCTTGGCACGGCCTGACCCAGACGCCGCCGATAAACTCCAGAGTCCCCTCTGAGTCTGGCCACCATGGCCTTGTCCCGTCTCCGCCATCCGCTGCTCGTGGCGGCGCTCTCGCTTGGAGCCGCCCTGCCGCTCAGCCTGGGGGGCGCGCTGCCGCCGCCGGTGCAGGCGCAGGTGCCCCTTAACGAGGTCAGGGCACTGAACTTCGCCCGCAACACCGGGATAGGGATCAACGGTGGCCTGATCGCGTACCGGCCCCAGGCCTGCATGTTCAGCACGTCGGCAGCCACCAATCCCTGCCTGATCCGGAGCGACAGCAAGGGCTTCCTCTACCGCTTCCTCGGAGGCCCCCCCGGCTGGCAGAGCACGAATCAGCCGGCCACGATCGAAACCGAACTGCTGGTTGCTCCCGACGGCAAGAGCCTGGTGAAGGTGCTCTACAACGGCCCGCCGCGCCAACGCCGCTGAGGCGCGGTCAACGGACCAAGGCAACGATCGCCATCACCAGCAGGGCGGCGCTGGCCATAAAGCTGATGCCGAAGCCAGGCCCACGCTTGGCGGGATCCTGGCGGTAGCCCACGCCATAGGCCACGCGGCCGCCCACCCAGATGAAGCCCAGCAGGCTGGCCCAGGCTTCGCTGCCCAGCAGGGCGGCCAACCAGAACGTGGGCAGAAAGAACACGAGCTGCTCCAGGGTGTTCTGCTGGACCCGCATCGCCCGCTCAAACCCCTCCGGCCCGCTGCTGGCCGGTGGCAGCACCTTGTGCTTCACCCGCGCCTGCCCCACCGCCATCACCGTGCCCTGATAGGCAATCAGGGCGGCCAGGGTCACCACGGCAGGCAGGGCGGGAGGGGTCATCACGGAGGATCAGCAGGGCTGGCAAGGCTGGCACAGGCCGCTGCTAGAACCGTGGCAGCAGTCATGGGTGCAGGCTGGCCAGGATGGGCTGCGCAGCCGCAGGATCCCCAGCCGTGCCGATCACCACGTTCGCGAAGTTTGCCGAGCGGGCCGACCATTCGCTGCTGGATTCCCTGCGGGCCGATCCCCAGGCCAGCGGCGATGGCCAGGATCACCGGCCCCGCCAGGTGTTCTCCGGGCATTACGTGCCGGTGAGTCCCAAGCCGATTCCAGCGCCAGAGACCGTGGCCCACAGCCCTGAGCTCTTCCAGGAGCTGGGCCTGGACGAGGCGCTGGTGCACGACGAGCAGTTCCGGCGGCTGTTCTCCGGTGACATCAGCGTGGCGCAGGAGCCGATGCGGCCGTGGGGCTGGGCGACGGGCTACGCCCTCTCGATCTACGGCAGCGAATACATCCAGCAGTGTCCGTTCGGTACCGGCAACGGCTACGGCGATGGCCGCGCCATTTCGGTGTTTGAAGGGGTGTTCAACGGCCAGCGCTGGGAGATGCAACTCAAGGGCGGTGGCCCGACGCCCTACTGCCGCGGGGCCGATGGCCGCGCCGTGCTGCGCTCCAGCGTGCGTGAGTTTCTGGCGCAGGAGTTCATGCACGCCCTGGGGGTTCCCACCTCACGGTCGCTGACGCTTTACATGTCCCGCGCCGAAAGCGTGCGGCGACCCTGGTACGCGCCGAACTCCGCGTCGTTCGATCCCGACATCCTGGTGGACAACCCCGCGGCCATCACCACCCGCGTGGCGCCATCGTTTCTAAGGGTGGGCCAGCTGGAGCTGTTTGCCCGTCGGGCCCGCAGCGAGGCGCATCCGGAGGCGCGCAACGAACTGCGCATGATCGTGAATCACCTGATCGAGCGCAACTACCGGCCGGAGATCGATGCGGGCCTGAAGTTCAGCGAGCAGGTGGTGGCGCTGGCGCAATTGTTCCGTGGGCGGCTCACCACGCTGATGGCCGACTGGATCCGCGTGGGCTATTGCCAGGGCAATTTCAACAGCGATAACTGCGCCGCGGGGGGCTACACCCTCGACTACGGCCCTTTCGGCTTCTGCGAGCTGTTTGATCCGCGCTTTCAACCCTGGACCGGAGGCGGCGAGCATTTCTGCTTCTTCAACCAACCGGCCGCTGCCGAAGCCAACTACCAGATGTTCTGGGTCGCCCTGCGGCTGCTGCTCGAGGACAACCCGGAGGCCCTGGCGGGGCTCGATGCCATCCGCGACGGCTTTGCCAAGACGATGCAGCAGGCGATTGAGGCGATGTGGGCCCGCAAGCTCGGCCTGAGCAGCTATGACAGCGCTCTGGTAAACGAGCTGCTGCAGCTGATGCTGCGCTCAAAGGTGGATTACACGCAATTCTTCCGGCGGCTGTCGAACATTCCAGCGGGCATCCCCGAGCACCTCGCCAGTTTGAAGCAGAGCTTCTATCAGCCAAGTGACGCAGACCTCGAGGCGGCATGGAGCCGCTGGCTGCAACATTGGCGGGCTGAGCTCATGGCCAATGGCGACCTCAGCACCACCGCCGCCGCCATGCAACGGGTCAACCCGGCGATCACCTGGCGCGAATGGCTGGTGCGCCCGGCCTATGAGCAGGCAGCACACGGGGACTTCAGCCTGGTGAAAGAGTTGCAGGACGTGTTCAGCCATCCCTATGACGAACCGTCTGCGGAGGTGGCCGCGAGGTACGACCGCTTGAAGCCCAGGGAATTCTTCAACGCTGGAGGGGTGTCGCACTACAGCTGCTCATCGTGAAGCGCCACCCGAAGCGGAGCCAGGCTCTGTGACATAAAGGCGGCATCCGGATCTGGACGTCTCCGAGGCACAGGCGCGTGCACGGTGACCAGGGTTCAGAGTTCTTCCATCACATGGGATCGAAGCAAGTGTGTCGCCAACACCTGCGAAATCACAACCCTGGCCTCGCGGAATCACAAGACGCGAGGTGCCATTGCTCATGATCAGGTGACCTGATTACCGCACAACGCGATAGCCGAGCTTCTGGAACACTCGCACGGCCTGCTTCTGGCTGATTCCTGGCAGCCGGTCAGATCACGGATCAGATGGGCCCAGCAGAGCTGACGCTGCTGGCTGGGCAGGTGGTTGTAAGCCGAGAAGCGATCGCTCACCACGATCCCGCCAAAGCCGTGGCCCAGCAGTTCGGTGGCCGCTGC
>CAIRWM010000139.1 GCA_903882285.1 uncultured cyanobacterium
CGCCGGCGGCCGAGGCCTGCCGCGGCCCCGACTGCCCCCCCTGCGCCCTCCGCCACCTCGCCGCCCTCGGCTGGCGCCGCGAAGCGCTGGCGCCGGGCCTGGAGCAGTGGCAGCCGCCGCCGCCGGCCTCCCGGGGCTGGAGCGAAACGCCATTCCGGCTGGAGGAGCTGCCCCACGGACGCGTCTGGCTGCGGCCCCCGCTCTCCAATCCCTGGGGCACCAGCCATGGGCTGGCGGTGGTGGATGGCGAGGGGCAGCTCCAGTCCCATCTCTGCCGCCGCTACCCCCTGGCCTGGCCGGGCTGTCCCACCCCCCCCGCCACAGTGGAACCGCCGCCCGCGGAGCCGCCCCTGGCCGTGGCCGGCACCGTGCTGGCCCTGGCCGACCTCTCGGCCGAAATCCACTACCACTGGCTGCTCGAAAGCCTGCCGCGGCTGGGGCTGGCCCTGGCCACCCAGGGAGGAACGTGGCCGGATTCCTGGCACCTCTGGCACAACGGCGGCAGCAGCGAGCGGGTGCGCCGCTGCCTGGTAGACGACCTCGGCATCCCCCCCGAGCGCCTGATCGACGCCCACCGCCATCCCCACCTCAGCGCCGAGCGGCTGCTGCTGCCGAGCCCCCTGCCCCGCTTCGGCTGGCCTTCGCGGCGGGCCCGGGCCTGGCTGCGGCACCACTACCTCACCCCCGAGCAGCGGCGCCCCCACAGCGGCCCCGGCCGGCGGCTGTGGCTGGCGCGCGGCGCCTCCGGCCGCCGGCCCGTGTTCGGCGAAGCGGAGCTGCTGACCCACCTGGAGCAGCAGGGCCTGGCCCTGGAGTCCACCGTGCTCGAGGGCCTCACCCTGGCCGAGCAGGCCGCCCGGATCGCCACAGCCGACCTGCTGGTGCTGCCCCACGGGGCCGCCCTCGCAGGCCTGGCCTTCGCCAGGCCCGGCACCCGCGTGCTGGAACTGCACCAGCCCCGCTATGCCCCGCCCTACGGACATGCGCTGGTGGCTGCCGGCGGCCTGGAGCTCTACCGCTGCGAGCAGCCGGCCACGCCCCCGGGCCTCTACAGCCAGTTGCTGTTCGAGGCTCCGATCACCGAACCGATCGTGCTCGATGCCCCCCGCATCGCATCGGCGCTGAGACGCATCGGCGCCGATAACGCACAAAAGCTCTGAAAAAACGCCCAGCCTCAGGATCCCCGTCGGCAGCGTCGATAATCTGATGCTTATGGAGAGGCGCCCCACGGGCTGGATCGAACAGGCAGTGACGGCGCGGATGGAGGGCGATCCAGCGGCGGCGGCCACTGCCTATGTGAAAGCCCTGGAACGGGATCCGGCCGACCCCAGGGCCCTGCGCGGCCTCTACTACCTCAACCTCGACCCGGCCGACCGCGGCGCCCTGCTGCCGTCCCTGCGCAGCGCCATCGAAACCGCCACGCCCCATCCGCTCGGCCTCCACCTGCTGGCCCACTGGCTCCATGAGGCCGATCCCGCCGCCGCCCTCAACCTCAACCGCCGCGCCGCCCGCCACGGCCTGCCGACGACGCGCCTGCGCCCTGCCGAAGACGCCGCGGCCGCCAGCGGCGGCCTGCCGGAGGTGGTGATCCTCGGCGCCCCCAAATCGGGCACCACCTCCCTGGCCGCCTACCTGGCCGGCCATCCGCGGATCTGGCTGCATCCGCTCAAAGAACTGCACTTCTTCGACAACCACTGGCAGCGGGGCGAGGCCTGGTACCGGTCGCAGTTCCCGCCGCTGCGCAGCCCCGGCCTGCTGCGGCTGGAGGCCACCCCCAACTACCTGCAGCACCCGGAGGCCCCCCAACGGATGCACCAGATGATGCCCCAGGCGCGGCTGATCGTGCTGCTGCGCGAACCCTTCGACCGGGCCCTCAGCTGGATCGGCCACATGCGCACCCTCATCGGCCTGCAGGGCGACACCGCAGCCCTGCTGGCGGAGGAGGCCGGGCGGCTGGAGGCGATGAGTGCGGCGGAACGGGCTGCCCTGGGCTGGTGCCGGCCCAATGCCCTCAGCGGCAGCCTCTACGCCCACCATCTGCGCCGCTGGCGGGCCGTATGGCCGGCGTCCCAGCTGCTGGTGCTGCGCTTCGAAGACCTCGCCCTCCAGCCCGAGCAGGTGGTGCGGCGCTGCCTCGCCTTCCTCGATCTCGACCCCGACGCCCTGCCGGCCGGCCGCAGCTACCCGGTGCACAACCGCGGCAGCCTGCCCACCACCGCCACCTCCACCGCCACCGCCATCGATCCCGCCCTGGCGCGCCGCTGCCGCGAAGGGGTGCTGGCCGAAGCGCTCGACCTGTGGACGCAGCTCTAGTGGGGTCGATCGAGCTTCCACCCCCCTGGCAGGACTTCGGCCGCCGCTGGCAGGCCTGGCGCCAACGCCACGACCGCCGCCGCTGGGAAGAGAGCTGGCAGGGCCGGGCCTTCCGGCGCCAGCGCCTCTCCTTCCCCTCCCCCTGGGAGGACCGCCTGCTCGACAGCCGCCTCAGCCTCCGGCAGGGCAATCACCTCGCCTACCTGTTCCGCCACCCGGACGGCCGCCGCGCCCTGGTGTTTGCCGGCCTGTTCAGCAACGCCCATGAGCTGGAGGCGGTCTTCCTGCCGGAAGACAACCAATGGCTGCAGGCCCCGGTTTCGGTGGCGCCGGCCGAGTGGTATGCCCTGGGCCTGGAGCGGCTCGGCCCGCTGCTGGCCGCCGCCTCAGCGCTTCCCGATGTGCTGGTGCCCGAGCGGCGCCGCCGCCTCTGGCTGGAGGGCCATCCCAACTTCGCCCACCAGCTGCTCAACGGCCTCACCTGCCTCGACCGCGACGGGCTGGCGGGTCTCGGACCGGTGCTGAGCGACGGACCCGAGGCCTTCGGTCCCCTGCGCGAGCTCTTCCCCGGCGTGGCCTGGCAGGGGCCCGAGGCCGCTGATGCTGCCGCCTGGTTTGAGTTGCCCCTCAGCCAGCGCCCCGAAAGGATCAGCCCCAACCTGCGCCAGCACCTGCGCCGCCATGCCGCTGCCCGCCTCGGCAGCGAGGCCCAGGCCCTGGCCCAACGCCTGCGGGCCTGGAAGGCCAATGGCGGCTGGGTGCTCAGCGTGAGCGTGAAGGCCCGGGGCGCCGTGGCTGAAGGCCTCGACGACCTGCTCGCCGCCTGGCTGGCCGCCCTCGGCCGGCGGGGCCCCCTGCCACTGCTGCTGATCGATGGCTTCTCGCCACCCACCGGCGCCTCACTCGCCACCCCGCTGCCTGGCTATCGCTGCAGCATGGGGGAGGTGATCGCCGCCGAAGCGGACCAGATCCGTGCCCTGGAGGCCAGGCTCACCGCGGCGGGCCTTGCGGTGGAAGTGGTCGTCTGCGCCGGCCGGCCCCTGCTGGAGGCCCTGCATCTGCTGCAGTTCACCGATGGATATTTCATGCACCAGGGCACGGTGCAGCACAAGATCGGCTGGTTCCAGGAGACGGTGCCGGGCATCGTGCACTCCAATGGCCAGCGCAACCGCGGCGGCCTCGATCCCTGGAGCGGCATGGGCGAAACCGCCCCGCTCTGGTTCCCGGCCAGCGGCTGTGAAGACCTGGAACCAGGCCCCCGCGGCCGCTATCGCTTCCGCCCCGAAAGTCTGGCCGCCAACGTGGACTGGCTGTGCAGCCAGATAGAAAAACTGCGCGGAATAGCAAACAGCCCCGCCCTATCGCTGCAGGAGCTTGAGGCCTGGGTCCATCCCCTCAGCCTGAGGCGCTACCAGCAGCTGATCGTCGACCAGATCCCCTTCGACCTGGAGATCGAGGCTGAGGTGTACAGCTTCGTGCGCTGCCGCACCTCCCCGGGCACCAACCGGCTGGAGCTTCGCCGCAGCCGCGATGGGGCGCCGTTCGAACTGATCTCCGACACCTGCGGCAATGGCTTCAGCCTCGAGCAGGCCCGCCCGCAGCCGCTGGCAGCCGCCCTCGCCACCAACCCCCTCCCCAGCGGTGCGCCGGTGCTGCGCGCCGGCGATGGCAACTTCGCCCATTTCCTCTGGAACGAACTGGATCCGCTGCTGAAGCTGGCCGATCGGGCCAAGCAGCAGGGCCAGCGGCTGCCCGTGGTGCAGGACAGCGACACCATCCTCGATCTGGCCCAGCTGCCTGGGGTGGAACGGCTGCCGGCGGAGGTGCTGGAGCAGCGCCCCAGCGTGCATGCCGGCGCGATGTGGGTGAGCGATGCGGCGCGCACCACGGCCCTCGCCGCCCTCGGGGCGCCGCAGCAGGCGCAGCGGGCAAGCCAGGATCCGCCCCTGCTGGTGCTGGGGCTGCGGGGCCCCGGGCGTTGCGAACTGCGCAACGAGGAAGCATTGCTGATCGGCCTGATCCAGCGCCTGCAGCAGCGCTGGCCCGGACTGCGCATCGCCCTCGATGGCTTCACCTTTCAGCACAACAACCTCCGGGATCGCAGCTGCCGGGAACGGACCCAGGCCATCGAGGAACGGGTGGCCCGCATCCGGGCCGCCTGCCCCGGGGTCGCGCTCGACTCCCTAACCGGCCTGACCTTCGAGGACTACCTGCCGCGGGTGGCCGGCGCCAGCGTCTACGTGACCCACGAAGGCACGATCCAGCACAAGATCGGCTGGTTTTATCCCCGCATCCCCGGCATCTGCCTGGTGGCCGGAGACCACGCCAAGGCGATCGCCCTCTGGCACCTCGCCCAGTGCGAAGGCTCCTCCAGCCTGGAGGTGCTGCCCGCCGGCCTGCTGGTGCACCCAGACCCTTCCCAGGCCACCGAATCCCAGGCCATCGACCTGCGCAACCAGCCGTTCGAAGCTCCGGAACCGCTTCCCGTGATCGATGCGATCGAGCAGCTGGTGGGTCCCCACCTAGGCCAGTGGATCAAGGACAGCCTGGTCGATTGCATCTGGGCCGCCGCCGACCCCTATGCCGCCGTGCTGGCCCACGGCCGGGAACGCGGGGCCAGGACCAGGCTCGACCGCCACGCCCTGGCGGATCTGGCCGAAGCCGCCAGCCTCACCCGCGACCCCGACCTGCTCGATACCGCCTGGCAGCGACTGCAGGCCTGGCCCCAGAAGGATCCCGGCCTGCTTCTGGCGCGCCTGAAGCTGCGGCTCGCCCGCCGCGAACCGGAGGACGCCCTGCGCCTGGAGGCCACCACCCTGCTGCCCGAGGCCCAGGCTCTCGATACCAGCGGCCGCCTGCTGCTGGCTTCGGTGCTGGAGAAGCCCCTGCCCGAGCTGGCCCCCCGCGTCCTCCAGCTGGCGGCACTCCAGAACCTGCCCCCCCAGCCCAGTGTCATCGCCGCCCTACTGGAACAGCTGGAGGGCCTCAACGACGCGGAACGGGAACGGGCCGCTGCCGGCCTCGTAGCCGCCGGCCCCAGCCTGCGCCGCCCCTTTCACTCCTGGACCGATCCCGCCGCCGCTGCCCCCCTGCCCCTGCAGGCGCTCGTGGAGCGGATCCAGGCCGCCCTGGAGGCGGGCCAGGGCTTCAGCCTGATCCGCCTCGGCGATGGTGAGGGCTCCTTCCTCTGCGGCCGCCGACCCGACCTCGGCGGCGCCACCACCAACGGCACCCGGCTGGATCCGCGCATCAGCGAGCGCGGCGGCCAGCTCGACGAACTGCGGCACCTGGGCCTGATCGAGCGCTTCGTGGCAGCGGTAGGGGCCGCCGATGCGATCGGCATTCCCGACCTCGACCAGTGCCTGCAGGGACCGGCTGAATGCTGGAGGGTGCCCGCCGGCCTGGCGCTGCGCTTCGGCAGCGAGGGTCTGCAACGGCTGGCACCGGCCCTGCTGGCAGGCGGCTGGCACCTGCACAATTACCTGCTCGAGCGCGGCGCCTACGCCGAAGCTCCGTTCCTGCGGGTGCGCGGCGTGATCGCCCCCTCCCTGCCCCAGGCCCTGCGCGGCAGCGAGGTGCTGCACCTGGCTCTGCCCGGGGAGAGGGGCAACCGGCTCGACACCTACGGCGAGGACGCCCACTATCCCGTGGTCTTCGAACGCACGTTGGAGCGGATCGAACGGGAGCTGGGCCCCGGCGATCTGGTGCTGGTGGGGGCGGGCATCCTCGGCAAGATCTATTGCGATGCCGTGCGCCAGCGAGGCGGCGTGGCGATCGACATCGGCAGCGTGATCGACATCGCCAGCGGCCTCACGGGCACCCGCGGCGAATATCGCCTGCACCCCTACCTGCTGCACCAGGCCCGCCGCGCCTTCGCCGCGGCACCCCACGCGCCCGCGCCACCCCAGCCACCGGCCGCGCCCCCGCCGCCGCCCCCGCCCGACGTGCCGC
>CAIRWM010000140.1 GCA_903882285.1 uncultured cyanobacterium
CCCTGGCGGTCGGCGCCAGCGGCCCGCGCTACCTGCTTCTGGATGAACCCTTCGCCGGCGTTGATCCCATGGCTGTCGCCGATCTGCAGCACCTGATCAACGGATTGCGCGATCGGGGCATGGGCGTGCTGATCACCGACCACAACGTGCGCGAAACCCTGGCGATCACCGACCGTGCCTACATCCTCACCGATGGCCGCATCCTGGCGTCTGGGGCCTCCGCCGCCATGGCCAGCGATCCCCTGGTACGGCGCCATTACCTCGGCGAGGACTTCCAGCTATGAACGCCCTGGTCACCCGCTCCTGGTCCGCGCTGCGCCAATGGTTGCCCAGGCGGGCGTCCTGGCCGAGGCGCTTGGCCCTACCTCACTGGAGCCAGGCGCCCCTGCTCGACCGCTGGCTGCTCAGTGAGCTGATCGGACCGCTGCTGTTCGGCATCGCGGCCTTCACGGCCGTCTCGCTGTCGGTTGGCGTGGTGTTCGAACTGGTGCGGCGAGTCGCGGAGGCGGGCCTACCCCTGTTGGCGGCGGTGCAGGTGCTGATGCTGCGTCTGCCAGGATTTCTGGTGCTGGCCTTCCCCATGGCCACCCTGATGGCCACGTTGCTGGCCTACAGCCGCCTCTCGGGCAGCAGTGAACTGACAGCCCTGCGCAGCGTCGGGGTGAGCACCCGCCGCATGGTGCTGCCGGCCCTCGCCCTGGCCCTGGCGATGAGCCTGCTCACCTTCGTTTTCAACGACGTGATCGTGCCCCGCTCCAACCTGGCGGCGACCGACACGCTCGAACGGGCCCTGGGCAAGGCGATTTCTAACGAGAAGGGCAACAACATCCTCTATTCACGCTTCGGGCGGGTGAAGCAGCAAGCAGGCGAGAGTGTCAAGGTCCTCACTCACATCTTCTATGCGCGTCAGTTTCGTCAGGGGGTGATGAAGGATGTCACTCTGTTGGATTTCTCCCGCGATGGACAGCGGCAGATGTTGCTGGCCCAGGAGGGCCGCTGGAACGAGAAAGAGGCGATGTGGGAGTTCAACAACGGCCGGATCGTCAACATTGATGAGAAACTCGGCACCACCACCTCAGCGCGGTTTGATCGTTATCTCTATCCCTTGAGCCGCGATCCGATTGAAGTAGCCAAGCTGCCCACCGATCCCAGTGTCATGACCGTCGGCCAGGCCCGCCGGGCCGAGCGGCTGCTCAACGAGGCCGGCAACCGCAAAGAGGCGCGCCGTCTGAGGGTGCGGATTCAGGAGAAATTCGCCTTTCCGGCCATTTGTCTGGTGTTTGGGCTAATCGGCAGCAGCATCGGCGTCCGCCCCCATTCGCGCACGAGCCGCAGCCAGGGTTTTGGTATCAGCGTGCTGCTGATCTTCGGTTACTACCTGATGTCGTTCATCTTCAGTTCGCTGGGAATCACGGCGGCGCTCTCCCCCTTCTGGGCCGCCTGGTTACCAGTGTTCATCGGTCTGGCGGGAGGTGGCTGGCTGCTACGTCGGGCCAGTCGCTGAGCGGCCTGCTCTGCGGCCCGCCGCCAACTCCCCTCAGACGGCAGACTGGTGTCGTCTGAGTGCTGTGTGTGAACGATCCGGTTGTCGGCCTCGGCCTGGGGGCCTTCGCCCTGCTGCTGTTGGTGCTTCCTCTCTCTTTCTGGTTCCTGAGCGGCGGACGCAACAGCGCGGCGGTCCGCTTTCTGGTCGCAGCGGCCAATCTCTGCCTGACGGCCCAGCTGGTGCTGCGCTGGTGGGATTCCGGCCATTTCCCGATCAGCAACCTCTATGAGTCGCTCTGCTTCCTGGCCTGGGGGTGCACCCTCACGCAGCTTCTCGTGGAGCGCAGCTGGCCCAGTCCGCTGGTGCCGGCAGCAGCGACGCCAATGGGCCTGGGCTGCGTCGCCTTTGCCAGCTTCGCGCTCCCGGATCAGCTGCAACAGGCGTCACCGCTGGTGCCTGCTCTGCGCTCCAGCTGGCTGGTGATGCACGTCAGCGTGATCATGCTCAGCTATGCCGCCCTGCTAGTGGGCTCCCTGCTATCGCTGGCTGTCCTGTTCACCGACCGCGACCAGGGCCTGAAGTTGCGCAGCAGTTCCATCGGCAGCGGCGGTTTCCGCCAGGCCCGGCTCGTCAGCGATGGCCCCGGGGCGATGGCGCTGACCAGTACAGAATTCAGCATCAGCGAGCAGCTCGACAGCCTCAGCTATCGCACGATCACGGTGGGTTTCCTGCTGCTGTCCGTGGGCCTGGTCAGCGGAGCGGTCTGGGCTAATGAGGCCTGGGGAAGCTGGTGGAGCTGGGATCCCAAGGAAACCTGGGCCCTGATCTGCTGGCTCGTCTATGCAGCCTATCTGCACACCCGCCTGATCCGGGGCTGGCAGGGGCGGCGCCCGGCGATCGTCGCCGTGGTCGGGCTGGTGGTCATCGCGGTCTGCTACATCGGCGTCAACCTGTTGGGCATCGGCCTGCACAGCTATGGCTGGTTCCTCGGCAGCTGACTGCGGTTCGGGATTGGAGCGTCAGCCCAGGCCATGACCCTCTCCCGCCGCCGACTGCTCGGACTCTCCGCCCTGGCCCTTGGGGCCTGTGGGGGACGGGCCCTTGCGGGATTGAGGGATGCGGGGGAGGCGATCGGCCCCGCCGGTCTGTTCGCACCCCGCCGCGGCGATCTGCGGCTGCTGCTGATCAGCGACCTCAACGGGGCCTACGGCTCCACCTCCTACCTGCCGGAAGTGCATCGGGGTGTGAAGCTCATTCCCGACTGGCAGCCCGATCTGGTGCTCTGCGGCGGCGACATGATCGCCGCCCAGAAGCTTGGCCTCGGCCAGGAGCGCCTGCATGCCATGTGGCTGGCCTTTGAGCGGCAGGTGCTGGCTCCGATCAGGACCGCTGGTCTGCCGTTCGCGCCGACTCCGGGCAATCACGATGCCTCTGGCAGCCGATTCGGCGGCGCCTTCATGTTCGCCGAGGATCGCCAGGCCGCCCGGCGCTTCTGGCAGGCCCGGCGCCAGCAGCTGGGCCTAAACCTGATCGATGGCCATGAATTCCCTTTTTACTACGCCCTGCGGCAGGGGGAGTTGTTCCTGATCACCTGGGACGCCTCCAGCGCGACGGTGCCCGCCGAGCAGGTGGTCTGGGCTGAGCGCAACCTGGCCAGCGCAGCGGCTAGCTCCGCCCGCTTCCGGGTGGTGATGGGCCACCTTCCCCTGTTCGGCGTCTCCCAGGGCAGGGATCGGCGCGGAGAGCGCCTGGAGCAGGCTTCGGCCCTGAGGGCTCTGATGGAACGCCATGGCGTGCTCGCCTACATCAGTGGTCACCAGCACGCCTGGTTCCCTGGCAAGGTGGGATCGCTCGAGCTACTCCAGCTCGGCGCCCTGGGCGCTGGACCACGCCGTCTGCTCGGCGACAGTCGCCCCGCGGTGCAAACCCTGACGGTGTGGGACCTGTTCCAGGCCAGCGGTGATGGCATCGCCACCACTTACAACATGCAGACGCTGCAGCCGATTCTCAGCCGCACGCTTCCCGCGATGCTGGAGGGGGAGGCAGGGCGGGTGCCGCGCCTCGATCCCTTCCACTCCTGAGCCTCAGGCCAGAAACACTTCAGACCAGCGCCGGCTCGGGCCGGCGGCTGTTGCGGATGCCGTTAATCGCCTCGGCGTAATCAGGCAGGCCGAAGACGCCCGAGCCGGAGACGATCGCATTGGCACCAGCCTCCAGCACCTTCCAGGCGTTGCCGGCCTTGATGCCTCCATCGACTTCGATCCATGGGTCTAGGCCGCGCTCATCGCAGAGGCGGCGCAGGTCGCGGATTTTCTGAACCTGGTTCTCGATGAAACTCTGGCCACCAAAGCCGGGGTTGACGCTCATAATCAACACCAGATCACAGAGCTCCAGGCAATATTCGAGCGTGCTCAGGGGCGTGCTGGGGTTGAGCACGGCTCCGGCCATCTTGCCGAGATCCTTGATCTGGGCAAGGTTGCGGTGCAGGTGCGGGCAGGCTTCCACCTGCACGCTGATGATGTCGGCCCCGGCCTTGGCGAAATCGGCGACGTACTTCTCAGGCTCGACAATCATCAGGTGCACGTCGAGCGGCTTGGTGGTTACCGGCCGCAGGGCTTCAACAATCAAGGGGCCGATCGTGATGTTGGGCACGAAGCGGCCATCCATGACGTCGACGTGGATCCAATCGGCACCGGCCTGATCGACGGCGCGCACGTCGTCGCCAAGGCGGGAGAAATCAGCGGAGAGGATCGACGGGGCGATCATCAGGGACTTGTTGCTCATGCGGGCGCGACCGGGCTGGGGGCTGAGATTGTAGAGAGCCACCCTCACGGCACCATCGCTGTCCTGCCTTACCCCTGCGTGGGGCTCCGTGTCCGCTGAGTCGTGTCCCTTGATCCGAGCCCGCTGATACAATAGCCCCGCTCCAGGAATGGGAGGTCCTGCGGCGTCAGGTACCAGAGTCCATCCGGCCGGATCGGTCCCTCGCAGGGCAGGTCTCAACGGGCGCCCCGATCACCCCTCCCCGAGACCCCTTACCCCCGCCGGACTGCCGTGGATCGCACCCTCATCCAGGAAATTCTCGAGGTCGTAGAACAAGCCGCCATCGCCTCCGCCGAACTCACCGGCCTGGGCAAGAAGGATGAGGCTGATGCAGCCGCGGTCGAAGCCATGCGCAAGCGCATGGGCAGCATCCAGATGCAGGGACGCATTGTGATCGGTGAGGGGGAGCGCGACGAGGCTCCGATGCTCTACATCGGTGAGGAGGTCGGCAGCGGCACCGGTCCCGGTGTCGACTTCGCCGTCGATCCCTGCGAAGGCACCAATCTCTGCGCCAACAGCCAGCGCGGCTCCATGGCGGTGCTCGCCGCCTCCGACCGCGGTGGCCTGTTCAATGCCCCCGATTTCTATATGAAGAAGCTGGCGGCGCCCCCGGCGGCCAAAGGCAAGGTGGACATCCGCAAGTCGGCCACCGAAAATATCGCCATCCTCAGCCAGTGTCTCAGCCTGGAGGCGAGCGAACTCACCATCGTGGTGATGGATCGCGCTCGCCACAAGGACCTGATCGCTGAGATCCGCGCCACTGGCGCCCGCGTCCAGCCGATCTCCGACGGCGACGTCCAGGCCGCCATCGCCTGCGGTTTTGCCGGCACCGGCACCCACTGCCTGATGGGCATCGGTGCAGCCCCTGAGGGGGTGATCTCCGCCGCTGCTATGCGGGCCCTCGGCGGCCACTTCCAAGGCCAGCTCGTCTACGACCCGGCCGTCGCCCAGACCTCCGAGTGGGCCGATTATACGAAAGAGGGCAACATTGCTCGCCTCAACGAGATGGGCATCACCGACGTGGACAAGATCTATGAGGCTGAGGAGCTGGCCTCCGGTGAGAATGTGGTCTTCGCCGGCAGCGGCATCACCGACGGTCTGCTGTTCCATGGGGTCAAGTTCGAGAAGGACTGCACCCGCACCAGCTCCCTGGTGATCAGCACTCTCGATGACACGGCCCGCTTCACCAACACGGTGCACATCAAGCCGGGCGCCCAGAGCATCGCTCTGCGCTGATCCTCCATCTCCATGCACATCGCCGTCGTCGGTCTCAGCCATCGCACGGCTCCGGTGGAAATCCGTGAGCGCCTCAGCATCCCAGAGCAGACGATGGAGTCTTCCCTCCAGCAGCTGCGCGCCGACGACCAAGTGCTTGAGGCTTCCATCCTCAGCACCTGCAACCGGTTGGAGATCTATGCCCTGCTCCGCCATCCGGAGCAGGGCATCACGGCCGTGGGCTCCTTTCTCAGCGGGGTCTCGGGGCTGGCGCTTGAGCACCTCACTCCCCACCTGTTCACCTTCCATCACGAGGAAGCGGTGGCTCACCTGCTGCGTGTGGCGGCCGGCCTCGACAGCCTTGTGCTGGGCGAGGGCCAGATCCTCTCGCAGGTCAAGAAAATGGTGCGGCTGGGCCAGGAACACCGCTCGGTGGGTCCGATCCTCAGCCGCCTGCTGAACCAGGCGGTCAGCACCGGCAAGAGGGTGCGCACCGAAACCAACCTGGGGACCGGCGCCGTCTCGATCAGCTCCGCTGCCGTGGAACTGGCCCAGCTCAAGCTCGGTCAGGCCCGCGGATCCGACGACCTGGTGCCCCTCGACCAGGAACAGGTAGCGGTGGTCGGGGCTGGCCGCATGGCTCGCCTGCTGCTGCAGCATCTGCAGGCCAAGGGATGCCGCGGTGCCGTGCTTCTCAACCGCACCGTGGCCCGCGCTGAGGCCCTGGCTGCCGACTTCCCAGCCCTGCCCGTTCAATGCCGCCCCCTCAGTGATCTCGATCACTGCCTGAGCACCTGTTCGCTGGTGTTCACCAGCACCGGCGCCGAGGAGCCAATCATCACCGCCGGCCGGCTCGATGCCCTGAACCGCCGCTCGAGCCTGATGCTCATCGACATCGGCGTACCTCGCAATATCAGCGCCGACGCCGGCGAGCTCACGGGCGTCGACGCCTACGACGTCGACGACCTTCAGGAAGTCGTGGCCCGCAATCAGGAGGCCCGGCGCGAGATGGCGGCCGAGGCCGAGGGTTTGCTTGCCGAAGAATCGCGCCTGTTCCTCGAGTGGTGGGACGGTCTCGAGGCGGTGCCCCTGGTCAACCGGCTGCGGATGCAGTTGGAGGATATCCGCGAACAGGAGTTGCAGAAGGCCCTCAGCCGGATGGGCCCCGATCTCTCGGCTCGCGAACGCAAGGTGGTGGAGGCCCTGAGCAAGGGGATCATCAACAAAGTGCCGCACACCCCGGTCACGCGGCTGCGGGCCCCCCAGCCACGCCAGCAGCGGCACACGGCGATGCGGGTACTCAACGACCTGTTCGAGCTGCAGGACGGCCAGGGCGACGGCTGATCGGGGTGGCTCTGATCGCGGTAGCTGCTCCAAGTTGCGTCGAAGTGTTCCCGACACTTCCGGCGGCGAACCGCGCTCCTGTACGGTCGCCGGTGCCAAGGAGAAGGAACAGGACTGAATGAAACGCGTTCTGGCCATCATCCTGGGAGGAGGCGCCGGTACCCGCCTCTATCCGCTCACCAAGACGCGTGCCAAGCCTGCCGTTCCGCTGGCTGGTAAATATCGACTGATCGACATTCCGATCAGTAACTGCATCAACTCCGAGATCAACAAGATTTATGTGTTGACGCAGTTCAACAGCGCCTCGCTCAACCGTCACCTGACGATGAGCTACAACCTCTCAGCCGGCTTCGGCCAGGGCTTTGTCGAGGTGCTCGCCGCCCAGCAGACCCCGGACAGCCCCAGCTGGTTCGAGGGCACCGCAGATGCGGTGCGCAAATACCAGTGGTTGTTTCAGGAATGGGACGTTGATCACTATCTGATCCTCTCCGGTGATCAGCTGTACCGCATGGATTACAGCCGATTCGTGCAGCACCACATCGACACGGGAGCCCAGCTCACCGTGGGAGCCCTGCCGGTGGATGCTGCCCAGGCTGAGGGTTTCGGTCTGATGCGCACCACCCCCGATGGCCGCATCCGGGAGTTTCGCGAAAAGCCCAAGGGGGCAGATCTCGAGTCAATGCAGGTCGACACTGAGAAACTCGGCCTCTCCGCCGAAGAAGCTCAGAAGCGTCCCTATCTGGCCTCGATGGGCATCTATGTTTTCAGCCGCGACACCCTCTTCGACTTGCTGGCCACCAATCCGGCGGCCACGGACTTTGGTAAGGAACTGATCCCGACGTCCCTGGCACGCGGTGACAACCTACAGAGCTTTCTCTTCGACGACTACTGGGAGGATATCGGCACGATCGGTGCTTTCTATGAGGCCAATCTGGCCCTAACCGAACAGCCGAACCCTGCCTTCTCCTTTTACGATGAGAAGTTCCCGATTTATACCCGGCCCCGCTACCTGCCGCCAAGCAAGCTACAGGATGCCCAGGTCACCGAATCCATCGTCGGAGAGGGCTCTTTGCTCAAGGCCTGCAGCGTGCATCACTGTGTGCTCGGCGTTCGCACCCGCCTCGAAGATGAGGTCGTTCTCCAGGATACCTTGGTGATGGGCGCTGACTACTTCGAATCGATGGAAGAGCGGGCGATGCTGCGCGAACGCGGCGGCACCCCGATCGGCGTCGGGCGCGGCACCACCGTGAAGCGTGCCATCCTCGATAAAAACGTGCGCATCGGCCGCAACGTCACCATCGTCAACAAAGACCACGTTGAGGAAGCCGATCGGCCCGAACTCAACTTCTATATCCGCAACGGCATCATCGTGGTGGTGAAGAACGGTACGATCGCCGACGGCACAGTCATTTGACCCACCCTCAAGCCGCACGTCTCGGGTGATGGCCAACGCATCCATGCTCCAGGTTGCTGACATGGAGCTTGCCAGGCTAGGCGTCTCGCATCGTGTTGGCCACACTGAGGTTCAGCGTTTTTCCCTGCCCCGTTCCCATGAGCAAAGCCCACTTCGGTCTGATCGGCCTTGGCGTGATGGGTGAGAACCTCGTGCTCAATGCCGAGCGCAACGGCTTCTCCAGCGTCGTCTACAACCGCACCTTCGCCAAAACCCAGGAGTTCCTCGCTGGGCGTGGCGCCGGCAAGCAGATCGTCGGTGCCGAGACCCTCCCGGAGTTCATAGCCGCCCTGGAACGTCCCCGCCGCATCCTGATGATGGTGAAGGCCGGCCAGCCGATCGACGATCTGATCGCCACCCTCTCACCGTTGCTGGAGGAGGGTGACCTACTGATCGATGGCGGCAACTCCCTCTACACCGACACCGAGCGTCGTGTCGCTGAGCTCGAGAGCCGCAGCTTCGGCTACATCGGCATGGGGGTCTCCGGCGGTGCCAAAGGAGCCCTGGAGGGGCCCAGCATGATGCCGGGCGGCACCCGGGCGGCCTACGACGCGATTGAGGGGCTGGTCAGCACAATGGCCGCCAAGGTGTCCGACGGTCCCTGCGTCACCTACATCGGCCCCGGGGGCTCGGGCCACTTTGTCAAAACCGTGCACAACGGCATCGAGTACGGCATCGAGCAGATCCTTGCCGAGGCCTACGACCTGATGAAGCGCGTAGCGGGCCTGGATGGCACGGCCATGGCGGATGTGCTCGGTGGCTGGAACCAGAGCGAGGAGCTGGCCTCGTTCCTGGTGGAGATCACCGAGGTGTGCCTGCGCACCAAGGATCCCGAAACCGGACAGGATCTGGTCGAGTTTCTTGTTGATGCGGCGGGGCAGAAGGGTACGGGACTCTGGACCGTGGAGAGTGCCCTGAACATGGGCGTACCGGTGCCCACCATCTACGCGGCGCTCAATGCCAGGGTGCTGAGCTCTCTGCGGGAAGAGCGCCTCAAAGCAGCACCGCTGCTTGCCCTATCGGCAGGCCCGCGCTTCGACCTTGGCGATCCTGGCGATGGCATGCCCCCCCTCCGCGACGCATGCATCCTGGCCTGCATTGCTAGCTATGCCCAGGGCATGGCGCTGCTGCAGGAGGCCTCCCGTCTGCACGACTACCAGCTCGACTTCGCTGCGATCGGACAGATCTGGAAGGGCGGTTGCATCATCCGTGCCCGACTGCTGCAACGGATTCAGGACGCCTACACGTTCGATGCGGCTCTGCCCAACCTGATGGTCGACCCCTGGTTCCTGGCCCAGATCCGCCAACGCCTGCCCGGGCTGCGCCATGTGGTCGCCGGGGCAGCCCTGGCGGGTCTGCCGGTGCCCTGCCTGGGCAGCACGCTCGATTACATCACTAGCTATTTCAGCGGCCGTCTGCCCCAGAATCTGGTGCAGGCCATGCGCGACTGCTTCGGCTCCCACACCTACGAGCGCACCGACTGTCCCGGTTCCTTCCACACCGAATGGCTGCCATGACCCGCTACCGCCTGATCGTCGCGGCCACGGCTGAGGAACTGGCGCGCCGAACGGCGGAGCAGCTGGCCAGCGGCCTTGATCTGGCCCTGGCCCAGCGGGACCGGGCCCAGATCGCCCTGGCCGGTGGTGAGACCCCCCGTGCCACCTATGTGAGGCTTGGCCAGGAGCGCCTGCCCTGGGATCGGGTGGATGTGCTGCTCGGTGACGAGCGCTGGGTGGACGAACGGGATCCGGCCAGCAACGCCCGCATGCTGCGCGAAACGCTGCTGGCCCAGGAGCCGGCTCGTCACGCCGGCTTCCACCCGGTCCCTACCGCCCACAGCAGCCCCGAGCAGAGTGCGGAGGCCTATGCCGCCCTGCTGCGTCAGCTTTGCCCCGGCGATCCTCCCCGCTTGGATCTGGTGCTGCTTGGGCTCGGCGATGACGGGCACACGGCTTCCCTGTTTCCCGGCACGGCGGCTGCTCTGGTGAGCGATCGCCCCGTCACCCTCGGCGAGGGCAAAGGGATGCCGCGGATCACGCTGACGGCACCGGTGCTCTGCGCCGCCCGTCAGGTGGTGTTTCTGGTGAGCGGCGCCGGCAAGCAGCGTGCCCTGCAGCGCCTGCTCGATCCCGACGAACCCGCCGAGCGCACCCCGGCCCGTCTGGTAAGTCCGATGTCGGAGGTGCTGATTCTTGCCGATGTCGCCGCCGCGGGAGCCCTTCAGAATCCCAGCGCCGGCGCCTGAGATCGATGCAGATTGTTCATGGCGGCGGTTTCAGCGGTTGGCATGCCCTCAATGACACGATCATGGGCGGGCGCAGTTCCGGCAGCTGCAGCGTCAGTGCCGAGGGTCTGGTCTTCGATGCCGAGGTGGTGGAAGCCGGTGGAGGCTTCGTCAGTTGCCGCTCGCCCCTGTTCTCGCCCCCCCTCGATCTCTCCGGCTCTCACGCTCTGCAACTCGATCTGCTGGGCGACGGCCGCCGCTACAAACTCGCCGTGGCCTGTGCCGATGGCCTGGCGGGGCTCACGGAACTGATTCCCGGTGGCCTGCGCTGGGTGATCGAATTCGGCACCGAACCCGAAGGGCTCACACGGGTACGCCTGCCATTCGATCAGCTGCGCCCCTCGGTGCGGGCCCAGCCGATGGGCCTGCCCATGCTGCGTTTTGATCCGTCTCGGATCACGCGCCTGCAGGTGCTCCATTCCCGCTTCGGCGATCACGGTGGACCCAATCCCGGCTTCCTCAGCGGACCGCTGCACCTGGAACTGCGCGCTATCGATGCCGTGGACTGAAGGCGCCGGCACTGCCAACACCGACCTCAGCCGCCTTGTGGCGGCCAGCGCCGACCTCTGCCGCAAACCCTGGTGCCACGCCGTCATCCTTCAGGGCCCTGTCCCGGCTGACAATCAACTGGACAGCTGTCTGCGCATCGAAACGCGCAGCCCCTTGGGTGAACGCCTACCCCAGGAGGATCTGGAGCTGGAGCTCTACCCCAGTGGCGAGGATCTGCACCTGACGCTCTGCTGGAGTCTGCAGGAGGAGCGACCGATGCTCTGGTACGGCGGCCATCCGGTCTGGATGGACGGCCGCAGCGGGCTGCGCTGTGAGCGACCCCAGGATGGGGCGCCGCTGGAAGCCCTGGCCCGCCGTCTGCGGGCCCTGCTCGCCGACCTGCTCTGAACCCTGGAGCAGGGAGGTTCTCCTGCTCAGGCTCGCCAGCGGATCAGGACTGGTCGGTCACCGCCCCCTGGCTGCTGGAACTGACCAACTTGGCATACTTGCCCAGCACACCGGTGCGGTATCGCGGTTCTGGCCTGATCCAGGCCGCGCGCCGCCGCTCCAGTTCGCTGGCGTCGACGTTGAGCTCGATCAATAACTGGTGAGCATCCACCGTGATGTTGTCCCCCTCCTGCACCAGGGCAATGGTGCCGCCGACGGCGGCCTCGGGAGCGACGTGACCCACAACCATGCCGTAGGTCCCGCCGCTGAAGCGACCGTCGGTGATCAGGGCCACCTTGTTGCCGAGCCCCTGGCCGATGATCGCCGCCGTGGGGCTGAGCATCTCGCGCATGCCCGGTCCCCCCACCGGCCCTTCGTTGCGAATCACCACCACGTCGCCATCATCGACCTGGCCGTCAAGGATGGCAGCCAGACAATCTTCCTCACACTCGAATACCCGGGCTGGCCCGGTGTGGACCGGATTCTTGACGCCGGAGATCTTTGCGACGCAGCCCTCCGGGGCCAGGTTGCCCTTGAGCACGGCCAGATGTCCCTTGGCGTAGAGGGGCTTGGAGAGCGGTCGGATCACGTCCTGACCGGCGGGAGGCTCGCTCGGCACCTCGGCCAGCACCTCGTGCAGGGTCCGCCCCTCAATCGTACGGCAATCGCCGTGCAGCAGGCCGGCATCGAGCAGCAGCTTCATCACCTGCGGGATGCCGCCGGCGGCATGCAGATCGGTGGTGACATAGCGCCCGCTGGGCTTGAGGTCGCAGATCACCGGCACCTTCTGGCGAATGATCTCGAAATCATCAATCGAGAGCGACACTCCAGCGGTGCGCGCGATCGCCAGCAGGTGCAGCACGGCGTTGGTGGAGCCGCCCACAGCCATGATCACGGCGATGGCGTTCTCAAAGGCCTCGCGGGTGAGCAGATCGAGCGGGCGGATGTTCGAGCCGATGGCCTCCACCAACACCTCGGCGGAGCGGGCCGCACTGTCGGCCTTCTCGGGATCCTCCGCGGCCATCGTGGAGCTGTAAGGCAGGCTGAGCCCCATCGACTCGATGGCGGAGCTCATGGTGTTGGCCGTGAACATGCCACCGCAGCTGCCGACTCCGGGACAGGCATTCTTCTCAACAGCCGTTAGGCGCTCCTCGTCGATCTTGCCCGCTGTGTACTGCCCCACGGCCTCAAAGGCGCTGACCACGGTTAGATCGCAGCCACCGAGTTTTCCCGGTTTGATCGTGCCGCCATACACGAAGATGGCGGGGATATTCATCCGGGCCATGGCCAGCATAGCGCCGGGCATGTTCTTGTCGCAGCCGCCCACGGCAAGCACCCCATCCATGCTTTGGGCGTTGCAGGCCGTCTCGATGGCGTCGGCTATCACTTCACGCGACACGAGGGAGTACTTCATGCCTTCGGTGCCCATCGAGATGCCATCACTCACCGTGATCGTGCCGAAGGTCTGCGGCATGGCCCCGGCATCGCGGGCGGCCTTCTCGGCCCGACGGGTGAGATCGTCGAGGCCGATGTTGCAGGGCGTGATGGTGCTGTAGCCGTTGGCGATGCCGATGATCGGCTTGCCGAAGTCGGCATCGCCGAAGCCCACGGCACGGAGCATGGCCCGGTTGGGAGACCGTTGAATGCCCTTGGTGATGGCGTCGGAGCGCAACATGATCGGCAGGGAAGCGACCCATGCAACCTACCGAGCAGCGGCTCCACCGCAGCGGGTGCTGGCGACGTCGGCGGAATCGCTCAAGAGGGGGGCCGGAGCTCCTCGAGTTGGCGGCGGACGGCATCGATAGCCTGGTTGAGCTGCTGTACCCGATCATGGAGCTGACCTTCAACCGGGACATGGTCCTGGCCCTGCTGGCCCTGCAAGCTCTGGAGGCTCTGCAGGCCCGCCTGGCGCAGCACGCGCAGATGGCGCTGGGCCTCGCGACGGCGATCCGCCTCCGACAGCAGCCACCAGGCCAAACCAGCGGCACCGAGGACGGCGCCGGCCATGGTGCTCACCAGCAGGGTGCTGCCGCCGGTCGATCGATCCCTGGAGTCGGCCATGGCTGCTGCAGCGGAAGCGTGAAGGCTGAATCCGATCAGCCTAGGCAGCCCGGCTTGCCACTTCCATACAGACGGCGGGCGGCATCCCCGAAGCCCGGGCGCACGCGACCGTCGGCATCGAGGTCGGGATCGATGCAGGCGCAGTAGAGGGTGAGATCCTCAAAGTGCTCTCCCACCAGCTTCAGGCCGGGGGCTGAGGCCACCGTGGTCACGATGCGGAGGCGGGGCCCGCTGATTCCGAGCTCCCGCAGCCTCTCCAGCACCGCCACCAGGGTGACCCCCCGGGCCAGCACCGGCAGGAACACCAGCACACCGACGCGCTCCCCAACGGCTTCAGGCAGGTCGTCGAGATACCAGTGGGGGCTGGCCTGCGGCCCACTCACCTCGACACCGAGATGGGCGACGCGCGCCGCCGGCAAGACGCTCTGGGCGCCCTGCCACAGGCCGAGACCACCCCGCAGCACCGGCACCGCCAGAAGCGGCACGGAGGGATCGACCACCTGGCCTTCGCTGGGGCCGAGCGGGGTCTCCAGCGCCACCGTCTGCTGGGGCAGCCAGTCCCGCAGGGATTCGTAGGTGAGCCAGCGACCCTGTTCGGCCATGGCCGTGCCGAACAGGGGGGGTGGCGTATCGCGGTCCCGCAGCACGGTGAGCCAGTGGGCGATCAGGGGATGGGGGGGAACCACCACCCGCAGAGACATGGCCATGGCTGCCATAAGTTGGGGATGCAGCGTAACGGTGGGCCATGGCGCAACAAAGACATGGCTCGGCGGTGATGGTGGGCCTGCTCAGCGGCGTGCTGCTGCTGCTCTGGCCCCTGGCCTGCCTGGAGCCGTTGCTGCTCCAGCCACTGCCGGCCCTGGCGATCACCGCTCCAGAGCTGCGCAGTCAACGCTCGCTGCAGGATCTTGAGCACGACATGCACGGCCGAAACCTGCAGCAGCAGGAATTCCTCAAGGCCGATCTCGAAGGGTTCGACCTCTCAGGCAGCGATCTGCGTGGCGCGGTGTTCAACTCCAGCAACCTAAAAAACACCGACCTCCAGGCGGCCGATCTCAGCGATGTGGTGGCCTATGCCAGCCGCTTTGATGGCGCCGATCTTCGCCGGGCGGTGCTGAGCAACGCAATGCTGATGCAAAGCCACTTCAAAGACGCCCGCATTGACGGTGCGGACTTCAGCGATGCCGTGCTCGACCTGCCCGAGCAGAAGGCCCTCTGTGCCAGGGCCAGCGGCACCAATCCGCGCACCGGAATCGCCACCCGCGACAGCCTGGCGTGCCGCTGAGCCCGCCGCTGACTGGGCGCCTAGAATTGGGTGGATCGGTTCGGTGGGGGATCAGCCCGCCGAGGTAACGGGGAAAGACCGGTGCAGCTCTTCTGGGGCTCCAGTCCGGCACTGTCCCGCAGCTGTGAAGGCCATCTCCGATGGCCCAGTCAGAACGCCCGCCGCTCGCTCACCCCCTACAGACCGGCGCGGACCGGATTCCTGAACCATGTCTTTTTCCCCGCAGGCGCGGCAGGCCGGCGTTCGCCATGCCCGTCTCCATGTCGTTGTGCCCTTGGCCCTGGCTCCGGCGGCAGTGGGCGCCCTGCTGCTCCTTGCCCCCAGCGCCGCCCAAGCCCATCACATAATGGAGTTTCTGGCCCTCGCCCCCACGCCCCTCACCGGCCTGCTCAGTGGGCTGGCCCACCCGCTGATAGGACCAGATCACCTGCTCTTCCTTCTGGCCCTCTCCCTGGTGGGCCTGCAGCAGCGAACCACCTGGATGCTGGGACTGCTCGCCACCGGCCTGAGCGGCAGCGCCCTCGGACTGGTGCTGCCCGGTCTGCCAGGAGCGGAGGCTCTCGTCGCCCTCACCCTCGTGGTGGTGGCCTTGGTGCTGCTAAGTCGCTTACCTCGCCCGGTGCTGGTTCCGGCCATCGGTCTGCATGGCTATGTGCTGAGCGCCTCCGTGCTCGGCTGGACCAGCGCCCCGATTGCTACCTATCTGCTGGGGTTGATGCTGAGCCAGGGGGCACTGCTGCTCCTCTCGCTCACCCTGCTGCGACGCCTGGCCGACGGCCTGGGACAGCGCTGCAGCCAGCTGCTGGCCGCCGTTTTGCTGGGCATCGGTGCTGTCTGGACCTGGTCCGCCCTGGTGCCCTGAGATGGTGAGCACCAGCAAGCGCCTGCCCGTCACGGTTGTGACGGGCTTTCTCGGTGCAGGCAAGACGACGCTGTTGCGTCAGCTGCTGTTGCATGGCGGCCAGCGACTGGCTGTCCTGGTCAATGAGTTCGGGGAGGTTGGCATCGACGGTGATCTGATCGCCAGCTGCGGCTTCTGTCCGGAGGAGGAACTCGACGCCAGGTTGGTGGAACTGGCGAACGGCTGCCTCTGTTGCACCGTGCAGGACGAATTCCTGCCCACCATGACCAAGCTGCTGGAACGGGCCGACCAGCTCGATGGCATTGTTGTGGAAACCAGTGGGCTGGCTCTGCCCGAACCCCTGGTTGCGGCCTTTAGCTGGCCGGAGATCCGTGCCCGCACCCGGGTTCATGCGGTGGTGACGGTGGTCGATGGCGAGGCCCTGGCCGCCGGCCATGTGGTGGGGGATGCCGATGCCGTGGAGTCCCAGCGTCGCGCCGATCCCAGCCTCGATCACCTCAGTGCCATTGAGGATCTGTTCGCCGATCAGCTCCAGGCCGCGGATCTGGTGCTGGTCAGCCGCTCCGACCGTCTCAACAGTGAGCAACTGGCTGCCGTGACCGAGGGCCTGCGCTCCGATCTGCGGCCAGGCACAACAATCCTGCCGATGGCGCGGGGCGGCATCGACCCGGCCCTGGTCCTGGACAGCGACACCGAAAGTCATCTAAGCGCCGTGGCCCATAACCACGGCCATGAGCCGCACGATCACAGCCACGTGGCAATGGCGTCGGTGGTTGTCCAGCGCTCCGGGCAGTGGGAGCGGGAAGCCCTGGAGGAGGCGTTGCGGCAATTGCTGCGTGAGCAGCCGGTCCTACGTCTGAAGGGCCGTCTGCGTCAGAGCGACCGACGCCTGCCCCTGCAGATTCAGGCGGTCGGACCACGGCTGGAGTGCTGGTACGAGGCCGACCGGCTCGATGACGGGCGCGACGTTGTGCGCGGTGCCGCTCCGAGGGCGCGAGCAGAGTCCCAGCCAACGGAGGGATTGGAACTGGTGCTGCTGGGGGCGGCCGCCGACGAAGAGCGCCTGCGTCGCGCTGTGGCTCGACTCTGAGGCTGGATGAAGCCCTACATGAATCAGTCTAGGGGAATCGGACCCTTCGCACAGATCCCGTCCCAGCAGAGGCTGGTGTCCTCCAGCCAGCGGCTGTTCACCGATCGCCAGACGCCGCGATGCTGCTGCATCGTCACCGCACCGCGCCCGTCATGACGGAATTCGATGGTCTGACCATCCAGTAGCAGAAACCAATGGGCCCCTACCTGCTCCACCCTCATGCGGCAGTCCTGCCAGGGCCCGTCGCGGAGCCGGCATTTCAGCGGAATCACCATGGCTTCAGGTGCTGCTCCGGGCTGGGCGGGCTCAGCGGTAGCCGGAAAAGCCAGAACAGCGGCGCTCATCAACAGCGACAGAATGCGGACCGCGCGATCGATCGCCAGGCTGAAACGAGCGGGAAACGCGAGCAGGGCCATGGCCCAGGCTCCAGGGGGTGCTTCCACGCTGGCCATGGTCAGCGGAGCCCGGCAGACGGGCTGCCAAGATTTAACAAACGCCATCGTTGCCGGTGCCCCTCTTCCATGCGCGTGTTCAGGTCTCCTTGCGCCCCTCGGTGCTCGACCCGGCCGGGGAGGCCACCCGGGCGGCGGCCGCCCGGCTCGGTGTCAGTGGTGTGCAGCGCCTGCGCATTGGCAAGGCGATTCAGGTGGATCTCGAAGCCGCCGACCGCGCCACGGCCGAGGCCCAGCTGCAACTGCTTAGTGACCGCTTGCTGGCCAACCCGGTGATCGAGGACTGGTCCCTGGAACTCTCCGACGCCGGCTGAAGGAGACCCACCAATGACAATCGGCATCGTGGTCTTCCCCGGCTCCAACTGCGACCGGGATGTGCGCTGGGCTCTTGAGGGCTGTCTTGGGCGGTCTACCCGTTTCCTCTGGCATGAGGAGCGCGACCTCCAAGGCCTGGAGGCGGTCGTGCTGCCTGGTGGCTTCAGTTACGGCGACTATCTCCGCTGCGGCGCCATCGCTCGCTTTGCGCCGGTGCTGGAGGAGGTTCGGACCTTCGCCGAACGCGGGGGGCCCGTGCTGGGCATCTGCAATGGCTTTCAGGTGCTGACCGAGATGGGCCTGCTCCCCGGCGCCCTGACCCGTAATCGCGATCTGCATTTCGTCTGTGCCTCGAGTCCACTCACGGTGCAGCCGGGACCCAGTCGCTGGCTCCAGCAGTACGGCGACGGTGAACACATCGCCCTACCGATCGCCCATGGCGAAGGGCGC
>CAIRWM010000141.1 GCA_903882285.1 uncultured cyanobacterium
GCTCACGATTTTTCGCGGCCGGCAATCTGGCTTGCCTCATCTCCCGATCTGCTGCATTGGGGTAAGCATCAGCCGCTTCTTAGCTCCAGCGCCGCCTGGGATTGCGGTCGTATCGGTGCTGGCACACCGCCTATTCGCAGCAGCGAAGGCTGGCTTGTGATCTATCACGGTAACAATAAGGGTGAAGGTGATAGCGGCGTCGGCAGTTACGGGGCGGGACTGCTGTTGCTCGATCTCGAGCAACCCAGGACAATCCGATGTGCTGGAGACCAGATCCTGGCGCCTGAGCTGGATTACGAATGCCAGGGTTTTGTGCCGAATGTGATCTTCCCCACCGGCATTATTCAGCAGGGGGATTCGCTGCTGATCTACGCCGGAGCCGCCGATACCGCCACCTGCGTGGTGGAACTTGGCCTGGACGATCTGTTGATCAGCGGCTCATCGCCAGCATCCGCTCAATCGGCCCCAGGGCCTTGAGCCGTAGCTCCTCATCCATCACGATCTCCGGTGCCATATCGTGCAGGCACTGCCATAGTTTCTCGAGTGTGTTGAGCCGCATGTAGGGACAGGCGTTGCAGCTGCAGCCGTCGGCGCCGGGCACTTCGAAGAACTGTTTGTGAGGCACCCGTAGGCGCATCTGATGCAGGATCCCAGGTTCGGTGAGCACGATGAAGCTGGTGGCGGAGCTCTGCTCGGCTCGCTGCAGCAGCTTGCTTGTGGAGCCGATGAAGTCGGCGAGATCGAGCAGGTGCTGCTGGCACTCGGGGTGGGCGATCACCTCGGCGCCGGGGTGCTCCTGGCTCAGCTGCAGCAGCGCCTGTTCGCTGAAGGTGTCGTGCACGATACAGCTGCCTGGCCAGAGGGTGAGTTCACGACCGCTCTGGCGGGCCACCCAGCGGCCCAGATTTTGGTCGGGGGCGAACAGGATCGGCCGGTCGACAGGCAGCTGCTGCACCAGTTGTACCGCATTGCTGCTGGTGCAGATCAGGTCGCTCTGGGCCTTCACCGCCGCCGAACAGTTGATGTAACTCACCACCGTGTGGTCGGGGTGGTCGGCCCGGAAGGCCGCGAAGGCCTCGGAGGGGCAGTCGTCGGCGAGGCTGCAGCCAGCCTCCAGATCCGGCACCAACACCGTTTTGGAGGGGTTGAGGATCTTGGCCGTCTCGGCCATGAAGTGGACGCCGCAGAAGACGATCACCTCGGCGTCGGTGCTGGCGGCCTTGCGGGAGAGTTCGAGGGAGTCGCCGATGAAGTCAGCGATGTCCTGGATGGCGTCCTCCTGGTAGTAGTGAGCAAGGATCACGGCCTTGCGCTGGCGCCGCAGGGCCCCGATCGCGGCGGGCAGCTCGTGGCAGGCGGGCAGTCCGCGGGTGGTGGGGGGCTGGGGCGGCACCTGGGTGAAGACCAACCGTCTCCTCGGCTCGGGCAAGATGGAAACCAGCCTAGGGAGCCAGCCGGCTTGGCCGAACTCCACCTCGCCATCGCCGGCGATCTCCACGACCAGTGGGACCGGATCGATCACGACCTTCTGGAGCGGCTGCGGCCCGATGCGCTGCTGCTGGTTGGCGACCTCAGCGATGGCCTGCCCCGCATACCTGGCCTGCTTGCCGAGCTGAAGCTGCCGCTGGCCAGCATTGCCGGCAATCACGACACTGGCGGCGATCCCAGCGGCGAACGCCTGCGCCAGCAGCTGGCCATGCTGGCGGATCACCACTGCGGCTGGGCCCTGCGCGAACTGCGGCCCCCCGGGCTGGCGGTGGTGGGGGGGCGCCCGGGCACGGCCGGCGGCGGCTTCCATCTGTCGCGGGCGGTGCGTTCGGTCTACGGACCGGTAAGCCAGCAGGAATCGGCCGACCGCATCACCCGGGCGGCCCTGGCCGCTGATCCGGCGCTGCCGCTGGTGCTGCTGGCCCACTCCGGGCCGGCCGGGCTCGGTAGCGGCGCCGCCGATCCCTGCGGCCGCGACTGGAAGCGCCCCTCCTGCGACTGGGGCGACCAGGACCTCACCCTGGCGATCCAGCAGATCCGCCGCCGCCGGCCGGTGCCGCTGGTGATTTTCGGCCACATGCACCACACCCTGCGGGCCAACCGCGGCGAGCGGCGCAGCTTCGTGCGCGATGACGAGGGCACCGCCTACCTCAATTGCGCCTGCGTACCGCGCCACTGCAGTGACGCGAGCGGCCGCGAGCTGCGTCACTTCAGCTGGGTGACGCTGCGGGACGGGCTGCCCTGGCGCATCAGCCATCGCTGGTATGGCCTTGATGGCGGGCTGCTCTACGAGGAGACCCTCTGGCGCGCCCCCGATCCGGCGCCAGCACCTCCCCAGCCCGCCTTGAGCCGATGCTGATCTACGCCTGCATCAGCAGCCACGGCTTCGGCCATGGCTCGCGCACGGCTGCGGTGCTCAGCGAACTGGCGGCGCTGCGCCCCGACCTGCGCCTGGTGCTCTCCACCGCCCTGCCTGATGCGTTTCTGCGCCTGGCCTTCGGCGCCGTGCCCTTCGAGCGGCGCCACTGCCAGTGGGATGTGGGCATGGTGCAGGCCGATGCTCTCGGCGTTGATGCCGATGCCACCTTGTGCGCCTTGCAGCAGCTGGATCAGCGGCTCCCCGGCCAGATCGCCGCTGAACAGGCCTGGCTGCGGGCCCAGGAGGAGCCTCTGCTGGTGTTGGGCGACGTGCCGCCAGCGGCGGCCCAACTGGCGCGCGCGCTCGAGGCACCGCTGATCTGGTTGGCCAGCTTCGGCTGGGATGCGATCTATGCGCCGCTGGGCGGTGCCTTCTGCGAGCGGGCGGAGCAGATGCGCCTCCTCTACGGGCAGGGCGAGCTGCTGCTGCAATGCCCCCTGGCGCTGCCGATGGACTGGGGCATCCCCAGCCTGCCGATCGGCCTCACCGCCTCACGGCCCCGCGGCGATACCGCTGCCCTGGCCCGACAGCTGGCGCTGCCGGCGCAGCGTGAGCGCTGTGTGCTGGTCAGCTTCGGCGGGCTGGGGCTGAGCTTCGACCCTGCCCTGCTGGCCCGCTGGCCGGGGCACGTGTTCCTGGGGCCCGATCTGGGCCTGGCCGCCGTGGCCAACGGCCGGATGCTGCCCGAGGGGGTGCGGCCGCTGGATGTGATGCCGCTGGTGGAGCGGCTGATCACCAAGGCGGGCTACAGCAGCTTTTGTGAGGCCTTCAGCCAGGGGGTTGGCATCCACCTGGTGCACCGCAGCGGCTTCGCCGAGGCGCCGGTGCTGGAACAGGCGCTGCAGGACCACGGCCGCCACCGGCTGTTGAGCCAGGAGCAGTGGCGCAGCGGCGATTGGCAGCTCGATCAGCCGCTGTTGGAGCCCCGCCGGCAGCCGCTGCCGAGCCAGGGGGCGACCCAGGCGGCGGCGGCCCTGCTGCAGCGCCTGCCGGGGTGATCAGCAGGTCCGATCAGTCAGGGGCGGCTGGTTTGAACTGCTGTTCAACCGATCGGCGGCATCGTTGTCCACCACAGTGATTCAAACCGTGCCAGTGGTTTGTGATACGCATGGACACTTGTGTGATCGGCACAAATAACATCGCGTCTGCGCCGCTCGATAGGCAAATTGGCGCGAACTTCATTTTTTCCACCACCGGATTTTCCGGGCCGCAGTGGTGTTGGTGAGCTCTCGCCTCCTGGCGACTCCCCCCAGTCACGCCGTCCCCGGCCGAGTCCCGCCCCGTTCCCAGCGGTCGGTTTCATCAGTGCTCCTGCATCTGTTGTCCTGCCGTCGAACACCTCCGGGCCCCATCCTCCGCACAAACTGTTTTGTCGATTCTTCAGCGCTCCCCCCTGGCTCTCGCCGCCCTCGGCCTCGGTCTGTGCACCGCAGGCCCTGCCCTCGCCGCCGAGCAGCCCAGAACCTGGACACTGAATGAGGTCACCGCGCCGGCCGCTCAGCTGGCCGTGTTGCCGCCGCTGCCGGCTGCGCCCCGTTTCTTCGCGTTGACGCCGGAGCGCAAGGCGCTGCTCAACACGATCCGCTACGCCGAAGGCACCTGGAAAAATGGCCACCCGGTCGGTTATCGGGTCATGTTCGGCGGCAGCTATATGCCTTCGCTGGATCGGCACCCCGACCGGGTGATGTATTCCCCCGGCTACGCCAGTGCGGCGGCGGGGGCCTACCAGTTCATGCCCTTCACCTGGAATCTGGTGACTCGGTCCCTGGGGCTCAGCGATTTTGGCCCCCAGGCCCAGGATCAGGGCGCCCTGTTCCTGATTCAGCGTCGCGGTGCCCTGCACCTGGCCGATCGTGGGGAGCTGTCGCCCGAGCTTGCCGCCAAGCTCGCCCCCGAGTGGGCCTCCTTCCCCACCCTGGCCGGGAACAGCTACTACGGCCAGCCGGTGAAGCGCTACGGCGATCTCAAGCGTTTCTACGTCGAAAATCTGGCCCAGTTGCGTGAATCCGGCGTCACGACGTGGGAATCGGTGGCGATTCGCCAGCTGCCCCGCACCCCCGCGTGCACCGATCGCAGCCTCAGCTGCCGTCTGCAGTCGATCGGCCCCCGTCCCCGCAGCACCGCCAGCACCACCGAGTACGGCTTCTGAAGTTCCTTGGCCGTGCCACGGTCCAGCTCCTGGTGAAGCAAAAAAATCGGGCTAGCGGCCCGGATATTTTTGGCCAGCGGTTGAGCGGCTCTCAGCTCTCGCCGCCGCCCTGCTCCTGCAGGTGCCGCCCCAGGGTCTGCTGAGCGATCAGGTAGGCGGCAGCGGCGCCGCCGAGGAAGCCAAGGCCGTTGCGCAGCAGCGGCAGCAGATCGTTGGTGCGGGTCACGATCGGCGCCACGCCGAAGACGCCGAACAGGATCACCCACAGGGGCGAGAGCAGCAGCACCCAGGCCCACTCGAAGCGCCGCCCGGGCTGGCGCGGGAAGGCGGCGAAGCCCACGATCACGCCGCCCAGGATCGAGGTGGCCAGGGTGAGCAGCCATTGCTCCTGGGGCAGGCCCGGCACCACCTGGCAGCCGCCCATGGCCAGGCAACCCTTCACCGCGTGCAGGGAGTCGAGGATCGCGGCGTCCTGGCCCTGCTCGCGCACGTAGTACTGGTTGCCGTAACGGGTCTGCAGCTCCACCCAGAAGGTGCGCGGCATCAGGGCGAACAGGGCATCGCCCACGTTGAAATTGAGCAGGTTGCCGCCGCGCTCGTCGGCCACCAGCAGCAGGCTGCGTTCATCGAGCCCCCAGAACTGTTTGATTGCCAGCCCGGGGGTGCGGTCGTACTGGGTGAGCACGCGCAGTTTCCAGCCGCTGGTGTGCTCGAACTCCTCGAGTTCCTGCTCCAGGGCGTTGCGCTGTCCGTCGGTGAGCAGCTTGGCCAGGTCGATCACCGGCGTGGGGTGGTCTGGCAGCAGGTCGGGGTTGTCGAAGGACCAGGCCGGCGCAACCCCCAGCCCCAGCGGCGCAAGCAGCAGGCCGATGGCCAGCAGCGGAGCGAGGAGGCTGCGACCCGACCAGCGCATCAGGTCCTGGAGTCGAGCCTCGAGCCTCTGCATGCCGTTACCGCGTGAAGGAGCATTCTCACTGAGAGCGCTGAGCTGCCGTGATTCCCGCTGCCGCCGATTCCTCCCACCTGTCCGAGGGCCCCGTCGGCCGGGAGGCGCCCGCCTGGCTGGCGGCGCGGCTGCAGGCGGCGGGCGGGCGCGTGTCCTTCCGTCAGTACATGGAGTGGGCGCTGCACGACCCCGAGCACGGCGCCTACGGCAGCGGCCGGCTGCGCATTGGCCCCCGCGGTGACTTCGCTACCGCCCCCTCGCTGGGTCCCGACTTTGCCGGTCTGGTCGCCGTGCAGCTGATCGACTGGCTGGAGGCCCTGGCGGCGGAGCAGCCCGGGCCCATCGCCCTGGTGGAGACCGGGCCCGGTGAAGGCGATCTGGCCCGGGAGTTGGCCGGCCTGCTGGCGGAGCAGCGCCCCGACCTCGCGGCCCGCACCGAGCTGGTGCTGGTGGAGCCCAACCCGGGTATGGCCGAACGCCAGCGGCAGTGCCTGGCGGACGCCCCCCTGGCCGGGCGCTGGGTCGACTGGCCGCAGCTGGCGGCCGCCCCGGTGCGCGGCGTGGTGCTGGCCCACGAGGTGCTCGACGCCCTGGCGGTGGAGCGGATTGTCTCTGACGGGACGCTCTGGCGCCGCCAGGAGCTGGCGCTCCGGCAGGGAACGTTGCGGCTGGAGCCCGGCGAGCCCCTGGAGCCGGAGGTCGCCGCGCTGCTGGTGCCTCTGGATCTGGCCAGTCCGGGCCCGCAGCGGTCGGCGGGCTGGTGCAGCGAGCTCCATCCCGGCCTGCCGCCCTGGCTGGAAGCCTGCGGCCGGGGCCTGGCGCGCGGCCAGCTGCTGGTGATCGACTACGCCCATGAGGCGCGCCGCTACTACGCCCCACAGCGCTCCGCCGGCACCCTGATGGCCTACCGGGCCCAGCAGGCCAGCGGCGATCCGCTGCGTGATCCGGGCCACTGGGACCTCACCGCCCACCTCTGCCTGGAGAGCCTGGAGGCGGCGGCGCAGGCGGCCGGCTGGAGGTCCCTGGGGCAGCGGCGCCAGGGCGAGGCCCTGCTGGCTCTGGGGCTGGCTGAGCGGCTGCATGGGCTGCAGCAGCTCGATCCCGCTGGGCTGGCCATGGCTCTGCAGCGGCGCGAGGCCCTGCTGCGTCTGGCGGACCCCCACACCCTGGGTGACTTCCGCTGGGTGGCCTTCGAGCGTGGAGGCACCCCGCCTTCGCGCCTGCTGAAACTACCCCGCTTCCTGCGCGATCCGGCGCCCTGATGGGCCCCTGAAGGGCTCCGATGGGCGCTCAGCCGGCCGACAGCTCTTGCAGCACCCGGCGGATCGTCCCGGTCGGCACGTCATCGCGGAGTTGCACCGCGCCGATGGCGCTGGGCAGCACGAAGCGCACCCTGCCGTCGCGAACCTTCTTGTCACCCTGCAGGCAGGCCAGGGCGGCGTTGGCGTCGAGGGCTGGCA
>CAIRWM010000142.1 GCA_903882285.1 uncultured cyanobacterium
AGGCGGGGGTGGCCGGTGGCCAGGGGAATGCGGGCATCCCGCACCTCGATCACCAGGTCGACCTTGGCGAGGTTCTCTGCGAGGGCCTTCTCGGCCTTGGCGATATGACCCGGATACCACTGAATCGCCGGGGCGGCGCTGCTCAGGGCCCCAGCCATCTGCACCCGGGCCAGGCCCTCCGGGTCGGGCCCAGCCGGCGGCGTGCCCTCCGGATCCCCCACCTGCGGGTCCACCATCAGGGCACCACCAACACCGGACAGGGCGCCAGCTGGATCACCCGGGCGGCGGTGCTGGGCTGCTCCTCCCCTTCCAGGGCCAGGCCGCGGGTGCCCATCACGATCACGTCGGCGTTGATCTCATCGGCCACATCGCCGATCACGAAGGCCGGCTTGCCCTGGCGCTCAATCACCTCGCAGGCCACCCCAGCCTGCTCGAAGCTGTGGCGGGCCTGGTCCAGCAGCTGGGCCACGGCGGCGGGGTCGTGCATGGCGCCCTCCTCGTCCTCCACCACCGAGAGCACCACGAGGCGGCTGCCATGGCGCTGGGCGAGGGCGAGCGCCACCGCCGCGGTCTCCATCGTCTGGCGGCTGTTATCGATGGGGAAGAGAACGGTGTCGAACATGGCCCGGGGGATGGGGAAGGGGTGGGGGATCAGCTGGGGCTAATGTCCCCCCGCCTTTCCTACCTCCTAACCGATGGCGAAGCGATCGCTGACCAGCCTTAGCGCCGACGATCTGCGCGGCAAGCGCGTTCTGGTACGGGTCGACTTCAACGTACCGCTCGATGACGCCGGTGCCATCACCGATGACACCCGCATCCGCGCCGCCCTGCCCACCATCGCCCACCTGCGCGACAACGGCGCCAAGGTGATCCTGGCGGCCCACTTCGGCCGTCCCAAGGGCCAGGTGAACGAGGGCATGCGCCTCACCCAGGTGGCCGCCCGCCTCAGCGAGCTGCTGGGCGTACCCGTGGCCAAAACCGACAGCTGCATCGGCCCCGACGCCGAGGCCAAGGTGGCCGCCCTGGCCGAAGGTGGCGTGGTGCTGCTGGAGAACGTGCGCTTCTTCGCCGAAGAGGAGAAGAACGATCCGGCCTTCGCCGAGAAGCTGGCGGCCCTGGCCGAGGTCTATGTGAACGACGCCTTCGGCGCCGCCCACCGGGCCCATGCCTCCACCGAGGGCGTCACCAAGTTCCTCAACCCCAGCGTGGCCGGGCATCTGATGGAGAAGGAGCTGGCCTACCTGCAGGGCGCCATCGACGCTCCCAAGCGCCCCCTGGCGGCGATCGTGGGTGGCTCCAAGGTGAGCAGCAAGATCGGCGTGCTCGAGGCCCTCATCGACAAGTGCGACAAGATCCTGATCGGCGGCGGCATGATCTTCACCTTCTACAAGGCGCGTGGCCTCTCGGTGGGTAAGAGCCTGGTGGAAGAAGACAAGCTGGAGCTGGCCAAGGAGCTGGAAGCCAAAGCCGCCGCCAAGGGCGTGCAGTTCCTGCTGCCCACCGACGTGGTGCTGGCCGACGACTTCAAACCCGACGCCAACAGCCAGATCGCCAAGGTGGAGGCGATCCCCGACGGCTGGATGGGCCTCGACATCGGCCCCGATTCGCTGAAGGTGTTCCAGCAAGCCCTGGCCGACTGCCAGACCGTGATCTGGAACGGGCCGATGGGCGTGTTCGAGTTCGACAAGTTCGCCGCCGGCACCAACGGCATCGCCCACACGCTGGCCGAACTGAGCGCCAAGGGCACGATCACGATCATCGGCGGCGGCGACTCCGTGGCGGCGGTCGAGAAGGTGGGTGTGGCCGAGAAGATGAGCCACATCTCCACCGGCGGCGGTGCCAGCCTCGAGCTGCTCGAAGGCAGGGTGCTGCCCGGAGTGGCGGCCCTCAACGAGGCCTGATCCAGGGTCTTGAACCGGCTCGGAGCCTGGCGGGTCCCTGTGAAGGGACCCGCCAGGCCCCAGGTTCGCCGCCCAGCACGTCAGCAGCAGAGAAGGCGGAGGCGCGCTGCTTACCATCAAGCTGCCCCAGCGGGGCTCGACCGATCCCACCCCTACGGCCTCGATGACCTCCTATCTGCGCCGCCTCGGCCTGTCCCTGGTGGCCGGCGGCGCCCTCACCCTGGGCGCGCCGGGCGCCTCCGCCATCGAGGTGCTCAAGCTGCGCTTTCCGGTGATCGACGAGACCCTGACGGCCCGGGTCTCCGAACTGGCAAGCCCGGACGCCCTTTGGGCCGGGACCAGCGACCTGGCGGAACTCAACCGCGCCACCCGGGGCAGCTATGCGCGCGCGCTCGAGCAGCTGCTCAGCATGCCGCTGCCGAAGCCGAAATTATCGGACAGCGAGATGGCCCAGCAGGTGGAAGTGCTGCTCCGGCGCCTGATTGATGTGGATCCGGGGGACCGGAAGCTCGATGCGGCGCCCGTCCTGGCCGGACTGAAGCTCGCCAGAGCCCAGGCCCAGGGCCGGCCGATCACCCTGCTCGACCTGCTGCAGGCGATCCCGGGCGAGAGCGTGACCATCCGCCTCGACCGCGCCATCCCAATCCTGCAGCGGATACACGCGCAGGAGCAGGCCATGGAGCGCGTGATGGGCCAGCTCCCGAAGCTGGGGGCAGCCCCGGCAAGCCTGCTTCAGCCCGGCTCCTTCCCGATCCAGACCAGCGTGGTCAAGATCCCGGTCAATACCAGCGCAGAACACCTCCAGATCACCGTGGTGCGGCCCCAGGGGGTGCCCAGCCGCCCGCCAGTGGTGATCTCCCATGGTCTCTGGGATGCTCCCTCCAGCTTCCTGGGCTGGGCCCAGCACCTGGCCAGCCACGGGGTCCCGGTGTTTCTGGCCCGGCACCCCGGCAGCGACCACAGCCAGCAGGCGGCGATGCTGGCAGGCCAGGCGCCGCCTCCGGATCCCAAGGAATTCCTGCGGCGTCCCCGCGATGTGAAGGCCCTGCTTGATGCCCTCCAGGCCGGCACCCTGCCCGACGCCCAGGGGATCCGCGCCGAGAACGTGACCGTCATCGGCCACTCCTGGGGCGGCACCACCGCCCTGCAGCTGGGCGGGGCCCGCAGCCTGCCCAGCCCGGTGTGGAAGGAGTGCGACGAACTCGACCACCCCAACCGCAACCTCAGCTGGGTGCTGCAATGCACCTTCCTGCCGGCCGCCACGGCGGACTCCATGGCCGATCCACGCATCACCCGGGTGGTGGCGGTGAGTCCGCCCCAGGGCCTGGTGTTCGCCGCCGGCCTCGCCGACCTGCGCATTCCGGTGCTGCTGGTCTCCGGCAGCAATGACCAGGTGGTGCCGCCGACGCCCGAGGCCCTGACCCCCTTCGCCAGCTACCCCCGCGGCCCCCATCGGCTGGTGCTGGTGGAGGGGGGCAGCCACTTCAACCTGCCGGCCAAAGCCGACAGCGATGGCGGCCCCCTGCGGGCGCTGCTGCTGCAGTGGAGCCAAGGCCAGGGGCTGGCGGCCAGCACGGCGGTGAGCGATCCCAAGGGGATGATCCTGCGCCTGGGCAGCCAGCCCTGAGCTCAGAGCTCGCCGGCGCCAGATCCACCCCAACCAGCCCCGCCCCGACGGCCCTTGTCCTTGCCCCAGTCGGGCAGGGCGATGCCGTTGCGTTCGAACACCTGCCGCATCGCGGCTTGGTGCTGCTTCCGCTGGGACTGGGAGGCCTGGCGCTCCTCGCGCATGCAGGCCCGCAGGGCATCGCCGTTGGCGGCAGCGGCGATGCAGCGCTCACTCTTCTGCAGGATGACGATGCGGTCGCGACGGTCCTGGATGGAGAGGCGGCGGGTCTCGGGGAAGAGTTTCTGCTGCTGCTCAGGGGTGAGACGGCTGCGGCCGGGCTCGCCCATCGGCTGGGCCAGGGCGGCACCGCCGCCGATCAGCCCCAGCGCCAGGGCGGTGGCGGTGAAACGGGTGGCAAGGGCAGGAAGACAGAGCATGGGGTGGACGCCACAGGCGCCGGTGCAACGACCTCACTGTGGGGAGCGGATCCGACCGGAAGGTGACTCAGCTGGCGGCGATGTATGACCGGATGTGACCAGGGAACGTCCGCGCAGGATCACGGCAAACCCCTGCGGCGTCTGGCGGCGCTCCAGTCCACCGCCGTGATCGCGGGCCACCCGCTCGGCGATCGCCAGGCCAAGGCCGCAGTGGCCCTGGCCGCCACGGGCCTGGTCGAGGCGCTGGAAGGGCGTCAGCGCCCGGGCCCACTGCTCCTGGGGAATCCCGGGGCCCTGATCCCACACCTGGATCTCGAAGCCCGCCCCGTCCTCGGCGCCGACGGCGGCCCCGTCCTCGGCACGCAGCACCAACCGCAGCGGCCCGGCGCCATGGGCGAGGGCGTTCTCGATCAGGTTGGCCACGGCCCGCGACAGCGCCGTGGGGCGCACGACGCGCACCAGCGGCTCGAGCTCGAGCTGCAGCGGCCCCTCGCCGGCCACGGCGGCCGCCTCCGCCACCAGGGCGTCGAGCGGCAGCGCCAGCGGAGCCTCGGCCTGCTCGGCCCCGGCGAACAGCAGGAACTGGCGGGTGATGCGCTCGAGTGCCGCGATATCGGCCTCGGCCCGAGCCAGATCGGTCTCCCCCATCGGCGCCGTCGCCGCCAGGCTGAGCCGCAGCCGCAGCCGCGTCAGCGGCGCGCGCAGGTCGTGGGCGATGCCGGCCAGCATCGTGGTGCGCTCCCGGCCGCTGCGCTCGAGCCGCTCGACCATGGCGTTGAAGCGGCTGGTGAGGCGCCGCACCGCGCCGCTGCCGCGGGCCGGCACGGCAGCGGAACGGGCCTGCAGCCCCACCCCGGCCAGGGCCTCCTCCAGCTGGTCGAGGGGGCGCTGCACCTCCAGGGCCTGGAACAGCAGTCCCGCACTGAGCCCCCCCGCCGCCAGCGCCAGGGTCAGCAGCAGCGGGTCGGGGGGCCAGCCCTGGGGGGAGGGCAGGGGCGCGAACAGCCACACCGTCTCCAGCGGCGAGCCCATCTCCACCCAGACCCCGCGGGGAGCGGTGACGGTGGGCCAGACGGCCGGGCAGCGGGGCAGGCGGCGACACAGCTCGCCCCGCAGGCGCTCGGCCTGGCGGCGCAGGCGGCGCTCGGCCGGCCGGGCCGACGTGGCCAGCACCTGGCCCTCCGGCGGGGATCCCACCGCCAGCCGCAGGCCGGTGAGGTCGCTGAGCGCCTCCGGGCTGAAGCGCTCCAGCGCCACCTCGCCGAGCACCAGGTTCGAGGCCACCTGGGAGCCCAGCTCCACGAGCTGCTGCTGGGCCAGCCGGCGCCCCAGCAGCAGTTCCAGCAGCAGCAGGCTGGAGCCGGCCGCCACCAGGCCGATGAGGGGATAGGCCAGCCGGTGGCACCAGAGCCGGGCCCGCCGCCCCGCTGACTCAACGGGGACGACCATCGGGCACGAAGACATAGCCGTAGCCCCACACGGTCTGGACGTAGCGGGGCCGGGCCGGATCGGGTTCGATCAGCCGACGCAGCCGCGACACCTGCACGTCCATGCTGCGGCTGTCGGTGTCGCAGTCGGGACCGCGGGCCAGCTCGATCAGGCGCTCGCGCGAAAGGGGCCGGTGCGGGTGCTGCACGAAGGCCGCCAGTAGGGCGAACTCACCGCTGGTGATCGTCACGGGCACCCCGTTCCGCTCCAGGGTGCGGGCCGCGGGATCGAGCCAGCAGTCGCCGAACAGCACCGGCTGGGCTTCCGGCAGGGGCGAACCGGCGCCATGGCGGCCGCGGCGGCGCAGCACCGCCTCGATGCGGGCCGTGAGCTCGCGGGGCAGGAAGGGCTTGGCCAGGTAGTCGTCGGCGCCCTGCTCCAGGCCGATGATGCGATCAACGGCGTCGGCCCGGGCCGTGAGCATCACCACCGGCAGATCGTCGCCGCCATCCCGCAGGCGGCGCAGCAGGGTCAGGCCGTCGTCGCCAGGCAGCATCAGATCGAGCACCAGCACGTCGGGGCGCTCGCCGCCGAGGCGCCCCTCCAGCCGCGCCGTCAGCTGGGTGCCGCCTTCGAGGGTGCGCACCTCGTAGCCCTGGTCGCCCAGGTAGGTGGCCAGCATCTGGCGCAGATCGGGATCGTCATCGACCACCCAGACGCGATGGGCGCGGGCCATCGCTCAGAGCTTGAGGGCCGCCTTGTCGGCCACGACCCGCACCCGCTTGGTGGCGCTCACCACCCCCTTGGGATGGACCAGCAGCACCGCCCAGGTCTGGGAGCCGGGGCTGAGGGGGGCCTGCACCGTCTTGAACAGACCGCCGCCGCCAAGGGCCGCCAGCTCCAGGGACGGGCTCTCCATCGCCGCCACCTGCTGGGGCGTCAGGGCCACGATGCCGCCGGCGGTGATGGCACCATCGAGGGGATCGTCGAAGATCACATCGATGTCGTAGCGCTGGCCCGTGAGCACGGCGTCAGGGATCAGCAGGCTGACGGGCAGGTCGGAGTCGCCGCTGCGCAGGATCGACTGCTCCCGCAGCACCGTCTGGCCGTTGATGCGGTTGCCGTCGCTGTTGAGGGAGAGCAGCTGGTCGGCGGTGAGCCGATAGCTGGCCGCGCCCTGCACCCGGGTGCCAGTGACGCGCAGGCTGACCGTGGACTGGCCGCTGCGCAGGGGGGCCGCGGTGGTGAGCGCCCAGCGGGCATCGGGAAACTGCTCGCGGATCTGCAGCCAGCGGGCCTGCAGCTCACCCGGCTCCAGACCGGGACCCGGCGCCAGCAGCGCCCGCAGCGCCGCTGGGTCGCTGCCGTTGAGGGCACTCTGCAGCGCCTGCAGCTGGGGGGCGCTGAGCGGGGCGGCGCCGGCGCCGGGGAGCGCCGCCAGGGTGGTGCCGAGAAGCACCGCTCCGAAGCAGGCGCGGCTGAGGGAGCGGAGCAGGACCATCACGGGGAGGGGGGCGGCGGTGGGGCCGGTTTCGGCTTTTAAGTTAGGCGCGCTTTCCCCCTCCGCCACCCGGCCACCGCCATGCCGACGCTTCTGATCGCCGCCAGCGGCACGGGGGGCCATCTCTTTCCCGCCCTTGCGGTGGCCGAGGCCCTGCCCCCCGACTGGCGGGTGCTGTGGCTGGGCGTGCCCGACCGCATGGAGACCCAGCTGGTGCCCGCCCGCTTTCCGCTGCACACCGTGCGGGCCGGCGGCCTGCAGGGCCGGGGCCTGCGCAAGCTCTGGAACCTGGTGCAGCTGCTGGCGGCCAGCCGGGTGGTGCGGCGCCTGATCCGGCGCGAGCGGGTCGACGCCGTGTTCAGCAGCGGCGGCTACATCGCGGCACCGGCGATCCTCGGCGCCCGCTGGTGTGGGGTGCCGGTGGTGCTGCACGAGAGCAACGCCATCCCCGGCAAGGTGACGCGGCTGCTGGGGCGCCTCTGCCGCCGCGTAGCGGTGGGCCTGCCCCAGGCGGCGGAACGGCTGCCCCAGTGCCACCCCCTGGTGACGGGCAC
>CAIRWM010000143.1 GCA_903882285.1 uncultured cyanobacterium
ACCACCAGGCGCAGGTTGGCCGCCATCATCCGGTCCCGGGCCCGCTGGCCCATGCGGACCTGGCGCTTCTGCTTTGGCTTCAGCTCGGCTGCCGGAGTCTCCAGCAGCTTCTTGCCGATCTGCACGTGGTGAGCCAGTTCGATCTCCTCGGCCGGTGTGAGCAGCGGCACACGGCCGATGGTGCTCAGATACCAGCCGATCGAGTCGGCGCTGAGCCGACCACTGCCGCGCTGCGCCGCGCTGCGCAGGCCGGCGCTCCGGCGCGTCGCTGTCGAAGCATCAAGGCCGGTCGGCGTTGCCGCCGCCGGCTTGGAACTCATGCGATCTCCGCCGCCGCCGATGGCACAAAGCCCGGCGGATGCGGAATGCAGAGGTGTCCCCATCACCCCAAGCCTCCGATTGTTTGGGCGGAATGTAGCACTCCAGCAGCGCAGTGACGGGAAGGAAATGGAAGATTTCCTGTACGGACCCTGAGCGCATTTGGGGGTTCTGTCGTGCTCGCTACCCCCACGGGTAGCTGCTCTTGTTGATCACTTCGTCTCGCTTTCACCGCTGCGGGCCGTGATACCGCCACGCCAGCGTTCCATTAGCGCGGTCTGCGCAAGATGCTGCTCGCCTTCCGGCTGCCGCTGGCTGAAGTGGCCATCGCTCTGCATGTGCCAGGCGCCGGTGTCCTCGAGGTAGAGCTGCATCAGCTGTTCGAGCTGCTCGCGCAGGCCGGGGTCCTCGATCGGTGCCACGGCTTCGACGCGGCGATCGAGATTGCGCGGCATCCAGTCGGCGCTGCCGATCAGCATCTCCGCCATGCCGCCATTGGCGAACCAGAACAGGCGCGAATGTTCGAGGTAGCGGCCGATCACGCTGGTGACCGTGATCGTCTCGCTGACCCCGGCGACGCCGGGCCGCAGCGAACACATGCCGCGAATCACCAGCTCGACGCGCACCCCTGCCTGGGAGGCCTCATAGAGCAGGGCGATGATCGCCGGGTCGACCAAGGAGTTCATCTTGGCCCGGATGTGGCCGCCCCGTCCGGCCCGGGCGTGGCCGATCTCGCGGCGGATCAACCCCTCCATCCCCTTGCGCAGGCTGACCGGCGCCACCAGCAGCTTGCGGAAGTTCTGCTGCTTGGAGAAGCCGGTGAGGTAGTTGAACAGCTCCACCAGGTCCTGGCCGAAATCCTCGCGGGCGGTGAGCAGGCCCAGGTCGGTGTAGAGGCTGGAGGTCTTGGAGTTGTAGTTGCCGGTGCCCAGGTGCATGTAGCTGCGCAGCTGCCCCTTCTCGCGCCGCACCACCAGGGCCACCTTGGTGTGGGTCTTGAGGCCGATCACGCCGTAGACCACGTGCACCCCCGAACTCTCCAGCTGGCGCGCCCACTGGATGTTGTTGTCCTCGTCGAAGCGGGCCTTGAGTTCCACCAGCGCCATCACCTGCTTGCCGTTTTCGGCGGCGCGGATCAGGGCGGCCACCACGGGCGAGTCCTTGGAGGTGCGGTAGAGGGTCATCTTGATCGCCAGCACCGAGGGGTCGTCGGCGGCCTGGTTGAGGAATTCCTCCACCGAGGTGGCGAACAGGTCGTAGGGGTGCTGCAGCAATACATCGCCCCGGCGCAGCACGCGGAAGATGCTCTCGAATTCCTCCGGTTTGATCGAGCCATCGGTCAGCTGGCTGCGCTGGGCGCGCACCAGCCGCGGCACGGTGCGCCCCTTGAAGGGGACATCGCGCAGCTGGGGCAGGGGGATGCCGGTGAGGCTCATCAGATCGTCGAGGCCGAGGGGGCCGTTGATCCGGTAGAGGTCCTGGGGCTCCACGTCGGTGCCCTCCATCAGCAGCTGCACCACCTCGTCGGGCATCTCGTCGGCCACCTCCAGCCGCACCACCTCGCCGCCCATGCGGCGCTTGCGCAGGCCCTCCTGCAGGGCCTCCATCAGGTCGTCGGCCTCGAGATCGCGCAGTTCGAGGTCGGCGTCGCGGGTGACGCGGAAGAAGTAGTGGCCCTCCACCGTCATGCCGGGGAACAGCAGCTGCAGGTTGAAGGCCACCAGCTGCTCCAGAGGGACGGCGGTGAAGCAGGGGGCCGGCACGCGGCTGCAGAGGTCGGTGGGGATCGGCACGAACCGCGGCAGGATCTTTTGCGGCACCTTCACCCGCGCAAACTGCTGCTGGCCTGTGTCGGGGTCGCGGATCAGGGCCGCCACGTTCAGGCTGAGATTGCTCATGAACGGGAAGGGGTGGGCCGGATCCACTGCCAGCGGCGTCAGCACCGGGAAGATCGACTGGCGGAAGGTCTCATCCGCCCAGGCCTTCTGGCGGTCGTTGAGGCGCAGATAGTCGATCAGCTGGACGCCGTATTCGGCCAGATGGCTCTTGAGTGAATAGCGGTAGTGCTGCTGCTGCAGCTCCAGCAGGGGCCGCAGCTTCGCCTGGATCGCCTCCAGCTGCTCCAGCGGCGTGCGGCCGTCGTCGCTGCGGCTGGTGACGCCGGCCTCCAGCTGGGACTTCAGCGAGGCCACCCGCACCATGAAGAATTCGTCCAGGTTGTTGCTGAAGATGGCGCTGAACTTCGCCTGCTCCAGCAGCGGCGTGTGTTCATCGAGCGCCTGGGCCAGCACACGGTGGTTGAAATCGAGCCAGCTCAGCTCGCGGTTGATGTAGAGCTCGGGAGCCACGATAGGTGTCGTCATCGTGGCCTGATCCCGGCGAGCCTCTGGGTTGAAGCTAGCAATCTCAGCCCTCGCTCCCGCGTGTCCTGGCCGACGTCCCCGGTAGGCCGCCGGCCACCAGCGCCGCCACCGCCAGCAGCAGCAGGATCCCCAGCCAGAAGGGGCCCTGGCGCCCCAGCACCACGTAGGCCACGCCGGCGCTCCAGGGCCCGAGGAAGCTGCCCAGGCTCTGCAGGCCCTGCAGGCTGCCCAGGGCGGCCCCCTGGCCGCTGTCGTCGAGGCGGCGCGACACCAGGCTGCGCAGGCAGGGGGTGACCAGGCCCGTGCCCGCGGCCAGGATCGCCACCGCCGGGAACACCACCGCCACGGCCACCTCGCGCTGGGCCAGGGCGATCAGCAGGCAGCCCACCAGCACCAGCCCCACCCCCGCCAGGCTCAGGCGCCACTCGCCGAAGCGCTGCACCAGCGGCCCGATCAGGCCGCCCTGCACCACGGTGGCCACCACCCCCACCACCACGAAGGCGCCGGTGGAGAGGCCCGGCCCCCAGCTGAACGCCTGCTTGAAATAGACCACCAGTACGGCGGTGAAGCCGCTGAAGGCAAGGAAGAAGAGGAAGAAGGCGGCGGAGAGGCGCCGCACCTGCGGGTTGGCGAAGACGCGGGCCAGCTGGTTGAACGGCTGCAGGTCGCGGCGGCGCGGCATCGCCTGGCGCGCTTCCGGCGGGTGCGTTTCCGGCAACAGGGTCAGCACCACCACCAGGTTGAGCAGGGCGAAGCCCAGGGCCACCAGCACCGGTAGGCCCACCGAGCGGGTGGCCAGCAGGCCCCCCAGGGCTGGGCCCAAGATGAAGCCTAAGCCGAAGGCTACGCCGATCAGACCGAAGGCGCGGGCCCGCTGTTCCGGCGGCGAGATGTCGGCCAGCACGGCGCCGGCGGTGGCGGCGGTGCCGCCGCTGACGCCGTCGATCAGCCGGGCGGCGAACAGCAGGGCCAGGGGCAGGCCGGTGGCGCTGGCGGCGGGCCAGAGCCGCGCCCAGGGCAGGCTGATCGTGAGGGCGAACAGGGCCAGACCCAGCACCGATCCGGCCACGCAGACGCCGATCACCGGTCGGCGGCCGTAGCGGTCGCTGAGGGCGCCGATCAGCGGGGTGAAGGCGAACTGGGCGACGGCGTAGCTGCCGCCGAGCAGGCCCACCAGCAGGCCCAGGGCGGGGCCGTCGCCGGCGACGAAGTCGGCCAGCAGGAAAGGCAGCAGTGGGAAGACGATGCTCTCCCCCAGCCGGTCGTTGAGCAAGGTGAGGAAGGCGCTCAGCACCGTGGAGGGGCGGGACAGGCGCACGGCGGGCGGCGGGAGGAGTCCTCACGTTATGGAGCGATGGGAGAGATGGGCCCGTTGCCAGGGCGCGGCTCCAGTGCGAGGGTCGTGGCAGTGCGTGGGTCGTGGGGGTGCGCCGGATGTCAGCGGTGCTTGATCCCCGGATCCCGGGCGGCCCGGTGGCGACGGCCTGGCAGCGCTGCCGCGAGGAGCTGCCGCTGATCAGCCCCAGCAACAAGCGGCGGCTGCGGCTGCTGGTGGTGGGCAGCGGGCTGGCGGGGGCCTCCGCCGCCGCCGCCCTGGCCGAGCAGGGCTACCGGGTGCGGTTGATCACTTATCACGACAGTCCGCGGCGGGCCCACTCGGTGGCGGCCCAGGGCGGCATCAATGCGGCCCGCAACGACGCCAACGACGGCGACAGCGTCGAGCGGCTGTTCCGCGACACGGTGCGCGGCGGCGACTTCCGCGCCCGGGAGGCCGGCTGCCACCGGCTGGCGGAGATCAGCGGTGCGATCATCGACCACTGCGTCGCCCAGGGGGTGCCCTTCGCGCGTGAGTACGGCGGCACCCTGGCCACCCGCAGCTTCGGCGGGGCGCAGGTGAGTCGCACCTTCTATGCCCGCGGCCAGACTGGACAGCAGCTGCTCTACGGCGCCACCCAGGCCCTGATGCGCCAGGTGGCGGCCGGCCGGGTGGAGCTGCTGAGCCGCCGCGACATGCTGGAGCTGATCACGGTGGATGGGGTGGCCCGCGGCGTGGTCTGCCGCCACCAGCTCAGTGGGGAGCTGGAGGCCTTCACCGCCCATGCGGTGCTGCTCGCGAGTGGTGGCTACTCCAACGTCTACTACCTGTCGACGAATGCCGTGAAGTCGAACGCCAGCGCGATCCTGGCGGCCTATCGCCGCGGGGCCTTCCTCGCCAACCCCTGCTTCACCCAGATCCACCCCACCTGCATCCCCAGCGGCGATCCGGGCCAGAGCAAGCTGACGCTGATGAGCGAGAGCCTGCGCAACGACGGGCGCCTCTGGCTGCCGCTGCGGGCCGGCGACGATCGCCCGCCTGCGGCCATTCCCGAGCCCGAGCGTGACTACTTCCTGGAGCGTCAGTACCCCGCCTACGGCAACATGGTGCCCCGCGATGTCGCCTCGCGCCGGGCCCAGGAGCTCTGCCTGGCGGGTCGGGGGGTGGGGCCGGGCGGCCGCTCCGTCTACCTGGATCTGGCCGAGGCCATCGAGCGCGAGGGACGGCCCGCGATTGAGACGCGCTACGGCAACCTTCTGGAGATGTATGAGCGGATCAGCGGCGAGGATCCCTATGCCACCCCCCTGCGCATCTACCCGGCGCCCCACTACACGATGGGCGGTCTGTGGGTCGACTACCAGCTGATGAGCACCGTGCCCGGTCTGTTCGTGCTCGGCGAGGCCAACTTCTCCGAGCATGGGGCCAATCGTCTCGGGGCGAGTGCGCTGATGCAGGGTCTGGCCGACGGCTACTTCATCGCGCCGGCCACCGTCACCGCCTGGCTGGCGGGGGCGCCCCAACCCAGCGTGGAGGCCGACCATCCCGCCTGCCGCGGGGCCCTCGCCGCTGTGACCGAGCGCATCGCCGCCCTGCGGGCCCGCGGCTCCGGGGGGGGCAGCGGTGGTGGCCGTCGGCCGGTGGACGCCTTTCACCGCGAGCTCGGGGCGCTGATGATCGAGGCCTGCGGCATCAGCCGCAGCGGGCCCGCGCTTAGCCGGGCCCTGGTGGAGCTGGAGACCCTGAGGGCGGCGTTCGCCAGCGAGCTGGCCCTGGCGGATCACGGCACGCCGATCGATCCCGAACTGGAGAAGGCCCTGCGGCTGGAGGACTTCGTCCAGCTGGCGGAGCTGATGCTGCGAGATGCGCTGTCGCGGCAGGAGTCGTGCGGTGCCCATTTCCGCGAGGAACACCAGACGCCGGAGGGGGAGGCGCTGCGCGACGACGCCCGCTTTGGCCACATCGCCGCCTGGGAGCACGTGCCAGGCGGCGAGCCGCGGTGCCATCTGGAACCGCTGCAGTTCACGGCGATCACGCCGTCCACCCGCAGCTACCGATGAGCCGTTCGATCGCCCTCACCCTGCGCCTCTGGCGCCAGGCCTGCCCTGAGGCCCCCGGTGGTTTCGAGACCCACCGGCTCGAGGCGGTCTCCACCGACCTGTCGCTGCTTGAGGCGCTCGACCAGCTCAACGAGCGCCTGATCGCCGTGGGGCAGCGGCCTGTGGGCTTCGAGCACGACTGCCGCGAGGGGATCTGCGGGGCCTGCGGCTTCCTGGTGAATGGCCAGGCCCACGGCCCCCGAGCGGCCACCACCGTCTGCCAGCTCTACCTGCGTGAGTTCGAGGACGGGGCCACCCTCACTCTGGAGCCGTTCCGCGCCCGCGCTTTTGCGCCGCTGCAGGATCTGGCGGTGGAGCGCACAGCCCTCGACCGGATCCTCGAGGCTGGCGGTTACTGCTCGGTCAATACAGGCAGCGCCCCCGAGGCCAATGCCCTGCTGGTGGGCCGCGAGCAGGCGGCCCGCGCCTTCGACGCGGCGAGCTGCATCGGCTGCGGCGCCTGTGTGGCCAGCTGCCGCAATGCCTCCGCCAGCCTGTTCACCGCTGCCAAGCTGGCTCACCTCGGCCAACTGCCCCAGGGTCAGCCGGAGCGGAGCCGGCGGGCCCAGGCGATGGTGCAGCGGATGGCGGCCGAGGGCTTCGGCGACTGCAGCAGCCATCTGGAGTGCGAGGCGGCCTGTCCCAAGCAGATCTCCGCCGACTGGATCAGCTGGATGCAGCGCGAGCTGCGGCGGCAGGGCGATAACCCCGCAGCAGCGAGGAGTTGACGATCACCGACAGGGAGCTCAGAGCCATGGCCGCCCCGGCGATCATCGGGTTGAGCCAGCCCAGGCTGGCAATTGGCACGCCCAGGCTGTTGTAGATGAAGGCCCAGAACAGGTTCTGGCGGATCTTGTTCATCGTCGCCCGCGACAGCCCGATGGCGGTGACCACAGCGCGCAGGTCGTTGCCGAGCAGCAGCAGATCGCCCGCCTCCTTGGCCACATCGGCGCCGGAACCGATGGCGATGCCGATGTCGGCGGTGGCCAGGGCCGGGGCGTCGTTGACGCCATCGCCCACCATCGCCACCACCTGACCAGCCTGCTGCAGGGCGCGAATCGCCTGGGCCTTGTCGGCGGGGCGCACCTCGGCGATCACCTCCGTGATGCCCAGCTGGGCGGCGATCGCCTCGGCGGTGGTGCGGTTGTCGCCGCTGAGCATCACCACCAGGATCCGGCGCTGCTGCAGCAGCGCCACGGCCTGGCCGGCCTCCGGCCGCACCGTGTCGGCCACCGCCAGCAGCCCCAGCACTGTGGGGCCGTGCCCGAGCAGCATCACCGTATTGCCGGCTGCTTCCAGCTGTTGCAGGGCTTGGTGCACGCCGTTGGGGAGGGGCTGCACAAACCGGTGCGCCTGGCGGCGGTTGCCCAGCCAGAGGGCCTGGCCGCCGATCACGGCTCGCACCCCTTCGCCCACCTGGGCCTGAAATCCTTCGGCCGGCAGCAGGGGCAGCGCCTGTTCCCTGGCGGCCTCGAGCAGGGCTGCGGCCAGGGGGTGCTCGGAGCCGTGTTCCAGCGACGCCGCCAGTTGCAGCACCTGTTCCCGGCTGGACGGGCCCCATGGGACGATCTGAGTGAGGGCCGGCCTGCCGCGGGTGAGGGTGCCGGTCTTGTCGAACACCACGGTGCTGAGCCGCTCGACGCGCTCCAGCACTTCGCCGCTGCGGATCAGGATGCCCAGCTCGGCGCCCTTGCCCACCCCCACCATCAGGGCCGCAGGCGTGGCAATGCCCAGGGCGCAGGGGCAGGAGATCACCAGCACGGCGATGAAGGCGAGCAGGCCCTGGCTGAAGCTGCCGGCCAGGGTCCAGAGGGCGAAGGCCGTAAAGGCCACCGTCACCACCGCCGGCACGAACCAGGCCGTGACCCGATCCGCCAGTCGCTGCACCGGCGCCGAGCTGAGCTGGGCTTCCTCCACGATGCGGATGATCTGGGCCAGCGCGGTGTCGGCGCCCACCCGCGTGGCTTCCAGGCGCAGCAGGCCGCCCCCATTGATCGTGCCGCCAATCAGCTCGGAGCCCGGCTGCTTGCTCACCGGCAGGGATTCACCCGTGATCAGCGCCTCATCCACCGATGACTGCCCCGCAAGGACCACGCCGTCGGCGGGCACCGTTTCGCCGGGGCGCACCAGCACCACATCGCCCGCCAGCACCGCCTCGGCCGGCACCTTCATTTCCAGCCCGCCGCGGATCACGGTGGCGCTGGCGGGCTGCAGATCCAGCAGCCGCCGCACCGCGGCCGAGGAGCGCTGCTTGATCATCTCCTCCATGGTCTTGCCCATCAGGACAAAGGCGATCACCACCGCCGACACCTCGAAGTAGACGCCCCGCTCGTCGATCCCGACCGGCAGGAGCTGGGGCGCAAACACGACGACCACGCTGTAGAGGTAGGCCACCGATGTGCCCAGCGCGATCAGCACGTCCATGTTCAGGCTGCGGCGCTTCAGGGCGGCCCAGGCGCCGGTGTAGAAGCCCCAGCCACCGATCAGCTGCACGGGCGTGGCGAGCACGAACAGCCAGACGCCCCAGGTGAGCCAGGGCAGCTGGGGAACGGGGGCCCAGCTCAGCAGGCTGACGCCGGCGGCCAGGGCGATGAAGGCAGAGGCGCGCAGGATCGCCAGGCCCAGGACGCCGCCGAGGGCGATGCCGACCCGGCGGCGCATGCGGCGGAGTTCCTGCTCCGGTGCCAGAAAGGTCTGACGGCAGCCCTGGCTGCAGAAGTAGTAGGTGCGTCCGCTCCGCTGGGCCGAGAGCGCCGTGGCGGTGGGCACGACCATGCCGCAGATGGGATCCTTCGCCATCCGCTCCCTGGCTGGTGGCGAGGCTGGGGCCAGGGAGTGCGGCAGGGATGACACGGGTGCGGCGGCAGGGAGCGGATGGGTGTCTCTTCGGAGAGGGCGTTCAGAGGGCAAGGCCATCCAATTTGGCTGCTAGCACGGCATCCGCCCGGGTCAGCCCATCGGCTTTGTGGGTATAAAGATCGGTGGCCACGTAGCGCCAGCCCACGCGGAAGTCGGCGAAGCTGAGGCGCTGGTGCAGGGGGCGGCCATCGATCACTTCCCAGCCCGGCAACTCGGCCTGGATAGCGGCCTAGGCGTCGCTTTGGGTATGTGCGCAGGCGTGGATGTCGCCTGCTCGGTGTTCATGGATGTGGGGAGTGCCACCAAGGAACCACCGCTAATTTTAAGGCTTTTCCTCTCTTCTTGTCGGCCGGATCGCCCCTCGGTACGACTTGTGAACAGCGGCGTCACCGTGTGGGGAATGGAGCAACGCTGGGATCAGGAAAGAGCGCCATGGAGGGCTTGAGCCTTGTCGGATAATCTCTGGAACCCTTCTGTGCTGGGGAACCCCTCGGGGCGCATCTTCTCGCGTCGCGTTGGGGGGTGCTCCCTGGTAGGAGTGGTTCTGGTGCTGCTGGCCACGGCGGCGGTGCCGCTGGCGGGGCGCAGCGGCGAGCTGGGCCCGCTTCAAGCCCAGGCCATCACGCCGCACTGGAGCGCGCGCATGGGTCCGGGGGATCAGCGCTTCATCGAGATGATGGTGCCGCATCACGAGGGGGCCATTGCGATGGCCGACCTGGCCCTGACCCGTGCCCGCCGGCCTGAGATCAAGGCGTTGGCGCGCAGCATCAAGGTCAGCCAGAGCCGAGAGAACGAACAGATGCGGCGCTGGTATCGCCAGTGGTACGGCAGGGATCTGCCCAGTTGGGAGCCCGGGGTGCGCTGGGGCTGGCACCACGGCGGAATGATGGGCACCGGCATGGGCTCTGGGATGGACCCCGGCATGGGCCCCTGGATGGGCACCAATCTCGAAGCTCTGCGTCAGGCTGCCGACTTTGACCGTGGCTTCATTGAGCAGATGATTCCCCATCATCAGATGGGGGTGATGATGGCCACGATGGAGCTCGGCAGCACACAGCGTCCCGAAATGCGTCAACTTGCTGAAGGGATGATCAAGGCCCAGAGCGAAGAGATCACGGCGATGCAGCGCTGGTATCGCAGCTGGTACCGCTGAAGTTTTTCGGTCGTTTTCCACAGGCCAATAGCCATGGATTCCTGCAGAAGCTATGCGTTTCGCGGCACCCTGGTCTATGGGGATATCTATGGCCAGATTTTGGTGTGGTTGCTCGTGGTGTTTCTCAGCCTTGCGGCCGGCCTGGCCTTGATGGAGGCCTCCTAACCTCTGGTCGAGATTGCGGCGATTGACTTGGTGTTCGTGCTGTTGTTACCTTTCCTTATGAGTTTGCGGAAAAGCTGGCTGAACAGCCGCGCTTTCCCTCCCGAAAGCTCGCCACCCATTGTGCGTGCTGATGTTTCGATAATTCAGGGACTCGGGACGTCTGATCTCAAGGATTTCGCGTTTGTTTGGACTCTTGGTGACCTCTTCCTGCGCACACCTCTTGACAATCCGCTGCTCATGCAGCCACCATCTTTGGCCTGAGTAGGTTACCCGCGCGGATCAGGTTGTACGCGACCACGTGCCGGTCAAATATTGTACTCACCTTCTCGATGCCGCGGGGGGCGTTGACGGACTTGGCATACCCCTCGTGGCGGCTGGTCTGGCGATCAATGGCCGATCATCCAGAGCGGGCTGCGTTCTGGGTGACGTGAGGCGTGACGCCCAGTCACCAGAGGTCAGACACCAATCCCTTGGTGTCGTCGTTCTTGTCGGCGCCAGGTGTCTTTTTATGGGCACTGGGACGATCTGCCACCATCGCTTTGGCAGCTTCCCGCTCTCCGGTGACCGTCGCGATCAGGCAACGGATGCCAGGGATTTGCGGAGCTTGCGCAGGGCGAGGCCTTGGCGCTCCTCGCCCGCCAGGGCCTGCAGGTGGCGGCCGATCGTGACCACCAGCCGTAGGTTGGATGGCACTATCCGATCGAGGGCACGGCATCCGCGCCGCTGAAGGGCCACGGGTGGCTAGGGATGGTTCCGGCATTCATGAATGATGCGCCCACGAATCGTTCTTCGGCGGCGGCGGGCCTGCCGCCCAGCACGGGCAGCACAACCAGCACCACGATCAGGAACAGCGCGCTCAGAAGCAGAGCGGCCAGGCCCCGTCCCCGCTCCTTCATCGGCGCCTGCGCTCCAGGGTCATGGGCCGGATAGCGTGAGGGCAGTGCTGCGAGCCCGATGGCCAAGGTTGAGATCTACACCTGGCGTGCCTGCCCCTTCTGCGTGCGGGCCAAGCAACTGCTCGACCGCAAGGGGGTGGGGTACGTGGAACACGTGATCGACGGCGATGAGGACGCCCGCGAGGCGATGGCGGCCCGCGGCAGTGACGGCCGGCGCTCCGTTCCCCAGATCTTCATCGACGACCAGCACGTCGGCGGCTGCGATGCGCTGCATGCGCTGGAGCGCAGCGGCC
>CAIRWM010000144.1 GCA_903882285.1 uncultured cyanobacterium
CCAAACCAGGCGCTGGCGAGGGGACGAACCGACCCCAGAACATTGACCAAGGCCAGACCAATCAGAGAGGACCCAACCCACAGAAGGCCCGTGATATAAGGAAGAAACGGACGATCGACGTAGCGGCGGGCGAGCAGGCGGGATCCAAGCATGCCAAGAACGACTGCCAGTATGATGCCCAGCAACATGGCGGTGGAGATACTGCGCACCAGCTGGATGAGCACCAGGCTCACACCCCAGGTAGCCAGGAGGGTCTCGAGGGGCCGGCCATAAAGTCGCCGTATCAATGTTCGCTCCAGCAACGCCCCGAAAAGAGCAGTTACCAAGAATGAGAAAACAAGAGCAACTGGGAAATATAATTCAAATAAAAAACCTGGGAGCGGCTTGAAGAGCCCCTGCACCACAAAAGTGACGTAGGCACCCAACATCATGAATTCGCCATGGGCGAGATTGATAACCCCCATCAGGCCAAAGACGATGGCCAAACCTGTGGCAGCGAGAAGCAATACCGATCCGATGCTCAGACCATCGAGGATCTGAGAGAAAAAGAGTTCCACCAGCTACGGCTCCGAATGGTTGAAAAAAATGGCCACCCCTAAGGGTGGCCACCGGCTGCCATCACATCCTGAACTTACCGGCATCAGGACGATTCTGGGTCCAATCGCAGGTGTAGCCCTTGGTCTCCGGAACGAACTGGTTCCATGGGATCGGCGCAACAGCCGTTTTGGAGTCGGAGAGGATCTTGAACTGACCGTCGGGCAAGGCCTCGCCGATTAGCACCCGCTCGGAAGTGTGGTGGTTGGGGAACATCTTGATTTCGCCCTGGGGAGCAGCGAAGGTGATGCCAATCATCGCCGAGCGCACCTTGTCGAGATCCTCGAAGGTGCCCGCTTTCTCAACGGCATTCTTCCAGAGATAAACCATGTTGTACGCCGACTCCGCGGGGTCGCCGGTCACACGGTCTTTGCCGTACATGGCCTGGAAGTCTTCCGTGAACTTCTTGGAAGCCGGGGTGTCCAGGCTCATGAAGAAGTTCCAAGCAGCAAAAGTGCCGTTGGTGTACTCAGGACCGATCTGGCGGATTTCCTCCTCGGCGATCGAGAAGGACATGATCGGATACTTGGCCGGATCAATGCCAGCGGCCTTGAACTGCTTGAACAGAGCAACGTTGGAATCACCGTTCAAGGTGTTGATGATAATGCCACCGTTGGGGAAAGCCTTCTTGATCTTGGCAATGATCGGTGCCACTTCGGTGTTACCTAGAGGGATATAGTCCTCACCCACTGTTTCACCACCAAGAGCCTTCATCTGCTCCTTGATGATGGTATTGGCGGTACGCGGGTAAACGTAGTCCGAGCCAACAAGATAAACTTTTTTGCCAAATTTGCCGCTGTACTCCTTCATCAGCCAATCCACCGCAGGCTCGGCCTGCTGGTTAGGAACAGCGCCGGTGTAGAAGATGTTGCGAGAGCACTCTTGACCCTCATATTGTATAGGGTAGAAGAGCATGTGGTTCTTCGATTCGAAGACCGGCATCATCGCCTTGCGGCTGGCGGAGGTCCAGCCACCGAAGACAACCGCCACCTTGTCGGCGTCGATCAGCTTCTGAGACTTCTCAGCGAAGGTGGGCCAGTCGGAGGCACCATCTTCGGGGATGGCAGTAATCTTGTACTTCTTGCCGCCAACGTTGACGCCACCGGCGTCGTTGATCTCCTTGATAGCCATCTCTTCCACCTCTTTAAGGGTGGTTTCTGAAATAGCCATGGTGCCACTCAGGGAGTGGAGGATGCCAACTTTGACCTCACCATCGAAGTTACCGCCGCCGCCGCCACCGCAGGCAACGAGACTGAAGGAGGTGGCGAGGGCCGTGGCTCCGCCTATCCAGCGAAGAGCGGGCTTCGACATCGCGGAAGGCTTCATGAAAATGCTCCTTGGAAAGTGACCCCGCTGAACCCCATGGAAGTGGTCCCAGTGAAGCGGTTGGAGCAAACGTAGTGAGCGGGGTTACATCTTTTTGGTAGCCCCTGTAACCGTTTGCGCAACTCTTGCCTTTGCGGCCGCTCTGGATCAGCGAACCCACGCATCTCTGGGCTCACGCATCAAGCATTCGGTAGCTGTTGCAACAGAAACCTCTCCACCAGCTCCAGCCCTTCACCGCTGTGCATGTTGGTGAAGCACCAGGGCCGCCCCGGCCGCATCCGCTCGGTGTCGGCCTGCATCACCGCCAGGCTGGCCCCCACCATGGGGGCCAGATCGATCTTGTTGATGACCAGCAGGTCGGAGCGGGTGATGCCCGGACCACCCTTGCGCGGGATCTTGTCGCCGGCGGCGACATCGATCACATAGATGCACAGATCAACCAACTCCGGGCTGAAGCTGGCCGCCAGGTTGTCACCGCCGCTCTCCACCAGCACCAGATCGAGGCCCGGAAAGGCCTGCTCCAGCTCCTGCACGGCAGCGCGGTTAATCGAGCAGTCCTCGCGGATCGCCGTGTGCGGGCAGCCGCCGGTCTCCACACCGCGGATGCGCTCGGGAGCCAGGGCCCCTGCCCGGGTGAGGAACTGGGCGTCCTCCTGGGTATAGATGTCGTTGGTGACCACCGCTAGCTGCAGGCGATCGCGCAGGCGCCGGCAGAGCGCCTCCACCAGGGCCGTCTTGCCGGAACCCACCGGCCCGGCCACCCCCACCCGCAGCTTGCTGCCGGCCATCGCGCGTTTCTCGGCTGGGTGCCATCCTGGCCGCAGCGCGCGCCAACGGGGTGAACGACCGCATGACCAGCCGTGCGCCAGCCTTACTCCGCCACCTGCCGGGCAGCCTCCCCGCGGGCCTGGGGCGCGGCCTGGATCACAGCCCCGATGGCCGTGCCGCCGGCCTGATGCTGCTGGCCGGGGCGGTGATCAGCTTGGGCTTCCTGGAACTGCTGCGCAGTCCGCTGCAGCAGCTCTCCACCCAGGCGATCCAGCTGCTGACCCTGCGCACGATGGTGTTTGCGGCGCCGCTGGTGGTGAACCTGCTGCTGCTGCTGCACATCGGCCCGGACCTGCTCAGCGCAGGGCCGGCGCCGGCCGCCTGGTGGCAGGGCGGTGGCCGGGCCTTGCTGGCCGGTGCCTTCCAGGGCCTGGTGCTGACCCTCTACTTCCTCGCGGCCGTGCTGATGGTGACGGTGCTGAGCTTCGCGCCGATCGCCCCCCTGCGGGAGCTGGCTGTTCTCTCCGGCAGCCTGGAGCCGGGCAGGTTCGCCCTCAGCCTGCTCAAGGGGGCCGCCTATGGCGCCGCCGTGGTGGCGCTCTGCCTGCGCCAGCGGCAGCGCCCGCGCGAGGGGGCCAGGCGCATGGCCCACACGATCCTGCAGGCCACGGCGCTGTTGGCCGGCCTCGATCTGTTCCTGGCGATCAGCTTCGACCCCCTGCAGATCAGCGGAGGCTGAGCGATGGGAAGGCCGCGCCTGCAGAAACTGGCCGTGCTGGGCGGCGCCATCCTGCTGCTGGCCGGATTCGCGGCGAGCATAGGCGCGGCCCGCCACTGGCTCACGTCGACCACTCGCCTGCAGTTCCGCACGCTCAGCGCTGGTGGGCTGTCGCCGGGCATGGGGGTGAAGATCTCCGGCTTCCCGGTGGGACGGGTGCGCAGCATCCGCCTGCAGAACGATGCCCAGGTGCTGGTGGAGCTGGATCTCGACGACCGCTACCGGGCCATGGTGGGCCGCCGCAGCCGCGCTGAGCTGGCCCAGGACGGGCTGCTCGGCAACACGTATGTGACCCTCACCCCCGACCCGGCGGCCTTCGGGCAGGCACCGATCCGCTCGGGCGAAACGCTGCTGTTCACCAGCCGGCCAACGGTGAACCAGCTGCTGCTGGATCTGGCCGACACGCGGGTGCTGCTGGAGAAAACACTGCGGGGTGGCGCCAACCTGGCGGAGCGGCGGGTGCCGCGCAGCCTCGACGAACTCGACCGCACCCTGGTGCGGGCCCGCGGCCTGGCCGGACACCTGGAGACGGAAACCGGCACGAGCGCCCGGGAACTCAACCGCACCCTGGCCAGCAGCCGGCAGCTGGCCAGCCGCCTGGAGGGGCGGGCGAACGCCACCGCCGCCGGTGTCGACGCGCTCGTGCAGGGCGCCGGCCAGGCCGAGCGGGAGGCCGTGCCACAGCTGCTCGCCACCCTGCGGGAGCTCAACACGATGGCGGCGTCCACCAATCGCCTGGTGAAGACCCTCAACGAGAGCTGGCTGCTGCAGCTCGTGGAACAGCCGCTGCTGCGTCCGGGCCACGGCGGTGGAGCACCGCGCCCCGCAGAAGCCCCCGCTGCGGCCCCCTCGCGCGCGCCCCTGGCGAATCCTCAGGCGGCCCCTGGCCGCTAAGGCCGCCAGCCTCAGCAACGCCCGTCACCCTCAGCCCACGACACGGTCGGCGCGGCGCAGCAGCTCGGCGGGGAAAGCCAGCCCGAGCGCCGCGGCGGTGCGGCGGTTGAGCAGCAGCAGCCGGCGACTGAGCGGCTCGAAGGGCAAGTTGGCGGGATCGGCACCGCGCAGCACCTGCACCGCCAGGGCGCCGGCCAGCTGGCCATCGGCATGGGCGTCCCAGCCCACCACCGCCATGCAGCCGCGCACCCCGATGTCGACGGGATCGACGGAGTAAACGGGACAGCGGTGGCGCAGCCCCGCCGCCGCCAGATCGGCAAAGGCCAGGGAACTGGCGTAGTCGCCCACCCGCACCAGGGCCCCCACCTCCTGCAGCTCCAGCAGCCGCTGCGCCGCCGCCGCCACCTCGTCAGGCTCCGCCACCGGCTCCACCAGCAGCTGCAGGTCACGCTCCTCGGCATCGCGCCGCAGCAGCTCCGTCTCGAAGCTGGAGTTCGGCTCCGCCGGATTCATCACCAGACCGACGCGCAGCAGGCCGGGATCGAGGCGCTGCGCCAGATCGAGCTGGGCGGCAAGGGGATTGGTGCCCACGGTGCCAGTGACATTGGGCCGGTGCTGGCCGTAGCTGCTACCGGCCCCGGCACCCCAGGGATTGGAGCAGTAGGCGAACACCACCGGCAGGCTGGCGGGGGCCAGGGCCAGGGCCGCCTCGAGCGGCGGCGTGCCGATCGCCACGAGCAGATCGAGCGGCCGGCGCAGCAACTCCTGCACCTGCTCCCGCGCCGTGGCCGTGCTGCCCCCCGCGAAGCGCTGCTCCAGCGCCAGGCCCGCTCCCGGCCGGTAACCCGCCGCCGCCAGGACCTCCAGCAAGCCAAGGCGCACCGCATCAGGCGCCGCGGCCCGCACAAACTGCAGCAGCCCCACCCGGGCAGTCCCCAATGGGGCAGACCCCAGCCGCGGCCTGCGGGAGGCAGCCCCCCCAGGCGACCACAGCCGGCCGCCAGCCCCAGAACCCCGCCCGCCAACAGCCCCAGACAGCGGCGCCGTCCGTAGCCGGCAACGGGCGGTAGGCCGGCGGGTCCAGGGACGGAGCCCATCAGCTGCGGAACAGGCGGGAATAGAGCTCGCCATGGCCGAGCTGGGCCAGGCCCGCCCCCACACCGCCATTCCAGAGGGTGGCGGGATCGGCGGCCACCAGCTCGGCGGCCCGCTGCTCGATCAGGGGGGCCAGGGCCAGCTGCTGGCGCTGGGCTTCGGTAGGGCCGAGGGGCACCAGCCGCACGGCGGCGCTGAGCTGGTTGGCGACCCAGCCGTAGATGTAGGCCTCGACCACCTCCAGCGGCGGCAGCTCTAGGCAGAGCCCGGCCCATGCCCAGGCGGCGGGCCAGGCCAGGGCCGGCGCCGAGCCCTCAGGCAGCGGCCAGCCCAGGTCGGCCAGCAGCTGCAGCAGCGAGCGGCCCATCTGGCGCTGCTGGGCGCGCACCTCGGCAGCCTCCCGCTGGGCCAGCAGCCAGCCATCGAGATCGAACAGCGCAGCCTTGGCCGCTGCGGCGTCCCCCACCCCCGCGGCCCGGCGCCATAGCGCCAGGGCGTCCATCAGGCGCGGCAAGGCCGCCGCCTCGATCGGCAGGCTGCCGCCACGCAGTTCCGCCGCCAGCCAGTCGGTCACGGCGGCGGCATCAGCCAGACGACCAGCCTGCACCAGCACCTCCAGGCCCTCGGAGTAGCTGAAGGCTCCCACTGGCAGGGCGGGGCTCACAAGCTGGAACAGCCGCAGTCGGGGAGCGCTCATGGCACGTGAGGGTGATGGCTGTGGCTGTGGCCGTGATGCGCCGCGTAGGCGCCGCCCTCCGGCAGGAAGGGCTCATGGCGGCGCTCCAGCTCCAGCCCGCGCTGGACGAGCAGATCGGCCAGCACCGGATCGTCGAGCAGGCGCAGCTCACCTGGGCGCACCTCCAGGGCCACGTGGCGATTGCCCAGGTGATAGGCGGCCCGCAGCAGCGCCAGCGGCTCGCTGGCCCGCACCAGCAACAGCGATTCCGGCGCCGCCTCCACCTGCACCGGCGGCAGCCCGTCATCAGCACCGAGCCACTCGCCGGGCTGGAGCGGCTCGCCGCGGGGCCGCTGCAGCAGCACCGGCTGCCCGGTGGCGCAGTGGCGCAGGCCGCGCAGGCGGGTGCGCTCATCCGCGCTCAGGGGCAGGTGCAGCCCGCTGCCGGCCTGGGCCGGTGCAGCGAGCTGACGACCGCTGAGGACCCGCGGGGCGCAGAATGGATCAATCACCGGCCGGGGCTTCCTGAGCGAAGGGTGCACCGAGTGTGGCCCCCGCAGGATCAGATCCGCAGCAGGCGATGCCGCCTGACCACCAAAACCAAAGCGACGGCCGATACTGGATCCATCGGACTGGCGTGATGAGCCTCGCCCTTGCCCAGCCCCAACCCGACGCGATCCGTGCCGCCTGCCGGCGCCACGATCTTGAGCAGATCATGGGAGCCGCCGTGGACCTGGTCATGGCCATTGCCCTTCGCCATCCGATGGTGAACGCTGACATCGACGCCTCGAAGCCGGTGATCGATGCAGCGTGATCCCAGGGGGTTGCTGCTGGATGGGGTGGAGGCCGCCTGGCACGGCCAGGCCTCGCTGCACTTCCACCGCGACGATGAGGGCCGTACCCGACATCAGGGCGGCGCCACGGCACCACTGAAGCTGCAGCGGGCCTTCCCGCGGGCCGATGGCCGCTGCGAGCTGCCGCTTCTGCACACCGCCGGCGGCCTGGTGGGCGGCGACCGCCTCAGCCTGGAGGCCCGGCTGGCGCCGGGCAGCCGCGCCCTGCTCACCAGCGTGGCGGCCCAGAAGGTCTACGGCTCGATCGGTCGCTCGCGCCGCTACCCCGAGGGGCGCTGGGCGGTGCAGGAGCTGGCGTTCCAGCTGGAGGAGAACGCCGATCTGGAATGGCTGCCGCAGGAGCTGGTGCTCTATGCCGATGGGCTGTTCGAGCAGCGGACCCAGGTGGTTCTGGCCGCCAGCGCGAGTTGGCTGGGAGCGGAGGTGGTGCGGCTGGGCCGCACGGCAGCGGCGGAAACCCTGGGCGCAGGCTGCTGGCGCTCACAGCTGGAGATCCGGCGCCAGGCGTGCGCCACGGCCCCGGAGCGCTGGGAGCTGGTCGACAGGCTGGAACTCGGCGGCACCGGCCTGCAGGGCGACCATGGCCTGGCGGGGCAGCCGGTGTTCGGCTCGCTGGTATGGGCGGCGCCGCAGCCGCTGGCGGGGGAAGGGCTTGCGGCGCTGCTGGCCCACTGCCGCGCCAATCGGCAGGGGCTGGAGGGCACGATGGCCTGCGGCGCGCTGGAGCAGGGGCTGGTGGCCCGCTACCGCGGACCATCAAGCACGGCGGCACGCCACTGGTTCACCCGGATCTGGGCACGGCTGCGCGCCGAACGCCACCTGGCCTCTCCGGAGATGCCCCGGGTGTGGCCGTTTCAGGAGGAGCCCCTACAGAACAGCGTGATGGCGACGGACAGTGACGGAGGCGGCACTGCTTGATTCGATAGCCAGAACGACTGACACCGTCTGAAGGCCGCTGATGTTGCGGGCACTAGGCTCTGACGAACACGCGGCTCGAGAGAAGCCCAAGCCCCCTTCGGCGAGCCCAACGTGCAACCGCACGCGTTCTCCACCCTCAGGGGTCCGCAGTCCGCACTGAACATCGGCCAGCAAGACGGCTGCCAGAGTGAATCGGCTCCGGATCCAACCCTTGCACCTCACCCCCCAGGAAAAGGACAAGCTCCTGATCGTCACCGCCGCCATGCTGGCGGAGCGGCGCCTCCTCCGCGGCCTGCGGCTCAACCACCCCGAGGCCGTGGCCTGGCTCAGCTTTCAGGTGCTGGAGGGTGCCCGCGACGGCCGCAGCGTGGCCGAACTGATGGAAGAGGGCACCAACTGGCTGCGTCGAGATCAGGTGATGGAGGGTGTGCCGGAGCTGATCGCCGAGGTGCAGATTGAGGCGGTCTTCCCCGATGGCACCAAGCTGGTCACCCTGCACGACCCCATCCGCTGAGCCTGCCCATGCCTCCCCTGATCCCCGGTGAACTGATCCCCGAGCCCGGCGAACTGGAGCTCAACGCCGGCCGGCCCGTCACCACGCTCATGGTGGCCAACAGCGGCGACCGCCCCGTGCAGGTGGGCTCCCACTTCCACTTCCACGAAACCAACGACGCCCTGCTGTTCGATCGCGAGGCGGCCCGCGGCCTGCGGCTCGACATCCCGGCCGGCACCGCCATCCGCTTCGAACCCGGCGACAGCAGGGAGGTGCGCCTGGTGCCCTTCAGCGGCGAGCGCCGCGTCTTCGGCTTCAACGGTCTGGTGAACGGCCACCTCGACTGACCCGCCCCCCTCCCCCTTCCCCCATGGCCTACCGGATCGACCGCCGCAGCTACGCCGAGACCTACGGGCCCACCACCGGCGACCGCCTGCGCCTGGCGGATACCGAGCTGATCCTTGAAGTGGAACAGGACTTCACCCACTACGGCGATGAGGTGAAGTTCGGCGGTGGCAAGGTGATCCGCGACGGCATGGGCCAGGCCCAGACGCCGCGCGCCGCCGGCGCAGTGGACACGGTGATCACCAATGCCCTGATCCTCGACTGGTGGGGCATCGTCAAGGCCGACATCGGCCTACGCGACGGCCGCATCGTGGCGATCGGCAAGGCGGGCAACCCCGACATCCAGACCGGCGTCACCATCGTGGTGGGTCCCGGCACCGAGGCGATCGCCGGTGAGGGGCACATCGTCACCGCCGGCGCCATCGACACCCACATCCACTTCATCTGTCCGCAGCAGATCGAGACGGCCCTGGCCTCGGGCGTCACCACCCTGCTGGGCGGCGGCACCGGCCCGGCCACCGGCACCAACGCCACCACCTGCACGCCCGGCTCCTTCCACCTGGCCCGCATGCTGCAGGCGGCCGAGGGCCTGCCGGTGAACCTGGGCTTCTTCGGCAAGGGCAACGCCAGCACCCCCGAGGCGCTCGAAGAGCAGATCCGCGCCGGCGCCTGCGGCCTCAAGCTCCATGAAGACTGGGGCACCACGCCCGCCGCAATCGACTGCTGCCTCGCGGTGGCCGACCGCTTCGACGTGCAGGTGTGCCTGCACAGCGACACCCTCAACGAAGCCGGCTTCGTGGAGGACACGATCCGCGCCATCGGCGGCCGCACCATTCACACCTTCCACACCGAAGGGGCCGGCGGCGGCCACGCGCCGGACATCATCCGCATCTGCGGCGAAGCCAACGTGCTGCCCAGCTCCACCAACCCCACGCGCCCCTACACGCGCAACACCCTTGAGGAGCACCTCGACATGCTGATGGTGTGCCACCACCTCGATCCGAAGATCCCCGAAGATGTGGCCTTCGCCGAATCGCGCATCCGCCGCGAGACGATCGCCGCCGAGGACATCCTCCACGACCTCGGCGCCTTCAGCATCATCGCCAGCGACTCCCAAGCGATGGGCCGGGTGGGCGAGGTGATCATCCGTACCTTCCAGACCGCCCACAAGATGAAGGTGCAGCGCGGTCCCCTGCCCGAGGACGCCACCGGCCCCGGTGGCGCTCGCAACGACAACCACCGCCTCAAGCGCTACATCGCCAAGATCACGATCAACCCCGCCATCGCCCACGGCCTCGACAGCCAGGTGGGCTCGGTGGAGGTGGGCAAGCTGGCCGATCTGGTGCTCTGGAAGCCGGGTTTCTTCGGCGTCAAGCCGGAGCTGGTGATCAAGGGCGGCTCGATCGTCTGGGCCCAGATGGGCGATGCCAACGCCTCGATCCCCACCCCGGGCCCGGTGCACGGCCGGCCGATGTTCGCCGCCTTCGGCCGGGCCCTCGCCCCCAGCTGTCTCACCTTCGTGAGCCAGGCCGCCCTCGACGCCGACCTGCCCCGCAGCCTCGGACTGCAGCGCCGCTGCGTACCGGTGGTGAACACCCGCGAAATCGGCAAGGCTTCCCTGCGCAACAACACGGCGTTGCCCAAGGTGGAGGTCGACCCCCAGACCTATGAGGTCTTTGCCGACGGCGAGCTGCTCACCTGCGAGCCCGCCGAGGTGCTGCCGATGGCGCAGCGCTACTTCCTGCTCTGATCACGCACCCGGGTGTGACCCGGATCGCCGCCCCGCCCAGCGCCGCCGCCAGCAGGCAATCGACGATGGGCAACGCACGGGGATCGCGCAGGCCATCGCCGCGGCCTGTCTCGCCCACCACCGGATCCAGCGCCATTGGGAGCTTTTTCGTAGCAACGGCCACCGGGAAAGCCCCCCTGGCGGCAGCAGGATCCGTCCAGCGGAACGGGGAGCATTGTTCACGGATTACCGGCCCAACCACGGCTACGACGAGTATTTCAGCGGCGCAGAACAGCCCCGGGACGCCCTGCAGCCCCTGCTCTCGTCCCTGGGGCGCATGGGGCTTGACCAGCTCAACCACAACCACGCCGCCGCCGGCATGCTGCTGAAGCGGCTGGGAGCCACCTTCCGGCTCAACGATTCCGGCAGCAAAGGGGTGGAGCGCATCCTGCCCTTCGACCCCCTGCCCCGGCTGATCGCCGCCAGCGAGTGGGAGCGGCTCGAGAAGGGGCTGATCCAGCGCCTCGAGGCCATCGACCTCTTCCTGGCCGACGTCTACGGCAAGGAGCGGATCCTGGCCGACGGCGTGGTGCCCCGCGAGGATGTGGAGAGCTCCCAGGGTTGGCGGCCCCAGCTGCGGGGAGCGATACCGCCCCTGGGCCGCTGGTGCCACATCTCCGGCCTCGACCTGGTGCGCGACGGCTCCGGCACCTGGCGGGTGCTGGAGGACAACCTGCGCTGCCCCTCCGGGGTGGCCTACTTCCTCGAGAACCGGCGCGTGATGAAGCGCATCTTCCCGAGCCTGTTCGCTGGCCGCACCGTGGCGCCGATCGACAACTACGCCTCGCGCCTGCTGCAGACCCTGCGTGAGCTGGCCACCTGGACCGACACCCCCAAAGTGGTGCTGCTCACCCCGGGAGTGTTCAACAGCGCCTACTTCGAGCACAGCTACCTGGCCCAGCAGATGGGCATTCAGCTGGTGGAAGGCCGTGATCTGGTCTGCGAGGGCGACCGGGTATGGATGCGCAGCACCGGCGGCCTCGAACCGGTGGATGTGATCTACCGCCGCATCGACGACGACTTCCTCGATCCGGATGTCTTCCGCAGCGACTCGATGCTGGGGGTAAAGGGGCTGATGGCCGCCTTCCGCGCCGGCCGGGTGGCGATCGCCAACGCCCCCGGCACCGGCGTCGCCGACGACAAGCTGATCTACGCCTACGTGCCGGAGATGATCCGCTACTACCTGGGCGAGGAGCCGATCATCGAGAACGTTCCCACCTACCTCTGCTCCCGCCAGGATGAGCGCGCCTACGTGCTCGCCCACCTCAGCGATCTGGTGGTGAAATCGGTGGCCGAGGCGGGCGGCTACGGCATGCTGATCGGCCCCCATGCCAGCCGCGAGGAGATCGCCTCCTTCGCCGAGAAGATCCAGGCCGATCCCCGCAACTACATCGCCCAGCCCACCCTGGAGCTCTCCACCGTGCCCTCCCTGAGCGAGGGCGAGCTCTACCCCTGCCACGTGGATCTGCGCCCTTACGTGCTGCGCGGCAAGGGCGCCTGGGTGACGCCAGGCGGCCTCACCCGCGTCGCCCTGCGCCGCGGCTCCCTGGTGGTCAATTCCTCCCAGGGGGGCGGCTGCAAGGATACCTGGATCGTCGATGAGGTGACGCCATGCTGAGCCGCGTCGCCGATTCGCTCTACTGGATCAACCGCTACGTCGAGCGGGCTGAGAACATCTCCCGCTTCGTCGAGGTGAGCGAGGCCATGGCCCTTGACTGCCCGCCCGGCAGCGCCGAGCCCTGGCTGCCCCTGATCGAGGCCAGCGGCGACTGCGAGCTGTTCGACGAGCTTGGCCCCGGCCGCAGCCCTGACGACGTCGTGCGCTTCCTGGTGCGCGAGGAGCGCAACCCCAGCAGCGTCATCAACTGCATCGCCTTCGCCCGCGAGAACGCCCGCCAGATCCGCGAGGTGATCACCACCGAGATGTGGGAGCACCTCAACGGTTTCTACTGGACGATGCAGGAGCCGGCCTTCTGGGACCAGCCACCCCAGGAGCAGCTGCGCGAAATCCGCCGCGCCTGCCAGCTCTTCTACGGCATCACCGACGCCACCCTCAGCCGCGATCTCTCCTGGCAGTTCAGCCGCCTCGGCCGGCTGTTGGAGCGGGCCGACAAGACCACCCGCATCCTCGACGTCAAGTACTTCCTGCTGTTGCCCTCGACCGAGGAGGTGGGCGGCGTTCTCGATGAACTGCAGTGGATCGCCCTGCTGCGCACCGCCGGCGCGTATCAGATGTTCCGCCAGTCGCAGCAGCGGGCCATCGCGCCGGAGGCGGTGGCCGCCTTCCTGCTGCTGGATCCAATTTTCCCGCGCTCGGTGCGCTACTGCCTGGAGCGCATCAGCGAAACGCTGCGGATCATCCGCGGCAGCGCCGTTCCCGGTCCCCCCGACGAGCTGGAGTGCCTCAGCGGCCTGGTGCTGGCGCGCTGGAGCTTCACCCGCATCGAGGAGCTGATCGCCAGCGGCCTGCACGAGGCGATCGACCACGTCCAGCAGGACTTCAACAGCCTTCACGACCTGATCGAGGCCCGCTACTTCATCAGTCCCACGGCCACTCCGGCCACCAGCCCCCCCATCGGGTCCGAGACGCCATGCGCGCCCGCGTAACCCACACCCTCACCTACCGCTACAGCGCCCCGGTGCTGCTGGGCCCGCACCGCTTCTGCCTGAAGCCGCGCGGCCAAGGCTTCCAGCGACTGCTGCACTTCGAGCTGGCGATCAGCCCTGATGCGGACTGCCTCTACCCGCTCGTGGCCGCCAGCGGCGACGAGATCCTGCGGGCCCGCTTCGACGGCACCACCGACCACTTCCAGGTGCGCGCGATCAGCGAGGTGGAGACCCAGCTGGCGCCGTCCCTGATCACCTGCCTGGAGCACCACGAGCCCCAGCTGCCCTATCCGGTGGGCCACCTCAACGGCGACCTGATGGGGGCGCTGGAGGGCTGGCTGCCCAACGGCCAGCACGATCCCGCCGCCGTCGACCTCGCTCAGGAGGCCCTGATGGGCAGCGATCAGCGGGTGCTGATGTTCCTGCAGCAGCTGGTGGAGATCATCCAGGACCGGGTCAAGTACACCCAGCGGCACATCGGCCCGGCCTGGCCCGCCGGCCGCACCCTCAAGGAGCGGGTGGGATCCTGCCGCGACCTCGCCCTGCTGATGATCGAGGCCTGCCGCTGCGTCGGCCTGCCGGCCCGCTTCGTGAGCGGCTACCACCTGGTGGAGCCGAAGCCCAAAACCTACGACCTGCACGCCTGGGCGGAGGTCTACCTGCCGGGGGCCGGCTGGCGCGGCTTCGACCCCAGCGGCAAGGGCGCGATCGACGACCGCTACATCACCCTGGCCACCTCCTCCAAGCCGGGGCTCACCGCCGCCGTCAACGGCAGCTTCTCCGGTCCGCCAGGAGTGGAGAGCGAGCTGGGCTGGAGCATCGAGCCGCTGCTGCTGGAGGACGGCCCCACCCTGGCGGACCCCGGTGCCGCAGACAGGAAGCTGGCCTTAAGGATCAAGGAGCGGTAGCGAAGCGGACAACATCATTCGCAAGACCCGGCGATGAAGGAACGATTGCCGATCCGGCTCGCACCATGGCTGTTGCCCCCCCCCGCGACCCCCAGCCGGGTCGCCCTCTGAGTTCGAGCTCCTCCCTGGTGGAGGCGATGCGGCGCCACCTCTTCTCCAGCCAGGCCAAGTCCGCCGCTCTGGCCACCCGCCACGACCACTACCTCTGCCTGGCCCTGGCAGTGCGCGACCGGCTGCTGGCCAGCTGGGTCGACACCGCCGACACCTACAGCCGCCGCCAGGTGCGCACCGCCATCTATTTATCGGCGGAATACCTGCTGGGCCCGCACCTCGAAAACAACCTGGTCAGCCTGGGCCTGCGCGAGGAGGCCGAGGCGGCCTGCAGCGAGCTGGGGCTCTCGCTGGAGGAGCTACTGGCCGAGGAGCCGGAGCCCGGCCTGGGCAACGGTGGCCTGGGCCGCCTGGCGGCCTGCTTCCAGGAGTCGATGGCCAGCCTGGAGCTGCCGGCGATCGGCTACGGCATCCGCTACGAATTCGGCATCTTCCGTCAGCAGATCGGCCCCCAGGGGCAGCGGGAGAGCACGGACCCCTGGCTGACCGGCGGCAATCCCTGGGAGGTGATCCGGCCGGAATGGAGCTATCCGGTGCAGATCGGCAACCACACCGTGATCGGCGTGGCCCATGACACGCCGATCCTCGGCTATGGCGTTCACACCGCAAACACCCTGCGGCTGTGGTCGGCGCAGGCCCCCGACGCCTTCGACTTCGCCTCCTTCAACGCCGGCGACTACACCCGCGCCGTGCTGCAGAAGATGAATTCGGAGACCCTCTCCAAGGTTCTCTATCCCAACGACGAGCTGGAACAGGGCAAGCGGTTGCGGCTCAGTCAGCAGATCTTCTTCGTGAGCTGCTCGCTTCAGGACATGTTCCGCATCCTCAAGGGGCAGGGCATCCCCGTCACCGAGTTCCACCGCAAGTACGCCGTCCAGCTCAACGACACCCATCCCGCCATCGCCGTGGCGGAGCTGATGCGGCTGCTGATCGACGAGCACGGCGTCGACTGGGAGACGGCCTGGACGATCACCACCAGCGCCATCAGCTACACCAACCACACCCTGCTGCCCGAGGCCCTGGAGTGCTGGAGCCTGGAGCTGTTCCAGCAGCTGCTTCCACGTCAGCTGGAGATCATCTTCGAGATCAACGCCCGCTTTCTGCGCATGGTGCGGCTGCGTTATCCGGGCCAACCCGACCTCCTCGGCAAGCTCTCGCTGATCGAGGAGGGTCCGTCGCGAAGGGTGCGCATGGCCCACC
>CAIRWM010000145.1 GCA_903882285.1 uncultured cyanobacterium
ATGACCCGGGCGATCGACAACACCGCCCGCACCATCCGCCTGCCGATCCACATCAGCGAGAAGCTGGCCAAGCTGCGCCGCATCACCCGCGAGCTGTCGCACCGCTTCGGTCGCCAGCCCAACCGCCTCGAGCTGCTGGATCTGGTGCAGGAGGGGGCAATCGGCCTGGAGCGGGCCGTCGACAAGTTCGACCCCGCCATGGGCTACAAGTTTTCCACCTATGCCTATTGGTGGATCCGCCAGGGGATGACCCGTGCCATCGACAACAGCGCCCGCACCATCCGCCTGCCGATCCACATCAGCGAGAAGCTCTCGAAGATGCGGCGCATCACCCGGGAGCTCTCCCACCGGCTCGGCCGCCAGCCCAACCGGCTGGAACTGGCCCACGCCATGGGGATGCTGCCGGAAGACCTGGAGGAACTGATCTCCCAGAGCGCCCCCTGCGCCTCCCTCGACGCCCACGCCCGCGGCGAGGAGGACCGCAGCACCCTGGGCGAACTGATCGCCGATCCGGCGAGCGGAGAGCACTTCGACTCGATGGACCGCCATCTGCAGAAGGAACACCTCAGCACCTGGCTCTCCCAGCTCAACGACCGCGAGCAGAAGATCCTCAAGCTGCGATTCGGACTGGAGGGGGCCGAGCCGCTCACCCTCGCCGAGATCGGCCGCCAGATCAATGTCTCGCGCGAGCGGGTGCGTCAACTGGAGGCCAAGGCGATCCTGAAGCTGCGGCTGATGAGCAACATGCAGCAGGCCGCCTGAGGCCACCATGGGCTGGTTGCAGTCCCAGCCGGACGCGCTGCGGCAGGGGATCGGCATCGCCGCGGTGGCCCTCTGGCTGGCCCTGCTCGCCGTGCTGGCCGTGGCGCTCCGCCAACGCTGGGGCACGGGCGGCGAGTGGACCCGCAAGCTGGTGCACATCGGCGGGGGGGCGGTGATTCCCCTGGCCTGGCGCTTCGGCATTGAGCGCTGGCTGGCGATTCCCGCCGCCGCGGCCATCACCCTGCTGGCCCTGCTCAACCACCGCCGACGCCTGCTGCCGGCCATCGAGGACGTGGGGCGCGCCAGCTACGGCACGGTGGCCTACGGCGCCTCGATCACCCTGCTTCTGCTGCTGTTCTGGCCGCAGCGCCCCGACGCCGTCTGCGCCGGGGTGCTGGTGATGGCCCTGGGCGACGGCCTGGCCGGACTGGTGGGGCCGCGGCTGGACTCACCAAGCTGGAGGGTGCTGGGCGAGCGGCGCTCCCTGGCGGGCACCCTCACCATGGCGCTGGTGAGCCTGGCGGTCTTGCTGGCCGTGGCAACCGTCGCCCCGCCGGGCCCGGCCTGGCCGCTGCTGCTCCTGCTGGCCCTGCTCGGCACCGCACTGGAGCAGCTGGCCGTGCAGGGGCTGGACAACCTGACGGTGCCCCTCGGGGTGGCCCTGCTCTGGGCCTGGCTCAGCTGAGCCGCTGCTGAGGCAGCATCAGACTCAGGCCTGCAGCAGAGTTTCGCAGCGCTGTCGCCAGTCGCGGCGGCTGCCGAGGGCCGCCACCAGCAGCCGATCGCCGGGTTCGAGCCGCAGGCGCAGCTGCCACTGGCGGATCACCTCGGCCCGGTCGAACCAGGCCTCGAGCACGGTGCGCTGGATCTGCTCCTTGTCCCACTGGCGCTGGCGTGCCGTCTCAAGTGCCCAACCGAGCAGGTCATCGAGCTGGAAGGGACGGAAGCCGGCGAACACCGGCCCGGGCCCAGTCCCGGCGGAGAGGTCGTTGGCGATGGAGGCGCTGGTGCGCTGCTCGAGATAGAAGAGCTGCAGCGGATCGGAGAAGCCGCAAAACTGCAAGAGATAAGCCATGCACCAACCCGCCAAAACGACGATTAGCACACGGTAAGGACAGCGGCTGACAGTGCTGCTCACAACGAACATTCCCTCAGATTTCTGTTGTTCTGGCACTCGCAATCCTTGAGTGCCAGCATTAAGGATTTCCTGGGAATCGGCGGCGCCTCAGACCGCTACCAGCCGCCGCTCGCGCACCTCGCGCACCGCCGCCGCCAGCTCCTCAAGCAGCGCCAGCGTGCTGGGCAGGTCGATGCAGGCGTCGGTGATGCTCTGGCCGTAGGCGAGCGCGGCGGGATTGAGCTGGGAGAGGTCGTTGGGGATCTTCTGAGCGCCGGCCACCAGGTGGCTCTCGAGCATCACGCCCAGCAGGTGAACGGAACCGGCGCGCACCTGGTCGGCCACCGCCTGCAGCACCTCTCCCTGGCGGCGGTAGTCCTTGTTGGAGTTGCCGTGGCTGCAATCCACCATCAGGCGGGCAGGCAGGCCATCCTTCGCCAGCTGGGCGGCGGCCTCCTCCACGGCCTCGCGGTGGAAGTTGGTGCCCCCCTTGCCGCCGCGCAGCACCAGGTGGCCGTCGGGGTTGCCGGTGGTGCTCACGATCGCCGCCTGGCCCTCCTGGCTGATGCCGAGGAAATGGTGCGGCCGGGCGGCGGCCTCCATGGCATTGATGGCGGTCGACACGCTGCCGTCGGTGCCGTTCTTGAAGCCGATCGGCATCGACAGGCCAGAGGCCATCTCGCGGTGGGTCTGGCTCTCGGTGGTGCGGGCGCCGATCGCCGTCCAGCTGATCAGGTCGGCGATGTACTGGGGCACCACCGGATCAAGCAGTTCGGTGGCGGCCGGCAGGCCCAGCTCCGCCAGGTGCAG
>CAIRWM010000146.1 GCA_903882285.1 uncultured cyanobacterium
CTCGTCGAGGTTGCGCATCTGCGGGAAGACGTCGCTGCTGCGCAGGCTCGGGTGCACGTCGGCGATACTGTATTCGCCGTCATAAGAGGTGGGGTCCTTGAGGTAGTCCACCAGGGCATCGACCGAGTCGCGGGGCGGGGTGGCCAGGGCCAGGGTCTCGGGGTCGAGGCCGACGTTCTGGTTGGTCTTGGTGATGCCGCCGGCATGGCAGGTGCCGCAGCTGGTGTTGAACTGCTTGCGACCCGCCTTCACCTCCTTCTCACTGAACGTGACCAGGGTGCCGTCGGGGCTGCTGGGAACGGTGAGCTGCTCGGCACTCCACTGGGCGGCAGCAGCGGGACCAGCGAAACAGACCAGCAGCGCCAGGGGCAGGACCATCAGGGTCCGGACGATGGCGCGGAGGGCTGAGCGAAGGGAGGGGGCCATGGAAGAAGCCGGCGAGATGGCGGTGAGACCGCGACTGAGATCTTGTATCACGGCCGACGGGTCCCACGGCACGGAATCATGTGAACTGTTGCAGGCTCAGGCCGTAGCCCTATCGTCAGTTGGCGCCACGTCGAGGGTGAGGAAATCCTTCGCCACCTGGGTCTCGGGGAAGATCGCCCGGGCCTCGGCCACGAGGTCGTCGGGGGTCATGGCGTTGCCGGTCACATAGCGGGGGCTGAGGTGGGTGAGCACCAGGCGCTTCACGCCGGCTTCCAGGGCGGTCTGGGCCGCCATCGTGCTGGTGGAGTGCTGCCGGGCGATCGCCATCGCGGCCTCGGCGTGGGAAAAGGTGGATTCGTGGATCAGCAGGTCGGCGCCCCGGGCCAGCTCCACTGCCGCCTCGCTGAACACGGTGTCGGTGCAGTACACGACGCTGCAGCCCGGACGGGGTGGGCCGCAGAGGCTGGCGCCCTGGATCACCCGGCCATCGTCGAGGGTGACCGGCCGGCCGGCCTTGAGCTCGGCGTAGATCGGACCTGGGGGAATGCCCAGCTCGCGGGCCCGGGCCACATCGAAGCGGCCCGGCCGAGGCTTCTGCTCCACCCGATAGGCGAAGGCCGGCACCCGGTGGGTGAGCGGGGCGCAGCGCACCTGGATGTCGTCGTCGTCGAGCAGCACCCGGCCGCTATGGGCGGCCTCGCGCACCCTGTGGGTGCGCAGCGGGTAGCCGATGCGGGTGGAGGAGGTGCGCAGCACCCCCTCGAGGTAGTCCCGAAGGGGGTCGGGACCGTAGAGATCGAGGCCATCGCTGCAGCTACCGGCGAGCCCCAGGCTGGCCAGCAGGCCCGGCAGACCAAAGACGTGGTCGCCGTGCATGTGGGTGATGAAGATCCGTCGCAGCTGCGACACGCGTAGTTCACTGCGCAGGAACTGGTGCTGGGTGGCCTCGCCGCAGTCGAACAGCCAGAGCTCCGCCCGCTGCGGCAGCCGCAGGGCCACGGCCGACACGTTGCGGGCCCGGGTGGGAATGCCCGAACTGGTGCCCAGAAAGGTGACCTGCACGGCCCGGTGCTGCCTCCGGCGCATGCTGCCACGCCGGCTCCGGGACATGGCACGCCGGGGAGGCAGCGGCCACAATGGTGCGTCCTGCAACGCTCACAGCGGTCGTGTTGCCCCTTCCCCGCCGCTGGTTGGCCGCTCTGCCGCTGGCCCTGCTGCCCCTGGCAGCGCCCCCCGTCGCCCTGCTGGTGGTCGATGCCCTGGAGGCCCCGCTGGCGGCCAAGGCGCCTGAGCCGGTGCTACGCGTGCTGCTTGGGCAGGGCACCAGCTTCGAGCTGGCTGCTGGCTCCCAGCCCCTCAGCCTCGCCGACGCCCGCGGCCGCTCCCTGCTGCCGCTGGCGGCGGGCGAGCGCCTGCAGCTGCAACTCACGCCTGAGGGGCTGCAGGCCGTCCTCCCCAGCGCCGCCACCCCTACCTTGCTGCCGGTGCGCGAGGTCTGGCTGCAGCCGGCGCCGGGCCGCTCGGCCGAAGGGCTGTTCCTGCTGGGCGAGCGCCGCTTCCGCGGCCGTCTGCAGCTGAGGCCTGAGGGCAGCCGCCTGCAGGCGATCAACCACGTTGCTCTGGAGAGCTATCTGGCCAGCGTGGTCGGCAGCGAGATGCCCGCCCGCTGGCCGGCAGCGGCCCTGCGCGCCCAGGCCGTCGCCGCGCGCACCTATGCGCTCAGCCAGCGCAAAGCCGCGGCTGCCTTCGATCTCAAGGCCACCGTGGCCAGTCAGGTCTACGCAGGGCTGGCCTCGGAGACTGTGTCCACCCGCAGAGCGGTGGCCAGCACCCGTTCATTGGTGCTCATTCACGCCGGCCAACTGATCAACGCGGTCTTTCACAGCAGCAGCGGCGGCAGCACCGAAAACAGCGGTGATGTCTGGAGTCGCCAGTTGCCGTACCTGGTGAGTGTGCCGGACTTCGACACGACCAGTCCGGTGAGCCAGTGGCAATCGCGCTTCGAACCAGAGCAACTGCGCCGGGCCTTCCGTGAGACCGATGGCGTCCGTCGCATCGACGTGCTCGCCAGCAGCGCCTCCGGGCGTATCAAGCGGGCGCGGGTGATCGGCCCGGCTGGGGCCATGGAACTCACCGGCGCTGAGCTGCGCCAGCGCCTCGGCCTGCGCAGCACCCTGGTGCGCTTCCGCTTCCAGCCAGGGCTCTCCGGCGCTGCCGCCGCCCCCGCGGACGGGGTGATCGATGCGGCGGTCCAGGCCGAGCAGCAGGATCAGGGCCAGGCGCTGGACGCAGCGGTGGATTCCGCCACCGGCTTCGGCTCCGCCTCCATCTCCCCTTCCCTTTCCCCCACGGCCCTGGCGCCGCCGCCCCTGCCGCCCCTCGGCCTGGCCCTGGCCCCCCAGCCCAGCCTGCTGGTGGAGGGCCGCGGCTTCGGGCATGGGGTGGGCATGAGCCAGTGGGGCGCCTTTGCCCTGGCGCAGCAGGGTCGCAGCTATGAGCAGATCCTGCGCCATTACTACCGGGGTGTCGCGCTGCGTCCCTTCCCTGGCCCTTGAGGTCACCCCAGGCTCCCGGTGGACTCGAGCTGATCGAGCTGGCCGATTCGGCGGCGGTGGCCGAGCACGTGGCAGCCCGCCTGCTCAATGAGCGGAGGCGGCGGCCGGAGCGGCCTCTCGGTCTGGCCACCGGCCGCACGATGGAGCCGGTCTATGACGCCCTGGCCCGCCAGTTGACCCTGCTGCCCGTTGCCGAGGGCGAGCGCCTGCGGGAGCGCTGGCTCAGTTTCAACCTCGATGAGTACGTGGGGCTCGGCCGCGGCGATTGCCGCTCCTTCGCCGCCTGCATGGAGCAGCAGCTGGTGCTGCCGCTGGGGCTCGACCCCGAGCGGGTGCGACTCCCCGACGGCCTCGCACCCGATCCACGGGCGGAGGCCCATCGCTACGCCGCCGCCGTGGCCGCAGCGGGGGGCATCGGCCTGCAGGTGTTGGGGCTGGGGCTCAACGGGCACGTGGGTTTCAACGAGCCCCCCTGCAGCCCCGACATGGCCTGCCGCTGGGTGCGTCTCTGCCCCACCACCCGGGCCGCCAACGCCGCCGCCTTCGGCGGCGACGCGGCGAGCGTGCCCGAGTGGGCGATCACTCTGGGGCTCGCCGAGATCCTGGCGGCCGAGAGCATCCTGGTGGTGGTCACGGGCAGCGCCAAGGCCGAGGTGTTGCGCCGCAGCCTGGAGGAACCGCCGAGCATCGACCTGCCCGCCAGCTGGCTGCAGCAGCACCCGCGGGTCAAGGTGGTGGCCGATGGCCCGGCCCTAGGCCGTTCCTAGGAGCGCTCCGCCATCACCGCCTCGATCAGCTCCTCCTCCGCCTCCAGGTTGGTGGTGACGCTGCGGACGTCATCGAGCTCCTCGAGAGCATCCAGCATCTTCAGGCAGGCGCGCAGGATGTCGGGGTCGTCCAGGTGGCAGGGGGTGCAGGCGATCCAGCGGTGCTCCCAGCTGCTCACGCTCAGGCGCCGCTGGCGCAGGCCGTCCTGCAGGCTCTCAAGATCGGCGTAGGCGCCGATCACCTCAGCGCCGTCGGCGTCCAGCGTCCAGGCGAGGGCTGCTGGGCCGCCGCTCTCCTCCAGGCCCAGCAGCTGCTCCAGCAGGGTCTCTTCGCCCAGGGCGGCCTGCTCGATCCGCACCACCGCACGCTGCTCGAACAGGTAGCTGACACAGCCGCTTTCCCCGAAGTTGCCGCCGTTCTTGCTGAAGGCCAGGCGCAGCTCTGCGGCCGTGCGGTTGCGGTTGTCGGTGAAGGCCTCCACCAGCACCGCCACCCCCCCGGGGCCATAGCCCTCGTAGCGCACGGCCTCGAACTGGTCGGCCTCGGCGCCGCCCTGGCCCGATCCCTTGGCGATGGCGCGCTCGATGTTGGCGTTCGGCACCCCGGCTGCCTTGGCCTTCTCGATGGCGGTGCGCAGCTGGAAGTTGCCCGCCGGATCGGCACCGCCGCGGGCGGCCACCATGATCTCCCGGCCCAGTCGGGTGAAGATGGCACCGCGCTTGGCATCCACCACCGCCTTGGTGCGCTTGATCTGGGCCCATTTGCTGTGGCCGGCCATCGGTTCGTCAGGGGAGCGGGGAACGGACGAGGTGGGGGCCGCGGATCGGGCCCGGGGACTCAGCCGGCAGCGTCGACGACGAGTCGTGGGTGCAGCCGGCCCCCAGCGTCGGAGCGGGCAATCCCGGCCAGGCTGCCATCCGGGCGTAGCACCGCGACCGCCTGATCGGCCGGGTGGCCTGCCGTCGCGTCGAGGGCGCGGCCGCAGCGCCAGCCGGCCAGCTCCGGCACCGAGAGCTGGTGCCGCGGCAGGTGGTTCAGCGCCGCCAGCGGATCCAGCAGTGGTGGGCGCGGCCGCCCCTCCAGGCACTCCAGTGCCACGGCAGCCTCAAGGCTGAAGCCGAGCGCGGCCGTGCGGCGCAGCTGGGCCAGGGCCCCGCCGCAGCCAAGGGCCGTGCCGAGGTCGCGGGCCAGGGAGCGGATGTAGGTGCCCGCTGAGCAGGTCACGGCCAGCTCGAGCCGACCACTGGCCGGGTCCCAGTCCAGCAGCTCCAGCACCGAGATCGTCACGGGCCGGGCCGCCAGCTCCAGACTCTCGCCGCGCCGCGCCCGTACATAGGCCCGCTCCCCCGCCACATGCACGGCCGAGACCTGGGGCGGACGCTGCAGGATCGCGCCGCGGAAAGCGGCCAGGGCCCGCTCCAGGTCGGCCCGTTCGAGGGCGGGGACGGGGCGGCGCTGGCCCACCTCCCCCTCGAGGTCGTCGCTGCTGGTGGTCACCCCCAGCTGCACGCTGCCGCGGTAGGCCTTGTCACCGTTGAGGTAGGGCAGCAGGCGGGTGGCGGGTCCGAGGGCGATCGGCAGCACCCCGGTCACGGCGGGGTCGAGGGTGCCGCCGTGGCCGACGCGGCGCAGGCCGTAGGCGCGGCGCACGCGGCTGACGCAGGCGTGGGAGGTGAAGCCGGCGGGCTTGTCGATCACCAGAAAGCCGCAGACACCGGGGGGGCCTGCGGCTGGGGTGGCGGACGCGGGGTCCGTCATCGGCGGCTCAAGCAACGGCGATGTTGATGCGCTTTCGGTTGCGCAGGTCGCGTTTGATGCTGTCGAAGCTCACGACGCCATCGACGAGGGCGTAGAGGGTGTCGTCGGAGCCGCGGCCGACGTTGATGCCGGGCAGCACTGAGGTGCCGCGCTGGCGGATCAGGATCGAGCCGGCGTTCACGGTTTCACCGCCGTAGGCCTTGACGCCGAGGCGCTTGGCATTGGAGTCGCGGCCGTTGCGGGTGGAGCCTGTGCCTTTCTTGTGGGCCATGGGGGATAGAAGCGGGGGGAAGATGAGGGAGAGGCCGGGTGCGGCAATCAGGCGACGGCCTTACCGCCCACGCTGATCGACTGGACCATCACGCGGGTGAGTTCCTGGCGGTGGCCGTTCTTGCGGCGGGTCTTCTTCTTGGGGCGCATCTTGTAGACGATGATCTTGGCCCCGCGGCGGTGGGCCATCACCTTGAGCTCCACCGTGGCGTCCTGGACGTAGGGCTGGCCGAGGGTGGTGCCCTTGGCATCTTTCACCAGGAGCACATTCTCCAGGGTGACGGTATCGCCTTCCGCGGCCGCCAGGCGGTCGAGGTCGACGTAGCGGTTGGGCTGCAGCCAGAACTGCTGGCCCGAGGCCTCGACGATGGCGTAGGTGCCTGTGAAATTGGTGCCGGTATCGCTACCGCTGCTGGGGGACTCGCTCATGACGGTGGGGGCGCGGTCAGGCTGGAGTTCGGATGAGGCTGTGCTTGAGCTGGCACTCCAGGGTATGCGGCCTGGGCGCAGGACTCATCCGGCCCCATTGGGCCTGAGCTCACGGGCAATCGAAAGACAAACAAAGACTTTGCCCCTACGGCCTTCCTTTCGTCAACATTGGATTTCCAGGGGTACGCCCCAGCTGACGCGGTCGATGCGCGAACCGGCTCTCACGATTGCTTCTCTGATCCGCGATCCGCTTCTGGCCCAGGCCTGTGGGCAGTGGCTCCGGGATGGACGCGTCCAGCTGGAGGCGATCGATCCTGGAGGCGATCCGGTGGCGGCGCTGGATGGCCGCCGCGAAGACTTCGATGCGGTGCTGCTCGAGCAGGGGGTCCTGCCACCGGCGCTTTCCCAGGCCCTGGGGGATCGTGGCCTGCTGCTGCCGGCCGTAGTGATCGGCGCAGTGACGGGCCGGGTCGAGTACCACGACGCCGAGGTGCACCTTCCCCCCGACCAGCTCGAGCAGCTCAGCTACAGCATTGATGCCGCCGTCTCCCGCTTTCTGCGCCGGGGCCTGCAGGCCGGCGGCAGTGCCCTGCCCGGTTCGCCCAGCCCCGGAGCGGCGGGGGGACAGGGCGCCGCAACCCATGGCGCAGAAGCCCAGGGAGCCGGTGTCAGCGCCGACCGCTGGAAGCTGGCCAACCGGCTCAAGGGGCGGCTCGGCTACCTCGGCGTCTATTACAAACGGGACCCTCGCCGCTATCTGCGTCACCTGCCGGAGGCGGGCCGCGAGGAGCTGCTGCGCTCCCTCACCCGCACCTACCGGGATTTGCTACTCAGCTACTTCCGCGATCCGGCCGCCGCCAACCAGGCGCTGGAGAGCTTCGTGCATACGGCCTTTTTCAGCGATCTGCCGATCACCAATGTGGTGGAGATCCACATGAACCTGATCGAGAGCTTTTCCAAGCAGCTCAAGCTGGAGGGCCATGCCCCCGACTTCCTGCAGGACTACCGGCTCGCCCTGCTGGATGTCATGGCCCACATTTGTGAAATGTATCGACGTTCGATCCCACCCGATGCACCATTGGGTTTCGAGCTTGTGCCGGAGGAGTCCTCCGCGTTCCAGATATCCTCCCCGCCGCTCCCTGAGGAGCTCCCCTGAGATGCCTTTCCGCAAGACCTACATCCTCAAACTGTATGTCGCCGGCAACACGCCTAATTCGATGCGGGCGCTGAAAACGCTACGTAACATTCTCGAAACGGAATTCCGCGGTGTCTATGCCTTGAAGGTGATCGATGTGTTGAAGAATCCGCAGCTCGCCGAAGAAGACAAAATCCTCGCTACCCCCACCCTTGCCAAGATCCTGCCGCCACCCGTGCGTCGCATCATCGGCGACCTGTCTGACCGCGAACGGGTGTTGATCGGCCTGGATCTGCTCTATGAGGAGTTGAGCGTGGAGGGTTTCAGTGATGACGACGAGGAGGCGATGACTGAGGCGATCAGCAGTGAGAGCGATGGTGCCCCTGGCGGTCGTGAGCCGACGCCTGAGTCCGGTCCTCCGACCGGGCCCGAGGTGAGCTCCTGATGGCCTTGCCCCTCTCCCCGAATCCCATTCCCGATCCTGCCCCCCACTCCCGACCAGAACCTTCGATGCACGATTCCAGCCTCACCGGCAACACCCTGATGCAGGTGCAGAAGCTCTCAACGGGGATCGAGGGCTTTGATGACATCTTGCATGGTGGGCTGCCGATCGCCCGCTCCACCTTGATCAGCGGCACGTCTGGCACGGGCAAAACGGTGTTCTCTCTCAACTTTCTCTACAACGGCATCCGCGATTTCAACGAGCCTGGAATCTTCGTGACGTTCGAAGAATCCCCGCTCGATATCCTGCGGAACGCGGCCAGTTTTGGTTGGAATTTACAGGAGATGGTGGAGCAGGATAAGCTCTTCATCCTGGATGCTTCTCCCGATCCCGATGGTCAGGATGTGGCGGGCAGCTTTGACCTTTCCGGGCTGATTGAGCGTATCAACTATGCCATCCGCAAGTATAAGGCGCGGCGCGTGGCGATCGACTCGATTACGGCGGTGTTCCAACAGTACGACGCGGTCTCGGTGGTGCGTCGCGAGATCTTCCGCCTGATCGCCAGACTCAAGGAGATCGGGGTCACCACCTTGATGACCACCGAGCGCATTGATGAGTACGGTCCCATCGCCCGCTACGGGGTCGAGGAGTTCGTCAGCGACAACGTGGTGATCCTGCGCAATGTGCTTGAGGGTGAGCGTCGCCGCCGCACAGTGGAAATCCTCAAGCTGCGTGGCACCACCCACATGAAGGGCGAGTTCCCCTTCACCATGGGGGCCCATGGCGTCAGCATCTTCCCGCTGGGCGCCATGCGCCTCACCCAGCGCTCCTCTAATGTGCGGCTCAGCTCCGGTGTGCCGCGGCTCGATGAGATGTGCGGCGGCGGCTTTTTTAAAGACTCGATCATTCTCGCCACCGGCGCCACCGGTACCGGCAAGACCCTGCTGGTCAGCAAATTCATCGAGGATGCCTGTCGCAGCAAGGAGCGGGCGATCCTGTTCGCCTATGAGGAATCGCGCGCCCAGTTGCTGCGGAATGCCACCAGCTGGGGCATCGACTTCGAGCAGATGGAGCAGGATGGCTTGCTCAAGATCATCTGCGCCTATCCGGAGTCGACCGGGCTGGAGGATCACCTGCAGATCATCAAGACCGAGATCAGCCAGTTCAAGCCCTCGCGCATGGCGATCGATTCGCTCAGTGCCCTGGCCCGGGGGGTGAGTCATAACGCCTTCCGTCAGTTCGTGATCGGCGTGACCGGCTACGCCAAGCAGGAGGAGATCGCAGGCTTCTTCACGAACACCTCCGAGGAGTTCATGGGCAGCCACTCGATCACCGACTCGCACATCTCCACGATCACCGACACGATCCTGCTGCTCCAGTACGTGGAGATCCGAGGAGAGATGGCCCGGGCGCTGAATGTCTTCAAGATGCGCGGCTCCTGGCACGACAAGGGCATCCGCGAGTTTGTTATCACCGGCAACGGGCCGGAGATCAAGGATTCCTTCTCCAACTTTGAGCGCATCATCAGCGGCGTGCCGCACCGCGTCACCAGCGATGAGCGAGCTGATCTCTCGCGCATCGTGCGCGGCGTGGCCAGCGAGGACTGAGGTGCGGCCCCTGCGGCTTGGGCCCTCCCTGCTTCTGACTTCCCTGCTGCTGGCCGGCTGTGGCGGTTTCCGGCCACAACCGTTCCAGCCGGAGGCCCTGCGGGGCAGGCTTCAGAGCCACGCGCAGCAGGGGCTGCGCGTGAGCCTGGTGGCCCTGACACCCGAGGAGGGGCGGGCCGTGGCGGGCTTCGACCTGGCCGGCCGCGGTATCCAGCCGGTGTGGGTCAAGGTGGAGAACCGCGAAGCGGTGCGCTATTACCTGCCGCCGATCGCGATCGACAGTGACTACTACTCACCGCTGGAGGTGGCCTGGCAGGGCCATCGCTGGTGGGATCCGGCCACCAATCAGCGTCTCGACCGCCACCTGCATGGCCTCGGCCTGCCGGTGTTCGTGGAGCCCGGCGAGACGACGGCGGGCTATGTGTTCACCAACCTCGATCGCGGCGTCAAGTACGCCAGCATGGAGTTGGTGGGGGCTGGCCAGCGCAAGGTGCGCCGCTTCTCCTTCCTGGCACCGGTGCCGGGCCTGAGCACCGACTTCCAGACGGTGAGCTGGGACCGGCTGCATCCGCCCGAGCACGTGCGCGACCTCAACGACGAGGCCCTTAAGACCTGGCTGGAGGCCTTGCCCTGCTGCACCCTCGGCGGCGATCGCCGTTCCCCGGGCGATCCGCTCAACCTGGTGCTGGTGGGGACGCCGGAGGCGGTGTTCCCCGCCCTGGCCCGGCGAGGTTGGCACGTCACCCAGAGCATCACGCTGGGGTCGCTGGGCCAGACGATTCACTCGGCCCTGTTCGGCCAGCGCTATCGCTATGCGCCGGTGTCGGCGCTGCACGTCTTCGGGCGTCGCCAGGACATCGCCCTGCAGAAGGGCCGCAGCGACGTCAACCAGCGCAACCACATGCGCCTCTGGTTGGCACCGGTGACGGCCTCGGGCTCGCCGGTGTGGGTGGGCCAGATCAGCCGCGACATCGGTGTGCGTCTCACGCCGCAGACCATCACCACCCACAAGATCGATCCCGACGTGGACGAGACCCGCTGGTATCTGCTCCAGGACCTGTTCTTCTCCGAGGCGCTGGAGCGTTTCGGCCTGGTGGGCGGCGTTGGGTCCGCCAGCCTGGAGCGGCCGCGCCTCAACTTCACCGGCGATCCGTACTTCACCGACGGCCGCCGCGCCGTGCTCTGGCTCTCGGCTAAGCCGGTGAGCTACCACCACGTGGCCACCCGCTGGCCAGCGCCGCGGGGGCAACAGCGGCGCGGCGTGGCCTGCCAGAACCTCAGCCTGAGCTGCTGAGCACCGGCTGCCGCTCGCGGTCGTAGCTGCGCCGTTCGGCCTGCAGCGCCAGTTCGTCGCTGTCGGAGTGCTCCAGGGGAAGGTCGAACCAGAAGGTGGTGCCGACCCCGGGCTCGCTGGCCATGCGGGCCTGGGTGCCGTGCTTCTCCAGGATGCCGCGCACGATCGACAGTCCCAGGCCGGTGCCGGCCTCTGTGTGCACGGCGTTCTCCACCCGGTAGAAGCGCTCGAAGATGCGCTCCTGATCAGCCGCGGAAATGCCGTAGCCGGTGTCGGCGATCTCGATGCGCAGGCGCGGCAGTGGCGAGGTGAGGGCGCAGGTGGGGCTCGCCCCCGGGCCGGTGCTGGGATCGAGGGCGCACAGATCCGGCCAGGGATAGGCGCGCAGCATCAGGCGGCCTCCCTGGGGCGTGAACTTGAGCGCATTGCCGACGAGGTTGTCGAACACCTGGAGCAGCAGGTCCCAGTTGCCCAGTACCCGCGGCAGCTGGGGATCGGCCTCAAAGCCGAGGCTCACGCCCTTGTCGTCGGCGTTGAGCCGATAGGTGCGCAGGATCTGCTCGATCGCCGGGGCCAGCTCCACCGGCTCCAGCTCCCAGATCCGGTCCGATTCCAGCCGAGAGAGGTCGAGCACGTCGTTGACGAGCCTTGTGAGGCGGTCGGTCTCGGCATTGGCGATGCCAAGGAACTCCTGCTTCTCCTGCTCGCTCAGCTGGTCGCCGAGGTCGTGGAGGGTCTCCACGTAGCTCTTGATGTTGAACAGGGGCGTGCGCAGTTCGTGGGAGACGTTGCTGATGAAGCGGCTCTGGGCGGCGTTGAGTTCCACCTCGCGGGTGAGGTCCTGCACCGTCATAGCGATGCCCTTGAGGGTCTCGCCGCTGGCATCCCGCACCGACTGGAGCACGATGCGCAGGGTTCGGGTCGGTTCGCCAATGCTGCAGCGCACATCGGCGCTGTCCTTCTCGCTGGCGATCAGGTTCTCCAGCGGACCGTTCACCTCCATCGCCAGACGATCGGGCAGTTCGTCGATCAGCTCGCTGCCCTCGAGGTTGCGCCCCTCCCAGCGGAACAGCCGCCGGGCTGTGGGGTTGACCAACACGATGCGGCCCTCGGCATCGAGCAGCACGGCGCCGTCGGCCATGGTGGCGATCAGTGACTGCTGCTTCACCTGGGCGGCGGTGAGCTCCTCGATGTTGGCGGCCTTGTAGACCTCCAGCTGGGAGGCCATCGTGTTGAAGCCCTCCAGCAGTTCGCCCAGCTCGCCGCCCACCGGCAGGGAAATGCGGGTCTCGAAGTTGCCGCCGGCGATCGAGCGCACTCCCCGCAGCAACTCCTTCACCGGCCGGGTGATCGTCAGGGCGTTGAACACCGAGCCCAGGATCACCAGCACCCAGATCGAGATGAACACCGCCACCGTCACCTCGCGGGTGAGGGCGGCGCTGGCCAGCAGCGTTTCATTGGGGTTGATGCCGAGGGCGACCACGCCGAGGTAGCGATCGCCGCTCACCATCGGCACGAACACATCGGTGACCTGGCCGTCGGGGGTGAGGTGCTGGCGGATCAGCGGGTTGTCGGGCCGGCGCTGCAGATCGGCGGGCAGTTCCAGCCGCCTGCTGAGCAGCTCCTCGCCGTTGGCGGTGCTGCGCCCGTTGCCCATCGGAATGCCGAGGTAAATGATGCCGTCGGCATCGGCGAAGACGATGTAGCGCAGGCTGCGGCTCGACTGCCAGAAGCGCTCCGCCACCGAGGCGAGTTCGCGGTCGTTGCCTTCCGCCACCAGCGGTGTGACGTTGGCGGAGAGCAGCAGGCCGAGATCGCGGGCATAGCGGGTGTCGCTCATGCGCGCGTCCCGCTGGATACCGTTGAGGGCGAAGAAGGTGATGCCCGTCATCAGCAGGCTCACCACCAGGGTGGCGACTGCCAGCAGCTTGGTCTGCAGGCTGAACTCAGCCCACCAGCGGGACAGGCGTTGGCGCCAGTCGCTGCCGCCGGCCGCGGCGGTGCTGGCTGCGGAATCGGTGCCGGTCATCGCCGCCGCACCTGATGGCCGATGTCCCGGCGGTAGGTGATGCCCTCGAAGTGCACTTGCGCCAGTCCCCCATAGGCCTGTGCGAAGGCGGCGTCGAAGTCGTCGGCCTGGGCCACCACCGCCAGCACCCTCCCGCCGGCCGTGACGGCGCTGCCGTCGGGGTCGCGGCGGCTGCCGGCATGGAACAGCTGCAGGTTTTCGCCGGGTACCAGGGTCGAGCGGATCGGATCGCCGCTGCGCACCATCCCGGGGTAGCCGGCGGCGGCGGCGATCACGCAGGCGCTGCAGCCTGCCGCGATGCTGAGGGCTGGGGCCTGATCGAGCTCGCCGAAGGCGCAGGCCTGCAGCACCCGGGCCAGTTCCGGACCGAGTAGGGGCATCAGCGTTTCGCACTCCGGATCGCCGAAGCGGCAGTTGAATTCGATCACCCGCGGCCCCTCGGCGGTGAGCATCAGGCCGGCATAGATGACTCCGCGATAGTCGATGCCCCGCGCCCGCAGGGCCGCCAGGGTGGGTTCGAGCACCTCGAGGCGAGCCCGCTCCAGGCCGGCGGCGTCCAGCAGTGGCGCCGGCGCGTAGGCCCCCATGCCGCCGGTGTTGGGGCCGGTGTCGCCTTCACCGATCCGCTTGTGGTCCTGGGCGGGGGGCAGCAGCACCAGGCGCTGGCCGTCGCAGAGGGCGAACACCGACACTTCCGGGCCGCTGAGTTTCTCCTCCAGAACCAGCGAGGCGCCGGCGGCCCCGAATCGGCCGGAGAACACCTCTTCGATCGCAGCCCGGGCCTCCTCCATGGTTTCGGCCACGGTGACGCCCTTGCCGGCCGCCAGTCCATCGGCCTTGACCACCAGGGGTCGGCCGTGGCGCTCCAGCGCCTCCAGGGCCGTGGCCGGGTCGGCGGCCGCCCAGTAGCCGGCGGTGGGCACCCCCGCCTCGACCATCAGGGCTTTGGCCCACTGCTTGCTGGCCTCGAGGCGGGCACCGTCGGCGCCGGGGCCGAACACGGCCAGACCCTCCGCCCGCAGCCGGTCGGCCAGGCCGGCCGCCAGCGGCGCCTCCGGCCCCACCACCACCAGCTCCACCGCCCGTTCCCGGCAGGCGGCCGCTAGGCCATCGGGGTCGTTCTCGGCGATCGCCAGGCTGCGGCAGCCGGGGAGGTCGTCGCTGCCGCCGTTGCCCGGAGCGATCCAGACCTGCTCCACCCCGGGGCAGCGGGCCAGGGCCCAGCCCAGGGAGCTCTCGCGGCCGCCGCCGCCCACCACCAGGACCCGGCGGGGGCCGGCGGCTGGCAGGGGGGCTGCTGGGGCGGCGGCTGGGGCGACTGAAGTCATGGAGGACGGAATCGGGCGGGGCGCGGAGCAGCTCGTCGGCGGGAACGCCGGTAAGTTGAGCGCCGTGCCTTCGACCCTGCCATTGTCCGTGACCGGCGCCACGAGTGATGTGCGGGGGATCGAGCCCGGCAGCGCCGGGCGCCGTCGCTCCCGGAGCAAGGTGCTGCTGACCGGCCTGGGCTCGGCCCTGGCTTCCGGCCTGGCGGCGCTGCTGCCGCTGGGGGTGGCCCCGGTGGCTGCGGCTCCGGCATCACCATCACTGGCAACGCCATCCCCGGCGCTGATCGTCACCCCGCTCCCATCGCCGTCCGCTCCCCTGCCACCGCTGGCGGAGGTCGAGTTCGCCGCCCTGTTGAAGCGGGGGGGTCTCGAGACCCTGGAGCCGCTCTGCCGCCGCACCGTCCAGGAGGGCGACCGCCAGCGACTGAAGCGGCTACGCGATCAGCTTCTGCTCCTCCATCCGGCGCCGCAGCCCCTGCCGGTGGTGCTGGCCAACGCCGACGTGCTGCTCAGCTGTCAGGCGCCCGAGGCAGCCCTGGCGGTGCTGGACCGCTATGGGCCGGCCCCCGGCGCCGAGCAGGTGCAGTGGCTGACGCTGCAGTGGCGGGTCGCCAACGCCGCCCTCGACCATCGCCGCGCGGCCCTGGCCCTGGAGCGCCTGGTCGCCGAGCGCTACGCCCAGCTGGAAACCCTGTCCCTGCCCCTGCAGCGGCGTGACGATGGCACCGTGGTGACCCGTTCGGCCCTGGAGGTGATGGCCTCCCATCTGGAGTCGGGAGGGCAGAACCGCACAGCCGCCCAGCTGCTGCTGCTCTCGCGCCCGGCCGGGCTGCCTGGCGCCCTGCGGCTGCAGCAGGCGGCGAGGCTGCTGCAGCAGGAGCTGTCGCCGCAGGAGCTCGATGCCCTGCTCGAGAGCGCCCTGGAACAGGCGGCGTCGGTGGGGGCCTGGGGGTTGGTCAACGACCTGCTCGACACCCAGGCCGCCCTGCCCGCTGGGGTGCCCGGCGCCCAGCGGGCCCGCGAACGGCGCCTGCGCCTCAGCCCTCGCCTCGATGACGCCTACGGCGAGTGGCTGTTGCGGCGCGGCGATCCGGCCGCCTCGGCCCGCCGTGAGCAGCTGGAGCGCCAGCTGCGCTCCCCCCTTCAGCCGGGCGGCCATGCCGCCGACCTGCCCGCCATCGCCGAGCCTCAGGCCCCAGTGGCCCCGGCGCTCAGCCCGCTTCCCCCCGCCGTCTCCTCCCCCCGCCAGCCATGACCGACCTCAGCATCGGCGCCCTGCTCTACGAGGGCAAGGCCAAGCGGGTCTATGCCACCGACCGCAGCGACGTGGTCGCCGTGGAATACAAGGACGACGCCACGGCCTTCAACGCCCTCAAGAAGGCCCAGCTGGCCGGCAAGGGGGCGCTGAACTGCCGCATTTCGGCCCTGCTGTTCGAGCAGCTGGAGGCTCGGGGGGTGCCCACCCACTACCTGGGGGTGCGCGACAGCCTCTGGATGCTCGTGCGGCCCGTGCGGGTGATTCCGCTGGAAGTGGTGGTGCGCAACACCGCCGCGGGGTCGCTCTGCAAGCAGATGCCGATTGAGCCGGGCACGCCGCTGACCCCGCCGTTGCTGGACTTCTATTACAAGGACGACGCCTTCGGTGATCCGCTTCTCAGTGAGGCGCGGCTGGAGCGTCTCGCGTTGGTCACGCCAGCCCAGTTGGAGCAGATCCGCGATCTGGCCCTGCGCATCAACGATGAACTGCGCCGGCTGCTTGCCCAGGTGGGTCTGGAACTAGTGGATTTTAAGGTCGAGCTGGGCTTCTCCGACGACGGCGAACTGCTGCTCGCCGATGAGATCAGTCCCGACACCTGTCGGCTCTGGGACAGGGCGGTCAGCGACAGCCGCGCTCGGATTCTCGACAAGGACCGGTTCCGCCAGGACCTCGGCGGCGTTGTCGAGGCTTACGGGGAGGTCCTCAAACGGGTCCAAGGGGTCTGTCCGGAACCCCGTCTCTACCGGTAAGGTCAGCGCAATTTTGCGGCCAGGCCGCGCAGCAGACGACACCCATGCCTGGCGTTCGCCTTCGCAGGTCGCTTTCCCCCGCCGCCGCTCCCGCTTCCGGTCGTGGTGTCGGCCGACTGGCGTTGGCCAGTTCGCTGCCGCTGGCGGCCCTAGTGCTGCTGGCGCCTGGCGGGGCCCGGGCGGCTGAGGCGGCGGAGGAGCCCGAGCCGGCCGCTCCGTCGCCGCTGACCAGCGGCGCGCTGCTCGAAGGACCGATCGCCCGTGCCGTGGCTGATCAGAGCATGGCCACGCCCTCGGCTTCTGCCCTGAAAGCTTCGCTGGAGCAGCCCGGCCCCCGCATCAGTGAGGCGGTCGAGGCGGCGGTGGCCGCCCCTCCCGCCGCCAGCCCCACGGGCCAAGCCGCCACTGTTACTGCCTCCAATACCGCTTCCCCCACTGCCGTCTCCATTGCTGCCGCCCCCGCTGGCGAGGGCCCTGAAGTGTTGCTGGCCCAGGCCGATGCCGCTGAGCCCGCGACTCCTCCTTCCGGCGGCAACGGGGCCGATCCCTTCTCCCCGGTGGTGCCCACCACCCCGATCGCTCCGGTGCAGCCCCTGATACCGGCGATCCAGCCGCCGACCAGCAATGAGCCGCGGGTGCTGATCAGTGAGGTCGTGGTGGAGGGACTGGCGGGCCATCCCGAGCGGGAGCGCCTCGAACTGGCCACTTACGGCGCCATGACCGTCGTCCCCGGCACCCGCATCACCCGCAGTGAACTTCGCAACGACCTTGCCGCCATTTACGCCACCGGCTGGTTCTCCGACGTACGCATCGATCCCGTCGACGGACCACTGGGGGTGCGCCTCAAGGTGAAGGTGGTGCCCAATCCGGTCCTCACCAGGATCAACCTCGAGCCCGCCGACGCCCAGATCCCCAAGGACGTTGTCGAGGACACCTTCGCCGCCGATCTGGGCCGCACCCTCAACCTCAGTACCCTGCAGACCCGCATGCAGGAGCTGCAGAAGTGGTACGCCGATCAGGGGTATTCGCTTGCCCGGGTCACTGGCCCCAGCCGCGTCAGCCCCGACGGCGAGGTGCTGCTGACCGTGCGCCAGGGCACGGTGCAGGGCGTGGAGGTGCAGTTCCTCAACAAGGAGGGCTCGGCCACCAATGACAAGGGCGAGCCGATCAAGGGCAAGACCAAGGAGTGGGTGATCACCCGGGAGATCTCGATCAAGCCCGGTGAAGTCTTCAACCGCCGCAACCTCGAGGAGGATCTCAAGCGCCTGTACGGCACCGGTCTGTTCAGCGATGTCAAGGTGACGCTCAGGCCCGTGCCCGCCAACCCCGGCGAGATCACGATCGTGCTGGGCATCGTCGAGCAGTCCAGCGGCTCTTTGTCGGGCGGGCTGGGCTACAGCCAGAGCCAGGGTGTCTTCGGTCAGGTGCAGCTGCAGGACAGCAATCTGCGCGGTCGGGCCTGGGATCTGGCCACCAGCTTCACCTATGGCCAGTTCGGTGCCCTGGTGGATGTGACCCTCACCGACCCCTGGATCAAGGGCGATCCTTATCGCACCGCTTTCCGGATGAAGGGCTTCATCAGCCGCGACGTGCCCCAGATCTTCCAGAGCCAGAGCAACGGCAACATCCTCACCGCCGGCGACTTCTATGAAGCTCCGGGCACCAACGTCGCTTACAACATTAACAGCAA
>CAIRWM010000147.1 GCA_903882285.1 uncultured cyanobacterium
ATGAGATTAGATTCTTTGGATAAAGCCGTCTTGGTCAGAGGTTCCCTAAGGGGCAGCGTTATCCGTATCCAGCAAGCCGTTGACTGCAAACCACACCTGGTACCGAGAAGCAGTACCATGCTGGAATAAGGCGAAAGCACCAGCGCACTCTTGGGCTGATCTTCTCCCGACCTGCAAGCGGCAGTTTGCCGTGGAGGGACATCGAAGCCCTGTTTCAGGAGCTTGGTGGGAATGTCAGTGAGAGGGCGGGCAGCCGAGTCGCGGTCGTTCTGTTTGGCGAAGTCAGGGTCTTTCACAGACCCCACCCATCGCCTGATACAGACAAGGGTGCTGTTGCTTCGATCCGCAAATGGCTTGAAGAACACGGAGTGTCCCCATGAATCTCATGAAACTGGATGGCTACCACGCCAAGATTGAGTACGACGAGGAAACAGATCAATTTCGAGGGGAAATTCTTGGGCTTTCTGGAGGAGCGGACTTCTATGGTTCTAGTCCGGCTGAGCTTCGTCGTGAGTTCAAAAATTCATTGGACGTTTTTCTAGAAGTCTGCAAGGAGCAAGGAATCGAGCCCCGTAGAAGCTTTTCAGGTAAATTCAATCTTCGGATACCGCCTGAACTGCACGAGAAATTAGCTATCACTGCGGAGGTGCAGGGTAAGAGTCTAAACACGCTCGCCCAGGAAGCACTCCAGAGAAGTGTCACGGCATAAAGGAACGGATAACGAGCCCCTTGAGTGGACAGGCCACCACCGATTCCCTGCTCGCGCCCTACAGTCTCTGAATGCCCGCAAAGCTCAGCACATCGCTATAGATGCGATCAATGGTGATGTCCTGGGCTGTGCGCACCTGAAGCCGCCCCTGAGACGGCGCCGTAAGCTGTATCCCAACCCGTACGGACTGTTCTGCAGGGCTGCGCTCGCCCCAGACAGTGCCTTGGGTGGCACCCTATCCGGGTGGGCACGCCCCATCGGCCCGCCCGCTCGAGCGGCCCCCTCTGCCGTCAGCCGCCCCATGATCATCCTCGGCATCGATCCCGGCCTGGCCCGCGTGGGCTACGGGGTGATCGAGGTGGAGGAGGGCGCGGCGGGACGGCCCACGGGCGGCTCCCAGCGTCTGCTCGACTGCGGCATGATCCGCACCGATCCCGGCCGCAACGAGGGAGACCGCATGGTCGAGATCGCCGCCGATCTGCGGGTGCTGATCCGCCGCTGGCGGCCCCAACTGGCGGCAGTGGAGAAGTTCTTCTTCTACCGCTCCAGCACCACGATCGCCGTGGTGCAGGCTCGCGGCGTGCTGCTCATGACCCTGGCCCGCTTCCGCATTCCGGTGGTGGAGTACCCCCCCATGCAGATCAAGCTGGCCGTGGCCGGCCACGGCCATGCAGGCAAGGACGAGGTGCTGGAGGCCGTGATGCGCGAACTCGACCTGGAACAGCCCCCCAGGCCAGACGACGCCGCCGATGCCCTGGCGGTGGCGCTGACGGGCTGGTTCCAGCGATGAGCAGCGGCAAGAAGGCTCTGCGACGGCTCGGCCGCCGCCGACGCGGCGAGCACCTGGAGGCCTGCGCCGGGCCGGTCCTGGCCCAGGTGCGGGCCTGCCTGCCGCAGCGCCTGGCCCCGGGCCGGCTGCTGGGGCTCTACTGGCCCATGGCCTCCGAGCTCGACTTGCGGCCCCTGGCCGAAGACCTCCCCGGCCGACTGGCCCTGCCGGCCGTGTTAACCCCAGCGGAGCCCGGCGGGGCGGCCGCCCTCCACTTCCGCCGCTGGCAGCCCAAGGCCCCCCTGGCCCCCGACCACTGCGGCATCCCCAGCCCCGCCGAGGGCCCGAACCTGCCAGCGGAGACCCTGGGGCTGCTGCTGGTGCCGGCGCTGGCCTTCGATCCGCGCAGCGGCATCCGCCTCGGCTACGGCGGCGGCTGGTACGACCGCCTGCGCGCTGATCCGCTCTGGCGGCGCGTGCCGGCCCTGGTAGTGCTACCGGCGGCCTGCCTGCTTGACGACCTGCCCCACGATCCCTGGGACGTGCCCTTCGACGGCTGGATCGATGAGACGGGACTGCATCCGATCCCGGGCCGAAAGATTGCAACCTCGTAACGCGGGCGGCTTCAGCCCCGCTTCCCCCGCGGCGTTTGCCAGGATCAGCGGCGAGCGCACCGCACCCCCTTGGACCTGACCACCCTGCAGAATCAGGCCACCCGGAGTGCCGAACCCCTCGCCAGCCGCGCCGGGGTACGAGCCCTCACCGCCGCCGAGCAGGTGCTGGCCGCCGAACTGCAGGCCAGAGGCGCGGCCACCGATGCCCTGTCGATGATGGTCAGCTCGATCGCCCGGATGGTGCAGGCGGGCAAAAGTAGCGATAGTCGCTGGAAAGCCTCCTGATCCCGTGACCTTCCGTCGTCTCCTGCCGGTGCTGCTGGGCACCGGCGGCCTGCTTCTCATTCCCGGTGGCGTCCGGGCCCATGGCATCGAATCAAGCCTCGAACGGCTCGGCAGCCTCAGCGCCGGCCTCGAGAGCCGCTTCTCCAGTGGCCTGCCGGCCAGCGATGCCGCCGTGCGGCTCGTGCCTGCCGGCGGCGGCACCCCGATCGAGCTGGGCCACACCGACGCCCAGGGCCGTCTCAGCTTCATCCTGCCGGCACGCGCCAGCGCCGACTGGGAGATCCTGGTGGATGCCGGAGCCGGTCACCGCGACTACCTCGAACTGCGCGAGGCCGAGCCGGCCGCTCCCCAACGCCGCTCCAGGCCCCGCCTCGAGGCCGCGGCGGAACTGCATCAGGGGCTAACGGAGCGCCACCCCTGGGGCCAGCTCGGCCTGGTGGGGCTGGGGGGCGGCCTGCTCGCCCGCCAACGGCGGCGCTGAGCGGAACCGACCCCATGGCCACCAGCAGCCCGGCCCTCGATCGCATCGTCGAGCGACTCGCCGGCAGCAGCGACCCGAAGCGCCGCTATGAGTACGTGCTCTGGCTGGCCAAGAAACTCGAACCCCTGCCCGAGGAGCTCCGCCAGGAGGCCTTCAAAGTGAAGGGCTGTGTCTCCCAGGTGTACGTGATCGCCAGCCTGGACAACGGCAAGCTCCATTGGCAAGGCGATTCCGATGCCCAGATCACCAAGGGCCTGCTGGCCCTGCTGATCGAGGGGCTGGAGGGGCTGACGCCGGCGCAGGCGGCGGCGATCGATCCCGGCTTCATCGCCGCCACCGGCCTGCAAGCCAGCCTCACCCCCTCACGCGCCAACGGCTTCCTCAACATCCTGCGCTCGATGCAGGCCCAGGCCCGGGCCCTCCAGGCCACCGCGCCGCTGGATTTCTAGGATCAGCGGTTTGCAGGGTTGCAGAGCATGACCATCGGCATCGGCTTGCTGGGGCTGGGCACGGTGGGAGCCGGGGTGGCGGCCATCCTGGCTAGGCCGGAAGGGCGCCATCCGCTGGTGGGTGAACTGACCCTGCGCCGAGTGGCCGTGCGCGATCTCGCCCGCCCCAGGCCCGTGCCACTTGCCCCGGAGTTGCTCAGCACGGACGCTGAGGCCGTGGTGGACGACCCGGCGGTGGACATCGTGGTGGAGGTGATGGGCGGCCTGGAGCCCGCCCGCACCCTGATCCTGCGGGCGATCGCCGCCGGCAAGCCCGTGGTCACCGCCAACAAGGCGGTGATCGCCCGCTACGGCGAGGAGATCGCCGCCGCCGCCGCCGCCCGCGGTGTCTACGTGCTGATCGAGGCCGCGGTGGGCGGCGGCATCCCGATCATCGAACCGCTGAAGCAATCACTGGGGGGGAACCGCATCCAGCGGGTCAGCGGCATCATCAACGGCACCACCAACTACATCCTCAGCCGCATGGCGGACGAGGGGGCCGCCTACGCCGAGGTGCTGGCCGATGCCCAGCGGCTGGGCTACGCCGAAGCCGATCCCGCCGCCGACGTGCAGGGCGGGGACGCCGCCGACAAGATCGCCATCTTGGCGGGCCTGGCCTACGGCGGCCCGGTGCCCAGGGCCGGCATCGCCACCGAGGGAATCGACCGCCTCGACGCCCGCGACGTCGCCTACGCCGACCAGCTCGGCTTTGTGGTCAAGCTGCTGGCGGTGGCGGAGCACTGCGGCCACAGCGACGACGGCACCCAGCAGCTGGATGTACGGGTTCACCCCACCCTGCTGCCCCGCCAGCACCCGCTGGCGGGGGTGCACGGGGTCAACAACGCCATCCTGGTGGAGGGCGATCCGGTGGGCCGGGTGATGTTCTACGGCCCGGGGGCCGGGGCGGGGCCCACCGCCTCGGCCGTGGTGGCCGACATCCTCAACATCGCCGGCATCCGCCAGGTGGGCGGCGCCGACGCCGGCCTCGATCCGCTGCTGGCGGCCAGCAGCTGGCGCCGCTGTGCGCTGATCGACGGCGCCCTGAGCCGGCATCGCAACTACGTGCGACTGCGCACCCGCGACGAGGCCGGCGTGATCGGCCGGATCGGCACCTGCTTCGGCGATGCCGGCGTCTCGATCCAGTCAATCGTGCAGTTCGAGGGGAGCGGCGACGGGGCCGAGATCGTCGTGATCACCCATGAGGTGCAGGAAGCCCTGTTCCGCCAGGCCCTGGCGGCGATCGAGACCCTGGCGGCGGTGGAGTCTGTGGCGGCCTGCCTGCGCACCCTCTGACAGGGTCGCCTGAGCGACACAGGGGCTACTTGGGCTGGGTGGCCGGCTGGGTGGCGAACCTTGGACATGGTGATCCCCTGACCGAGGGGTAAGTCGGTAGTGAGCGGCACAAGCTGCCGGGCCTTCTGAAATAATTCTTTAAGGCGGTTTCGCGTCCCCCTGCCCTCCTCCGCTCCGTCTCCCATGACCCTCCATCCGGGTGACTGCATCCAACTCACCTCTGACGATCAGCTCTATCAGGTGATCGGCATCGACGACCGTGGCGATCGCTGCTGGCTGCGGCGCTGGCCCCTGGCCCGCCACGGCTCGCCGGTGATCGAGCTGTCCCTGCGCCAGGTCCAGACCCCCGGCCATCACCTCCCCCAGCCGCTCAACAGCCGCGGCTGAAGCCCGTCAGGCAGGCCATCACCGTTTTGAATGGGATCGTTCCGAGGTCCCGGCTTGCCGAGCTTCCCGCTGCCCCTGTTGGCCAGGGCCCTGCCCCTGTCGCTCCTGGTCCTGGCCCTTCTCGCTCCGGCGCTGGGCGGCTGCCAGCCCCAGCGGCCCAGCGGCAGTCTGATCGTGGCCAGCAAGAGCCGCATCGACTCCCTGGACCCCGCCACGGCCTCCCGCATCGGCATCATGCAGGTGCTGAGCGCTCTGGGGGATCCCCTCTACGCGATCGGGGCCAACGGCCGCATCGAACCCCGCCTGGCGACGGCCCTGCCCCAGCTCAGCCCCGATGGGCTGCGCGCCCGCATCCCGCTGCGCCAGGGGGTGTCGTTTCACGACGGCACCCCCTTCGACGCCGCGGCCATGGTCTTCTCGCTGGAGCGGTTCCTGGCCATCGGCACCCTCGGCTACCAGCTGGGCGACCGGGTGAAGGCGGTGCGTGCCACGGGCCCCCATGAGATCGAACTGGAACTGAAACGCCCCTTCAGCCCGCTGCCGCGGCTGTTGAGTGCCATCTTCTTGACCCCCGTCTCCCCCACCGCCTACCGCACCCATCGCGACAAGCCCCTGGCCGATCGCTTCGTGGGCACCGGGCCCTATCGGCTCTCCTTCTTCAGCGGTCACCAGCAGCGCCTGGTGCCGTTCGCGGGCTACTGGGGCCGCCGGCCCGCCAACACCGGCATCGATCTGGTGACCCTGGGCAACTCCACCGCCCTGTTCGGGGCACTGCGCAGCGGCGAGGTCGACCTGCTGCTCTCCAGTGGGATCGAGATCGATCACCAGCAGGCCCTGCATCGCGATGCCGCCGCCGGCCGCCTGCGCGAGACGGTCGGTCCGGCCCTGGAGATCGGCTATCTCACCCTGCTGAGCGACAAGGCCCCGCTCCACAACCCGATGCTGCGCCGCGCCATCGCCCACAGCCTCGACCGCCGCACGATCGGCGAGCGGGTCAACCGGGGCCTGCGCCCCGGCCTGCGCCAGCTGGTGCCACCGACCCTGCCGGGCTCCGATCCTCACGCCTGGCCGCCCTACCGCCCGGCCGAAGCGCGGCGCCTGTTCCGCCAGGCGGGCTACTGCAACGACAGGCGCTTCGCCCTGCCGCTCACCTTCCGCTCCGACATCCCCACCGACCGCCTCTTCGCCCTCACCTGGCAGGCCCAGCTGCGGCGCGATCTGCACGATTGCGTGACGCTGGAGGTAAGCGGCATGGAATCCACCACCGCCTATGCCCAGCTCGACAAGGGCGTCTTCCCGATGATCCTGCTCGACTGGATGGGGGACTACCCCGACGCCGACAACTTCCTCGCGCCGCTGATCGGCTGCAGCCGGGCCGAGGGATCGCGCTGTCTGGAGGGGGGCAGCGCCCTCAGCGGCAGCTTCTGGAGCGAGCCCGGCCTCGAGGCCGACCTGCAACGCAGCACGGTGGTGGCGGGCGCAGAGCGGGAGCGGCTGCTGCGCAGCCTCCAGCAGCGCACCGCCGCGGCCAGCCCCTACATCCCGGTCTGGCTGGTGGCCCCCGTGGCCTGGGCCCGCCCCCACGTGAGCCCTCCCCGCTTCGACGGCTCCGGCCGGGTGGTGCTCGCCGAGCTACGCGGCCGCCCGCCGGCCCAGGGGGTCCAGCCATGAGCCGTCGCTCCGAACTGCTGCGCTACGTCGGGGCCCGCCTGGCCCTGGCCCCGCTGATGCTGTGGCTGATCGCCACGCTGGTCTTCCTGCTGCTGCGGGTGGCACCGGGGGATCCAATCGACGCCCTGCTGGGCCCCCGCGCCCCGGAGGCGGCCCGGGCCGAGCTGCGGGCTCAGCTGGGCCTGAATCAACCGCTGCTGGCCCAGTACGGCAGCTTCCTCGGCCATCTGCTGCGCGCCGACCTGGGCACCTCGCTCAACAACAAGCAGCCGGTTCTGGAAATCATCCGCGACAGCCTGCCCGCCAGCCTCGAACTCGGCCTGGTGGCGCTGCTGCTGGCGGCGGTGGTGGGGCTGGCGGTCGGCTTCAGCGGCATCGCCCGCCCCGAGGGGAAGCTGGATCTCGCCGGCCGGCTCTACGGCATCGGCACCTACGCCCTGCCGCCCTTCTGGGCGGCGATGGTGGTGCAGCTGGTCTTCGCCGTCTGGCTCGGCTGGCTGCCGGTGGGGGGCCGCTTCCCCGCCACCCTGCTACCCCCCAGCGGCAGCGGCTTCTACCTGGTCGACAGCCTGCGGGCCGGCAACCTTCAGCAGTTCAGCGGCACCCTGCGCCACCTGATCCTGCCCGCCGCCACCCTCGGCCTGCTGCTCAGCGGCATCTTCACCAACGCCCTGCGCCTCAACCTGCGCCGTGCTCTCGGCTCCGACTACGTGGAGGCGGCCCGCAGCCGCGGCCTCAGTGAGCGCCGGGTGGTGCTGCGCCACGCCCTGCCCAATGCCCTGTTGCCGGTGCTGACGATCACCGGCATCACGGTCGCCTCGCTGATCGGCGGCGCCCTGCTGATCGAGGTCACCTATTCCTGGCCGGGGATCGCCTTCCGGCTGCAGGAAGCGATCGCCCAGCGCGACTACCCTCTGGTGCAGGGGATCGTGGTGGTGGTGGCGGCGCTGGTGGTGCTGGTCACCGTGGCGGTGGACCTGCTGGTAGCGCTGCTCGATCCGCGCATCCGGTTCTAGGGGCCCGGGTTCGAGGGTCTTGGGCTCCACCGCTTGAGGCGGGTCCACCAGCGCCGCGCCGCCGCCGGATCCAGCACATAGGCCGTGACGCCCTGCTGGCGACGCACCTGAGACGGCAGCAGCAGGGGGCGCTCCAGGCTCTGCAGAAAGTCGTCGGAGAGGCTGAGCAGCATGGCCTGCACCGTCACCGGATCAGCCCCCACCAGCTCGCTGCCCAGGCGGAACACCACCTCCTCGGAGTCGGACATGCGCACCGGTGAGAAATGACTACCGCCCTCCACCAGCACCAGGCGGCTGCGGGGATCGCGGGGGCCCAGGAACAGGCGCAGCTGCTCCTCCAGCGGCGGGGTGACCAGATCGAGACTGCCGCCCACCATCAGCACCGGCACCGGCAGGGAGCCCAGGGCTCCATCGGGCCAGAGCAGGCTGCCGAAGCTGTTGAGCAGCACGACGCCGCGCAGATCGGCCGGCCGGGCCAGGGCCCTGGGGACCCCGCTGAGCGGCAGCTGGCACTGCAGCAGGCGGGAGGGATTGCCGATCGGCAGGCGGCCGATGGCGCGGCGGCAGCGCTCCTCCAGGCCCTCCCGGGGCTGCACCCCGGCCGCCAGCAGGGCGGCGACGCCGCCGAGGGAATGGCCCATCAGCACCAACCCATCGGCCTCGGGCAGATCCAGCTGGCTCCGGCGCCGGGCGGCGAGCACCGCCTCCACATCAGCCAGGCGCTCCGCCAGGGTCTCGGCCCCTGGGGGCGGCTGTCGGCCGTCGATGGCCGCCTTCAGGGCGGCGCCGTCGCTGCCGGGGTGCTGAAGCACGGCCACCGACCAACCGCGTTGGGCCAGCACCCCCGCCAGCCAGCCCAGCTGATCGGCGTTGCCCCCCAGGCCCGGCAGCAGCAGCACCCAGGGACGCGGGGAAGGCGGGCTGCCGAGCCGGGGCGACGCGGCCCAGAGATCCAGCAGCAGCGGCTCACGCCGATGCGGCACCGCCAGCCACTGGCGCCGCGGCTGCGGCACCGAGCCGGCGCCGCCCGCCACCTCCCCCAGGAAACGGGAGTCTCGCGGCGGCAGGTCCAGGGCCTGCACCTGCTCGAGGGCCCGGCGTTGCAGCCCGAGCTGGCGCCGCCAGGTCTCGGCCACCGCCAGCAGGCCATCGAGTTGCAGGCTCAGGCGCTGGGGGGGCAGGGCCCGCAGCAGCGACAGGGTCGTGACCTCGCGCTGTTCAGCCAGCAGCCGCCGCAAAGTGCTCTGCAACAGGGGCGTGGTGCTGCGTCCCTCCGGCGTGGTGAGCAGCATCCCCACCTCCACCAGCAGCTGCCCGCCGGCCCAGCTGTCGAGCAACTGGCGCCCGAAGCTGCGATCCCGCAGCAGCGGCGCCCGCAGCAGGCGCATCAGATCGCTGCGCCGCTCCGGCTGGAGCAGCCCAAGCCAGACCGCCAGATCGGCGCTGGAGCCAGCGCTGGACTCCAACGCCGCCGGAGACTCGGCGTCGCCTCGCGGGCGCAGGGGCATCGTCTGGCTCCAGCGCTCCAGCGGCTCCAGCTGGAGGGGGATCGTCAATCCGTCGAGGCGCAGCTCCAGCAACTCGGCCGCGGTCACTGGCGCCATCGACGCTAACGGGGCCACCGCCAGCAGACTGGCGCACAGGCCGCCGATCGGAGCGGGGCGTGAGGAACTGCGACGTGAAGGGACTGGCACAGGTCTGGGCCAGGCGACGGTCCTGGTGGCTCCAGTTTCCCGCGGGACTGCGCCAGTTGGCCCTGATCCGTCTGATCTCGATGCTGGGAGACGGTGCGGTGCTCTTCCTCACCCCGATCGTCTTCCACGAGCAGGCCTTCAGCGCCAGCCGCATCACCGAGGGGCTGGCGCTGGCGGCGCTGGCCGGCACGGCGGGGCGGCTGCTCAGCGGCGTCCTTCTGGATCGAGGCCTGCGCTGTTCGGTGCCGGTGCTGCTGGCCTTCGCCAGTTCCGTCCTGGGGGACATCGTGCTGTTCGGGGCGGAGAGCTTCAGTCGCTACCTGCTGGGCCAGTTGCTCCTGGGCATCGCCATGGGCCTCTACTGGCCGGCGATCGAGCTGGCGGTGCCGCTCTCCTGCGCCCCGCTGCGTTCAGCCCAGGCCTTTGCCATGGTGCGCAGCGCCGACGCGGCCGGTGTCGCCGCCGGCGTCCTGATCGGGGCCCTGCTGGCCTCCCAGGGCTGGCTGCGCGGCATTTTCCTGGTCGACATCAGCTGCCTGCTCGTCCTGACCCTGCTGCTTTGGCGACGCCCCTTGCCCGCCACGGCCCCGCAGCGCGGAGCGCCACCGCCCAGCCCGATCAGGACATGGCTGCCGCCCCTGATGCCGATCCTCGCCGTCACGGTGCTGGCCACCGCCATGCCGGCCCTGATGCAGAGTGCCCTGCCGCTCATGCTGGTGCGGGGCGGCCTGGAGCGCGCACCCCTGCCGGAGAGCCTCGGCGCCCTCACCTTGGGACTGCAACCAGGTCTGCTGCTGCTGCTCCAGTGGCCCGTCGGCCGGGCCCTGGCCCAGCGCCCGGTCGGCACTGGTCTCACTCTGAGCCTGCTCTGCTTCAGTGGAGGCAGCCTGCTGCTGGCCCTCTCGGCCTTGAGCTCCTGGGGCATCGTGCTGCTGCTGCTGGCCCAGCTGCCGCTGGCCATGGGGGAGGCGGCCTTCCTGCCGACGGCCACAGAAGCAGTGGTGGAGCTGACACCCGAGCGGCACCGCGGCATGGCCATGGCCCTGTTCTCGCAGTGCTTCGCCCTCAGCGCCTTCGTTGCGCCGCTCCTTGCGGGGCTCCTGCTGGATATTCAGGGCCACAGCATCGGCCTGTGGCTGACGATGACCGTGGCCTGCCTGCTGGGTCTGCCCCTGGTGCTGCTGCTGGAGCGGTTCCAGCGCAGCTCCCTGCTGGACGTGCTCAGCGGGGCCGCCGGCGCCGACGGCCGCACGATTCTCCTTCGCTTCAATCGCCGCGCTGAGGCTCCTGGCCGCGCTGGGAGCCCGCCGCTCCGGGCAGCGGACGGGGAAGCGGAAAGGGCTGGAGACGACTAGGCCGCCCCGTGGGTGGGATCGGAACCCTGCACCGCCTTCGGCTCCACCCAGGCCTCATGGGGCAGGGGTTCGGTGCCGTACTCCCAGTCGTCGTAGTCGGGATCGTTGCGGATCGTCTGATGGATCCGCTTCTGGACCTCGAAGTCATGGGAGGCTGCCGACTCCGTCGGGGGGGAGTCGGCGTTGACTTCAGGGTTGGCCTCGGGGTTGGCCTCGCAGGGGTGACTCATCGGGCGCCGATGCTGGTGGTCTCATTCTCCCGGATGGCGTTCACGCCGGAGCGGAACGGGAGCTGCAGCAACAACTCCCCGGCCGCCAGCGACCTGAAGACGCGATAGGTCGATGAAGTAGCGCCGGTTGGGCAGGCGGGTGAGGGAATCCAGCAGCAACACGGCCCCAAGACCGAACAGGGCACTGTTCTCGCCATCGTTACGCCCCCAAGCCGGGAGCGGCGCCGATAGGGAAGAGCTCAAGCGGGGGACGCCAGAACACTTGCCTTCAAGCCCTTGGCAGCCCCGCGATCAGACATTGAAGAGAAACTCCATCACGTCCCCTTCGGCCACCACGTATTCCTTACCCTCGCTGCGCAGCCAGCCGCGATTGCGGGCCTCGATGAGGGAACCGGCCTCCAGCAACTGGTTGTAGCTCACCGTCTGGGCGCGGATGAAGCCCCGCTCGAAGTCGGTGTGGATGACACCGGCCGCCTGGGGGGCCGTCATGCCGGCCTGGATCGTCCAGGCCCTGGTCTCCTTTTCACCGGTGGTGAAATAGGTGCGTAGACCCAGCAGCGTGTAGGTGGCTCGGATCAGGCTCTGCAGCCCACCCTCGCTGACACCCAGACCGGCGAGGAACTCGGCGCGATCCTCCTCGGGCAGTTCGATCAGTTCGGCCTCCACCTGGGCCGAGATGCGCACGGTGCCGGCACCCTCCTGGGCCGCCAGCTCACCCACCTGCTCCACCCAGGCATTGCCGCCGGCGAGGTCGTCCTCACTGACATTGGTGGCATAGATGATCGGCTTGGCGGTCAGCAACCCCAGGGGCCTGATCATCGCCGTTTCCTCCGGGGAGAGAACGACGGAGCGGGCGGCACCGCCCTGCTCCAGCACCTGCTGCACCCTCTCCAGGGCCGCGTCCTCGGCCTGGGCCTCCTTGCTGGTACGGGCCTGCTTCCTGAGCCGCTCCCGGCGCTTCTCGATCTGGGCGAGATCGGCCAGCCCCAGTTCGAGATTGATCACCTCAGCGTCGCGCACCGGGTCCACCGACCCGGAGACGTGGATCACGTCGTCGTCGTCAAAACAGCGCACGACGTGGACGATGGCGTCGACTTCGCGGATGTTGGCCAGGAACTTGTTGCCGAGGCCCTCCCCCTGGCTGGCGCCCTTGACCAGACCGGCGATGTCGACGAACTCCACCCGGGTAGGGATCAGCTCCTTCGAGCCCGAGATGGCGGAGAGCCTGGCGAGACGCTCGTCCGGGACCGACACGATGCCCGAGTTGGGCTCGATCGTGCAGAAGGGGTAGTTCGCAGCCTCGGCCTGGGCGTTGGCGACGAGGGCGTTGAAGAGGGTCGACTTGCCGACATTGGGCAGTCCGACGATTCCGGCTTTGAGCATCGCCGGAATCTAGGGGTCACCCGGAACGCCCCAGCGACGACCGCGACCGGCGAGACTTGGTTACAGAGATGTAAAGACCGATCAGCGCCCCAACCCCCCTCCGACCGGTCGAGCCGCCCGCCAGAGCGGGCGCGACCCCGACCCCATCCCTGGCCCCGGTCCCGGCTCCGGAGCCGGGGTCGCCTGCCCCCCAGGCTCCCCGGCGCCAGGGCGCGGCGGGGCGGCGGACGCTCTGGGCCAGCCTGGCCCTCGGCGCTCTGCTGCTCGGCGGCGTGGGGATCTGGCAGCGTCAGCGAGCCGGCAGCAGCCGCGACGTGACCCCCTTCACCGTGATGGCCCAGCCCGGCGTGCTGCCGGGAGTGGTGGCCGCCAGCGGGGAGCTCGATGCGGTGGTGCGCGTCAATGTCAGCCCCAAGCGCCAGGGGGTGCTGGAGGAGCTCTACGTCGATGAGGGCCAGCTGGTGAGCGAGGGTCAGGCCCTGGCCCGCATGGACAGCAGCGATCTGCGCGAACGGCTGCTGGAACTGCAGGCGAACGCCCGCTCGGCCGAGGCCGAACTGGAGCGCAGCCGCAGCGAGCTGCAGCGCAACGAGCCCCTCTTCCGCCAGGGAGCGATCAGCCTCAACGATCTCAACCGCTTCCGCGCCGACTACCAGGTGAAGCGCATGACCGCCCTGGCGGCGCGGGAGCGGCTGGCCCAGCGCCAGGTGGAGCAGGAGGAGCTGATCGTGCGCGCCCCCTTCGCCGGCGTCATCAGCCAGCGCTATGCCGAGCCGGGAGCCTTCGTGACCCCCACCACCACCGCCTCCAGCAGCCTGGGGGCCACCAGCTCCTCGATCGTGGAAGTGGCCCGGGGGCTCGAAGCCCTGGCCAAGGTGCCAGAAAGTGATGTCGGCCGCCTGCAGGTCGGCATGCCCGCCAGCGTGCGCGTGGACGCCTTCCCCGATCGCCGCTTCGCCGCCCGCGTGCGCCAGATCGCCCCCAGGGCAGTCAAGACCAACAACGTCACCTCCTTCGAGGTCAAGCTGGCCTTCACCGAGCCGGTGCCGGAGCTGCGCATCGGCATGACCGCCGACGTGGACTTCCAGACCGGCCGCCTGCAGGCCCGCACCCTGGTGCCCACCGTCGCGATCGTCACGGAGGAGGGCCGTCCTGGGGTGCTGCTGGTGGACAAGGACAAACAGCCCAGCTTCCAGCCGGTGGAGCTAGGGGCCAGCAGCGGCAAGGACACCCAGATCCTGCAGGGACTGGAACCGGGCACCCGTGTCTTCATCGACCTACCCCCCTGGGCCAAGAAGAAGAAGGGCCGCTGAACCGGGCCAGGCCTCAGTGCTTCGGGGCCAGGAAGCGCCGGGCCGCCGCCACGATGCGGCCGCTGGCATAGCCGTCGCCGAAGGGGTTGTGCGCCCTGGACATGGCCTCATAGGCCGCCTCGTGCTCCAGCAGCTGACTGGCCTCCTCCAGGATTGCCTCGCTGTCGGTACCGATCAGCTTGGCGGTGCCGGCCTGCACGGCCTCAGGGCGCTCGGTGGTGCGCCGCAGCACCAGCACCGGCTTGCCGAGAGCCGGCGCCTCCTCCTGCAGGCCGCCGGAGTCGGTCAGCAGCAGGGTGCAGCCCCGCATCGCCGCCACCAAACGATCGTAATCCAGCGGTTCGGTGAGGAAGGCGCGCGGGTGGTCCCCAAGCAGGGCCTGCAGCGGCTCGCGCACCCGGGGGTTGCGGTGCAGCGGTAGCAGCAGCGCCGTGTCGGGGAAACGCTCCAACACCGCCAGGAAGCCGTGGCCGATGTCCTGGAGGCGCTCGCCCCAATTTTCGCGGCGGTGCACGGTGGCCAGCAGCACCCGCTGATGCTCCCAGTCGAGGCCGTCCAGGTGCAGCTCTGGGGCCGACTCGGCCATCAGCAGCAAGGCGTCGATCACCGTGTTGCCGGTGGTGATCGTCTCGCCGATGACGCCCGAGGCGCGCAGGTTGGCCGCCGACTGCTCGGTGGGGGCGAAGTGCAGCTGGGCTAGCTGGGAGATCAGGCGGCGGTTGGCCTCCTCCGGAAAGGGGTCAAAGAGGTTGTCGGTGCGCAGGCCCGCCTCGACATGGCCCACCGGGATCTGCTCGTAGAAGGCGGCCAGGGCACTGGCGAAGGCGGTGGTGGTATCGCCCTGCACCAGCACCAGATCGGGCGGGTGGGTGGCGAACTCCTGCTTGAGACCCTCCAGGGCGGCGCAGGTAACGTGGGTGAGGGTTTGATTGGGGGCCATCAGCGCCAGGTCGTGGTCGGCCACCAAGCCGAACAGATCCATCACCTGGCTCACCATCTCGCGGTGCTGACCCGTGAGCACGACGCGGGTGCGGAAGTCGTCTGCCTCGCGGAAGGCCTTGATCACCGGCGCCAGCTTGATCGCCTCGGGACGGGTGCCCAGCACGATCGTGATCAGCGGCAGCGCGGCCACGGCCTCCAGCCGGGGGGTACTGGGCGACGACGGCACCGTGGGCGGAACACCGGGGAAGGGATTCAAGGCCTGGCCGCAGAGCCGATGATCCTAGGCAGCCCGCCTCGGGGAGCCAGAGGGAATCCGCTAAACGGCGATTTCAGTGCCAGCATCAGCTCAACGAAACTCTGTGGATCTCATGGCGGAATTGCCTTTCGGCCTGCCCACGACCTCGCCCTTTCCTCCTTTTCCCCCCGGGCCACCGCCGCCGGCGTCGGATCTGTTCCGGCGCACCGGCCTGCAGGGCAGTGAACCCGCCACGGGGCAGGACGGTTCCATCCCCTCCAGCCTCGAGGGCATCGTGCGCATCGCCCATGAAAAGACCTACTCCGACATCCACCTCGGGGTCGGCGAGGAGCCCCGCTACCGCGATTGCGGTGACATGGTGCGGACCGGCTGGCCCGTCACCGATGGCGTCACCTTCCGGGACTGGCTGCGGGAGATGCTGGGACCCGCGGAGATCGACATCTTTTTGCGCGACAAGGAATATGACGGGGCCTTCGCGTTCAGCTTCGTGCGGGTGCGCATCAACCTGATGGAGACCCTGCGTGGCCCCGCCATGGTGCTGCGCCTGATCCCGCAGGAAATCGCCTCGATCGAAGAGCTGCGGCTGCCCCGGGTGCTCGAAGATCTGGCCCACCGCCCCAAGGGCTTGATCCTGGTCACCGGGCCCACCGGCTCCGGCAAGAGCACCACCCTCGCGGCGGTGATCGACTACATCAACCGCACAATGAAACGCCACATCCTCACCATCGAGGACCCGATTGAATTCGTGCACGAAAGCCGCGAATCCCTGATCCGCCAGCGGGAGGTGCGTCAGCACACCAAGGTGTTCAAGAACGCCCTGCGCGCTGCCATGCGCGAAGACCCCGATGTGATTCTGATCGGCGAAATCCGAGACCAGGAAACCCTCACGACCGCGATCGAGGCCTCCCAGACCGGGCACCTGGTTTTCGGCACCCTGCACACCAACTCGGCCGTGCGCACCGTGGAGCGGGTGCTGGGCATGTACAAACCAGAAGAGCAGTCGCAGATCCGCACCGCCGTGGCGGAATCCCTGCTGGCCGTCATCTCCCAGGGCCTGGTCAAGACCAGGGATGGCAAACGCTGCGCCTTCACCGACCTCTTCATCAACACCGATGCCTGCCGGGATTACATCCAACAGGGCAACCTCGATGAGATCGAGGAAATCATGGCCCGTAGCGGCTTTGACGGCATGATGACCAGCAATCAGTCCTTGGCCAAGCTGGTGGAGGATGGCCGGATCAACGGCGAGGACGCGATGGGCCACAGCCTCAAGCCGAGCGAACTGGCCCAGGTACTGCGCGGCCGGGTCTGAGGGCCGGCGCTCGGCTCAGCCCGGATGGGCCATGCGGGCGATTAGCAGCACACTCAGTCCCACAGAGAGCCCCACCATCGCCAGGCGGCCATTCCAGATCTCGGCCTGGGGCGTGAAGCCACGGCGCCAGGCGTTGAGTTCCTGCTGGGAGACGGGTTCGGGGAGCGCGATTCCAGCGTCAGCACCGGAGTGTTCCTGGACGGCCCGCTCGAAAGACTTGGTCGGGTATGGGTTCGCCGGGGCCATGGGACGGGCAGGCGGATGAATAGCAGCTTACCGGCATCAAAAGCACGCCTGTGTTTCGTAAAGCCGATCCGCCTGCTCCAGCGGCAAGCGCGGCGCCACGCCAAGGCCGATGGCACTGACACGGCCGGCGGCAAAACGGCGCTCGCCGGCCAGGGCGATCATGGCGGCATTGTCGGTGCACCAGGCCAGCGGGGCTACGCGCCAGCTCAGGTTCCGGGCCGTTGCCTGCTGCTCCAGCAGGGCGCGGAGCCGGCGGTTGGCCGCCACCCCACCAACCAGTACCAGGGTGTCGAGTCCCTCGTCAGCGGCACAGCGGCAGCTGCGCTCCACCAGCACCTCCGCCACCACCTGCTCAAAGCTGGCCGCCAGATCCGCCAGGGGCAGCGGCTCTCCGGCCTCCTGCAGGGCCTGCACCCGACGCAGCACGGCGGTCTTGAGGCCACTGAAGCTGAAGTCATGGGGGTGATAGCCCCCCCCGGGCCGGGACACCCGCCCCTTCGGCAGGGGGAAGCGGCGCGGATCCCCGGCCGCGGCCGCCGCCTGGATCGCCGGCCCGCCGGGGTAGGCCAGGCCCAACAGCCGGGCCACCTTGTCGAAACACTCGCCGGCGGCGTCGTCGTGGCTGCGACCGAGGCGCCGGTAGAGCCCGGGGCCATCGACCCGCACCAGCTCGGTATGCCCCCCACTCACCAGCAGCACCAGATAGGGGCCCGGCGGCAGGGGCTCCCCCAGCTCCACCGAGCACAGATGCCCCTCCAGGTGATGCACCCCCAGGAAGGGCTTGCCGTGGAGCCGGGCCAGGGTGCGGCCGGTGACGGAACCCACCAGCAGGGCCCCCACCAGACCGGGCGCCACCGTGGCCGCCACGGCATCGCAATCGGCGACGCTCAGCCCACTGTCGGCAAGCACCCGGGCCAGCAGCTGCGGCAGGGCCTCGACATGGCGGCGGGAGGCAATCTCGGGCACCACGCCGCCCCAGCGGGCGTGCTCCTCCACCTGGGAGGCGATGGCGCTGGCGAGCACGCGCCCGTCGCGCACGATGGCCGCAGCGGACTCGTCACAACTTGTTTCGAGGCCAAGGACGGTGGGCATGGGCCAGGATCGCTCCCCTACTGTCCGCTGGTGACATCCTGCCCCCCGGCAGAACCTAATTTCCGGCCCCTCTCCATGCGCCGTCTCTTCGCCGTTCTCCTGTCCGCTTTCCTGCTGTTCGGCTTCGCCCCCGTGGCCCACGCCGACATCGGCGGCCTGACCCCCTGCGCCGAAAACGCCCGCTTCCAGCAGCGAGCCGCCGGTGCCAGCACCGATCAGGCCAAGCGCCGCTTCGACATGTACAGCCAAGCCCTGTGCGGCACCGATGGTCTGCCCCACCTGATCGTGGACGGCCGTTGGAGCCACGCCGGCGACTTCATCATCCCCGGCATCGCCTTCCTTTACATCGCCGGCTGCATCGGCTGGGCCGGTCGGGGCTACCTGCAGGCCGTCGCCGGCCGCAAGGACGCCACCATGCACGAGATCCAGATCGATATCCCGGTGGCCCTGAAGGCCACGATCGCCTCCGCCACCTGGCCGCTCGCCGCCTTCAAGGAGCTCACCTCCGGCAAGCTCACCGAAGTGGACAGCAAGGTCACCGTCTCGCCCCGCTGAGTCCGGCCCACGCCTCTTCGCCCCGTCTTCCGCACCGACCACCCCTTCCCATGAAGAAGTTCCTCACCACCGCCCCGGTGTTCGCCGCCATCTGGTTCACAATCACCGCCGGGATCATGATCGAATTCAATCGCTTCTACCCCGACCTCCTCTTCCACCCGCTCTGAGCCGCGATTCCCTAGAAGCAAAGGGTTTCAGAGCAGAGGCGGCCCCCGGCGGGCCGCTTTTTCATGACCTTCCGGCGGCCGCCTCGGGGGCCTCGTGGGGGCCTCAGTCGAGACCCATCAGCTCAGGCAAAGCCCATCAGCAGTTCCAGCCTGCCCAGGGCCTCGTCGAGGTCGCCGTTGACCAGCCGGGCATCGAACTCCGGCGCGGCCTGCAACTCCACCCTGGCCCGCTCCAGCCGCCGCACGATGGCCTCCTCGCTGTCCGTCCCGCGGCCGCGGATGCGTCGCTGCAGTTCCTCGAAGCTGGGGGGCTCGATGAAGACCTGATAGGCGGCCGGAAAGCTGCGCCGCACCTGTCGGGCCCCCTCCAGTTCGATCTCCAGCAGCACTGGCTGGCCCTGGGCCAGGTGTTGCTCCACTGGCGATCGCGGCGTGCCGTAGAAATTGCCGGCGAATTCGGCCCACTCCAACAGGCCCCCTGCCGCCACCTGGGCTTCGAAGACGTCCCGGCTGAGGAAGAAATAGGAGCGTCCCTCCTGCTCGCCGCTGCGGGGCGCCCGGGTCGTAGCCGAGACGGAGAGCCAGATCCGGGGATGGCGCTGCAGCAGCCGCGCCACCAGGGTCCCCTTGCCCACGCCGCTGGGACCGGTGATCACGGTGAGCCGGCCGGGAGTGGAGGAAGCGGACATCGGAGCGGCGGGACGGTCGTCTGTACTGGGCAGCAGAGTAGGGGCGGGCCGCAGCGCCGACGCCATGGTTCCGAACCGCCAGCCTCCAGCGCCCCTTCAGGCCATGGACCTCACGAGCCTGCGGGCCGTGCTGGCCGAGTTGCGCGCGCCGCTGCTGCCGAGCCGCTTCGAGAAGGCCCAGCAGAGCGATGCCCATAGCGTGCAGCTGGGACTGCGCCGCCTCGACGGTCTCCAGTGGCTGGAGCTCAGCTGGCTGGCGGAGGCGCCCAGGCTGGTGGCGATCGCCGCACCCCGCCGCCAGGGGGACGGCAGCACCCTGGCCCAGCAGCTGCAGCATGGCCTGCGCGGTCTGGCCCTCGTCAGCCTGGGGCAACGGGGCTGGGAGCGGGTGGTGGAGCTCGGCTTCGCCTCCCGGCCAGCGGAACCGGTGCAGCGCACCCTGCTGCTGGAGCTGATGGGCCGCCACAGCAACCTCTTCCTGCTCGATGGGGAGCGACGCGTGATCGCCCTGGCCCGCCAGGTGCGCAGCGGGCAGTCGCGGCTGCGACCGATCGGCACCGGCGACCTCTACCAGCCGCCGCCCGCCCTAACGGGGGAACCACCGCGGCGGCTGGAGAGCCAGGAGAGCTGGCGGCGGCGGCTGACGCTGCTGCCGGTCCCGCTGCGACGGGCGCTGATGGAGGTGTATCAGGGCATCGGCCCGGCCCTGGTGCAGCAACTCTGCGCCGACCTCGAGCCGAGCGGTGCCGCCCTGCCGGACCAGCTGGTCACGGAGCTGAGCGAGGCGCAGTGGCACGGCCTCTGGAGCCACTGGCAGGCTTGGCTCAGCGCCCTGGAGGAGGAGCGCTTCGCGCTGCAATGGGGCGGAGGCAGCGCCTATCGCTGCTGGACGCCCGAACGCCGGGATGGGCGCGACGCTCCGGCCGGCAGGCTGCTGATCAACCGCGGGCTGGCCTCGTACTACGGCGCTCGGCTAGCCGAGCGCAGCCGGGATCAACGCCGTCGGGCCCTGCTGCAGCGGCTGCTGAGCGCAGCGGAGCGGGAGAGGCGCCAGGCCAGCCAGCAACAGGAGCTGCTCGAGGCGGTGCCCAGCAGTGACGGACTGCAGCAGCGGGCTGACGCCCTGCTCTGCCTGCGGGCCCCCAGCCGCGACCAGATCGACGAGGCCCAGGCGCTCTACCGCAAGGCCCGCAAGCTGCGCCGCTCCGTGGCGGCGATCACGCCGCGGCTGGAGCTGCACCGGCAGCGTCTCGACAGCCTCGAGACCAGCCTCACCTTTCTGGAGCAGGCGGAGGAGTCGCTCAGCCTGGAGGCCCTCGAGGAGGAACTCGAAGAGCTGATCGGCGGCGCGACCCAGGAGCGGCCAGGCCATCGCCGGCCCCGGCGACGCGCCAGCGGCAGCCCCAGTGGCGGCCCCAGTGGCGCCGGTGGCGCCGGTGGCGGGACCCCGCCCCAGCCGCTGGAACTGCTCAGCGCCAGTGGCCTGCTGCTGCAGGTGGGCCGCAACCACCGCCAGAACGAGTGGATCAGTCTGCGCCAGGCCCGCCGCGGCGATCTCTGGTTCCATGCCCAGGAGATCCCCGGCAGCCATGTGGTGCTGAAGGGCTCGGTCCGGCCCCCGGCCGAGGCAGACCTGGCGGCGGCGGCGGATCTGGCGGCCCACTTCAGCCGCGGCCGCGGCAACCGGCGCGTGCCCGTGGTGATGGTCGCCACCGAGGCACTGCAGCGGATTCCCGGGGCGTTACCGGGCACCGTGCGGCACCGCGGCGGCACCGTGCTCTGGGGCGAACCCGAGCGAGCCCGGGCGCTGCTGGCACAGACGCCACCCCCCCAGGCCCCCTAACCTCCTGAGGCAGGGCAGGCCATGAGCGAGAGCGACCCCATTCCCAGTCCCTTGGCCCCAGCGGCAGGCTCCACCCCGCCGGCGGCATCACTCGTGGCTGAGGACTCGACCCAGGCTGGGGCATCCGGCAACGGCGCAACGCTTTCCGACGGCGCGACGGTCGGCAACGCCGAGACGGTCCGCTGGAATCCCCAGCCGCTCAAGGACGAGTTCCCGGGTGAAGTGGAGATGACCCTGGTCGACCACCTGGAGGAACTGCGCCGCCGGGTCCTGCGCAGTCTGCTGGCGGTGCTGGTCGGTGCCGGCGTCTGCCTGGCCTTCGTGCGACCGCTGGTGCGACTGCTGGAGATGCCCGCCATAGGCATCCGCTTCCTGCAGCTGGCCCCGGGGGAATTCCTGTTCGTCTCCCTGAAGGTGGCGGGCTATGCCGGGCTCGTACTGGCCCTGCCCTATGTGCTGTTCGAAGGGATGGCCTTCGTGCTGCCAGGGCTCAACCGCCGCGAGCGCCGGCTGGTCGCCCCGGCCGTGGCCGGCTCCACCGTGCTGTTCGCCGCCGGACTGGCCTTCGCCTGGTGGGCGCTGGTGCCGGCCGCCCTGAGCTTTCTGGTCAGCTACGGGGCCGATGTGGTGGAGCCGATCTGGTCGATCGAGCGCTATCTCGATTTCGTGCTGCTGCTGATGGTGGCCACCGCCCTGGCCTTCCAGCTGCCGGTGCTGCAGCTGCTGCTCGGGGCCCTGGGTCTGCTCGATGCTCCCACGATGCTGAGGGCCTGGCGCTGGGTGGTGCTGGTGAGCGCCCTGGCCGGGGCCGTGCTCACCCCCTCCACCGACCCGATCACGATGCTGCTGCTCAGCGGCGCGATCACAGCGCTCTACCTGATCGGGGTGGGGCTGGTGGCCCTGACCGGGGGCCTGCGGCCCCGAGCGGCCTAGAGCAGAAACTCGCTGGCTCGGCCGGGCGGGAGTTCCAGGGGAAGGGAGAGGGCCTTGCCGAGCCGAGGCCGGTCGCGGGTGGTGCGCAGCCAGTCGCGCACCTGCTCAGCCACCCCCAACCCGTTGAGCGTGGCCACAAGCTCGTCCAAGGCCTCGCCATAGGCCTCCGGGGTCAGTGGAAACGACTGCTGCTCCAGATAGGCCCACATCACCTGGAAGTAAAGCCGGCCGCGGCGCTGCACCAGCTGGAGGCCATAGGAGGCCTGCCAGCGGGAGCGCAGCAGACCCAGCACCTCCTCGCTGCTCAGGGGGATGGGGGAAAGCGCAGACACGATCGGGGCGGGCTCCTGGCGGGGGTCGAGGCTGAGGCGGTGCCGAGGGGGCGTTCCACAACAGCATGTTGCAGCCAGGGCGGCCGTCCGGGGCCTCCCGGCACGGCACGGGAACTGCAAGGTTCATAATGGGCGCCACGTTGATCCGGAACCACCGGAACGCCGCGAATGACCCAGATCCCAGCGAGCTCCTCGAGCGGTGATGTCCCCGGAATGGGTCGTCGGCAGTTCATGAACCTGCTGACCTTCGGCTCCGTCACCGGCGTGGCGCTAGGGGCTCTGTACCCGGTGGTCAACTACTTCATCCCCCCCAGGGCCGCCGGCGGCGGCGGCGGCACCACCGCGAAGGACGAGCTGGGCAACACCGTCACCGCCAGCGGCTGGCTCGCCAGCCACAAGGAGGGCGACCGCAACCTGGTGCAGGGCCTCAAAGGCGATCCCACCTATCTGATCGTCGAGGGCTCCGAAGCCATCGGCAACTACGGCATCAACGCCATTTGCACCCACCTGGGTTGCGTGGTTCCCTGGAACGCGGCGTCCAACAAGTTCATGTGCCCCTGCCACGGGTCCCAGTACGACGCCACGGGCAAGGTGGTGCGCGGTCCGGCTCCCCTCTCACTGGCCCTGGCTCACGTGTCGGTCGAGAACGACAACGTCTTCCTCAGCCAGTGGACCGAAACCGACTTCCGCACCGGCGACAAGCCCTGGTGGGCCTGAGTCCTGCCGTCTGATCCGCCAGTTCCCGCCTTCGCCGCCCGCCCTTACCATGCGCCGTACCCTCTCCCTCGCCTTCGGCAGCCTGCTCTCGCTCTGCGTGCTGCTCTCAGGAGCCACCCCCAGCTGGGCCTATCCCTTCTGGGCCCAGCAGAACTACGACTACCCCCGCGAAGCCACCGGCAAGCTGGCCTGCGCCAACTGCCATCTGGCCAAGAAGCCCACCCACGTCGAGTTGCCCCAGGCGGTCTTCCCCGACGAGGTGTTCAAAGTCGAGGTGGAGATCCCCTACGACACGGGCGTGCAGCAGCTGGCCGGCGACGGTAGCCCCACCGGCCTCAACGTGGGCGCCGTGGTGATGCTGCCTGACGGCTTCAAACTCGCCCCGGCCGATCGCCTCAGCGATGAGCTCAAGGAGGAGACCGCCGGCGTCTACGTCACCACCTGGAACGAGGACAACCCAAACATCCTGCTGGTGGGCCCCCTGCCCGGTGATCAGCACCAGAAGATCGTCTTCCCGATCCTTTCGCCCGATCCCGCCGCTGACAGCGCGATCCACTTCGGCAAATACCAGCTGCATGTGGGTGGCAACCGCGGCCGCGGCCAGGTGTATCCCACTGGTGAGAAGAGCAACAACAGCGTTTACACCGCCTCAGCTGCCGGCACGATCAGCTCCATCACCCCTGGCGACAACGGCGCCAGCCTTGTCGAGATCAAGACCGCTGACGGCAGCGTGACCGACACCGTCCCCGCAGGACCCACCATGCAGGTGGCCGTGGGCGATCAGGTGGCGGCCGGCGCTCCGCTCACCAACGATCCCAACGTCGGTGGTTTCGGTCAGCTCGACGCCGAGGTTGTCCTGCAGAACCCGGTCCGCATCTACGGTCTGCTCGCCTTCTTCGCCGCCGTTGCCCTGGCCCAGATCATGCTGGTGCTCAAGAAGCGGCAGGTTGAGAAGGTGCAGGCTGCTGAGGGCATCTGAGCCCCAACGGCACTCCGGCCTCCATGCCGCTTCTGTCCGTGTTCAGCTCTCCGGGGCCCCTGGTCTTCCAGCTGGGCCCCGTTTCCCTGCGCTGGTACGGACTGCTAATCGCCACGGCGGTCCTGGTGGGCCTGGCCTTGGCGATGCGGCTGGGACGGCGTCGCAACATCGACCCCGCCCTGATCGCCGATCTGCTGCCGATCCTGGTGATCGGTGCGGTGCTGGGCGCGCGCCTCTACTACGTGCTGCTCGAGTGGCGCCAGTACAGCGGCCACTGGAGCGATGCCCTCGCCATCTGGCGCGGCGGCATCGCCATCCACGGCGCCCTGATCGGTGGCAGCCTCGCCCTGGTGCTGTTCTGTCGCTGGCGACGCCAGGCCTTCTGGCCGCTGCTGGATGTGCTCGTCCCCGCCGTGGCCCTGGGCCAGGGGATCGGCCGTTGGGGCAACTTCTTCAACTCCGAGGCCTTCGGTCTGCCCACCGATCTGCCCTGGAAGCTCACCATCCCCTGGGAGAACCGCCCGGCACTCTTTCTAAATCAAACCACCTTCCATCCCACCTTCCTGTATGAGTCGCTCTGGAACCTCGGGGTCTGCGCCCTGCTGCTTCTGCTGTTCCGCCAGGCGAATCGGGGCCGCATCCAGCTACCGCCAGGCGCCCTCAGCTGCGTCTATCTGATGGCCTACAGCACCGGCCGGGTCTGGATTGAAGGGCTGCGCCTCGATCCGCTCTGCCTGGTGGGCCTCCCCCCCTTCTGTGAAGGTGGGCTGCGCATGGCCCAGCTGATGAGCCTGCTACTGATCGGCCTGGGCGGCGCCGGTCTCTGGTGGCTGCTCGACCGCCGCCGCCCCCTGCCAGATCCCAGTGGAGTGACCCCATGACCAGCGCCAAGGTGATGATCGTTGGAGCAGGCCCGGGAGCCCCCGACCTGCTCACCCTGAGGGCCGCCCGGGCGATCGAGCAGGCCGAGGTGCTGGTCTGGACTGACTCGCTGGTGAATCCCCAGATCGCCGCCCTGGCCCCCGAGGGCTGCGAACGCATCCGCACCAGCACGCTCACCCTCGAGGAGGTGATGGCGGTGGTGCTGGAGCGTGCCGCCGCCGGCCAACAGGTCGTACGCCTGCACGACGGTGACCCCTGCCTCTACGGCGCCCTGCAGGAGCAGGTCTGCCGGCTGGCCGATGCCGGTCTGGCTGTGGAGGTGGTGCCCGGCCTCAGTGCCTACCAGGCCACTGCCGCCGCCCTCGGCAGTGAACTCACGATCCCCGGCCTAGTCCAGACCATCGTGCTCAGCCGTGCCGGCGGCCGCACGGGCGTGCCGGAAAAGGAATCCCTGTCCCACCTGGCGGCCCTGCAAGCTTCCCTCTGCCTCTACCTCAGCGCCCGCCATGTCGAGGAGGTCCAGGCGGAGCTGCTGCGGCACTATCCGGCCGAGACGCCGGTAGCGATCGGCTATCGCGTCAGCTGGCCCGAACAGTGGCTCACGGTGGTGCCGCTCAGCGCAATGGCGGCCGTGAGCCGCGAGAAGCAGCTGATCCGCACCACCCTCTATGTGGTAAGTCCGGCCCTGCAGCCCCCGGGCGAGGCCCGCTCCAAGCTTTATTCCGCCAGCCACAACCACCTGTTCCGCGGCGGCGCCGACTGAGCCCACCGCCATGGCCGACCCTGCAGACCGGCTGCGGCACCCTCGGCTCGAGGACGACCGGTGCTTCACCTACACGGTGGAGCACCGGGTGCATCGCGGCGCCACCGCCGCCTACCTGACCGCCATGGAACGCCTGATGCAGGCGGAACGGCGCTGGCCCGGCTACCGCGACGGCCAGGGCCCCACCCTGGTGCAGCGGGCCCCACTCCAGAACCCTGCCAGCGAGACCGCTGATGCGAGCACCCCAGGCGAAGCGGAGGATCTCTGGACCACCCGCATCGTCTGGGACGATCTGGAGTCGTGGCTGGCCTGGATGGACAGCGAGGAACGGCGCCACATCCTCCAGGCGGAGATGCACGGCGGCTTCAGCTTCCGCGGACGCAGCAACTGGCAGGGCTACGCCCGCTGGCTCGGCAGGGCCGCAGCGGAGCGCACGCCCATCTGGAAGATGAACCTGATCGTGCTGCTTCTGATCTATCCCACCGTGATGCTGGTCGGGCGGCTGACGCGCGACTGGCCACTGCAGCGACCGGCCCTGATGCTGATCGGCAACGCAATCACCGTGGCCGTGACAGGCTGGTGGCTGGTCCCTTTCACGGCACGGGCCTATGCGGGCTGGCTGGACGGACACTGGAGCCAGAGTCAGCGCCGGCGGGCCCTAGTCTCGATTCTGCTGCTGCTGCTCGCTCTGCTGCTGCTGTTCCAGGCGCTGCCGGCCGGCCTGCTCTGAGGGCGGGAAGATGCAACCTGTCGACTGCGGCGGCGGCGGCCCTAGGGCAGGAGGCGCTCCAGCTGGTCGACGAGGGCAACGGCAATGGCCCGTTTGCCCTCCACACGCACGGCACCGGCAGCACTCACCAGCCAGGCGATCTGCTCGCCGTCCCGCACCTCCTCGGCGCGGTTGGCCACCACCAGCACCGCCTGGGCCAGCCGGCGGCGAGCCTCACTGAGCAGCTCCTCCTCGCTCACCCCCTGCAACACCTTGAAGGTGACCATCGGCAGCTGCGGCGCGACAGCTTGCACACGCCCGATTACCTTCTCGGTGGGCTCCAGCTCCAGGCAGAGCGAGGGCTGGCCGCTGGCAATCTTGCCCTCCAGCGGGCGGCACGGGCGGTAATCGGCCACAGCGGCGGAGAAAATGGCCGCAGCGAGCTTCTCCGGGGCGGACACCGCCGCCAGCACCGCCTCGCGATAGGCGTCATAGCTGGGCACGCTGCGATGGGGCAGCCAGCTGGGCGGTGGGGCCGAGCCCTCCCCCAGCAGCAGCTGCGGCTCGGCACCGCGCAGCAGCAGCTCCTCAGCGATCGCCGTGGCCAGCCGGCCGCTGAAGCGATTCACCAGGCGGCGCACGGCGTCGATCGGCACGGGGGTGGGCCCACCCGTGACGAGGAGGCGTCGGCCGCGCAGCGGCGAGACGGCCAGCGCACGGCAGACACAGGCCACCAGAACGGGGATGTCGGGCAGGTTGTGCTTGCCATAGGCATCCCGCGGAGCGATCAGATCCACCCCCAGCTGCGCCAGCCTGCGGGCATGGCTCTCGAAGACCGAGGTGTGCAGCGAGCCGTGCAGGGTGGGGGCCAGCAGCAGCCGGGTCTGGCCGCGCTCCAGCCGGCCCAGGGCCGAGGCCAGGGCCGCGCTCACCGGAGTGTCGGCGATGCCGACGGCCAGCTTGGCGATGGTGTTGGCGGTGGCCGGCGCCACCAGCCAGGCATCAAACGGCTCGGCGTCGGAGAGATGCTCAGCGCGCCAGCTGAGGCTGGTGATCAGCGGCCGGCAGGTGGCCCACTCCAGGGCCTGGGAGCCAACGAACTGCAGGGCCTGCTCGCTGCAGAGAGCCGTGACCTCGGCGCCGCGACGCCGCAGGGCGCGAACCAGGTCGGGCGCCCGCAGGGCGGCGATGCCACCGGTGACCACCAAGGCGATGCGACGGCCCTGCAGATGGCTGGAGTCGAGCGGCACCTCATGGTCCCCGATCGGCGTCGAGCGCGGTGGCTGAAGGTCCCAGTCGTGGAAGCCGGTGGACACGGGACCGGAGGCGGGCGGGGCGGGGGCGACGCCCCCATCCTGCCCCCCCGGGGAGGGGCGATCAGTCCACGATCCGCACGTCGATCACCTCCACGTTGATCACGTCGTCGTCGGCGGTGCCGTCACCGGCACTGGCGTGGGAACGACGGCCCAGTTCCTGGGCGGCGAACTCGCCGAGCCGACGGGTCATGACATAGTCGATGCCGCCGCCCACCAGACCGCCCACCACCGGAATGACGCGGTGCAGGTTCACCACCCCGCGCTCGCCGAACTTGGTCACCAGCTGGAAGCCCACGGCCCGGTTGATCGCCGTGAGCAGGGCGGAGGGTAGCCGGCGCAGCTGGGCCTGGGCGAACTGCTGACTGGCCTTGACTCCCACCTGCTTGAGCACCTCCCCGGCCTCCTCTCCCACCAGGGTGAGCAGGATCTGGGTGCGGACAGCTTCGTGCTCGAGATCGAAGCCGTTGAGATGGGCGATGGCCCCCACCAGCCTGGTCTGGATCACCCAGGTGGCCGTCGCCGCCGCCGGCAGCTGAACGGGCAACAGGGAAAAACCACCGAGGCCGGTGAGGAAGCCGGTGCCGGCGTTCCAGCGGGCCTGATCCTCGATCAGCTCGTCGACGGCCCGGGCGAAGCCCACCGCCCGCACGCGCTGGCGGTAGTCCTCGGCGACTTCCTGCGCCGACTTGAAGCGGAAGGCGTGCTTACCGCTGAGGGGGTTGGCGACCGGTGCCCCCTCAATGCCCCAGCGCACGATCGCGGTGACCACGTCGGTGGCCCAGACCTGGGGGTCGAGGGCAGGGGCCATGGCCGATCAGGCACAGGGACGCTTCAAGCTAGGAATCCGAAGCCTCGCTGCCCCGTCCCTGAGCCACCGAGACGACCGCCCCGGAGGGCCGGTTTTCCGGTCCGGGCGGGAACGCCTCGGCCCCGGGCTCGCCCGCCACCAGTTCGCGCTCGAGCCGCTGGTGATCGAAGCGACAGCCGAGCCGGGCGGCGATCGCCTCCAGATCGCGGGCGGCATTGCCAAGGCAGCAGGTGCCGCCGGGGGAAGGGGTGACGTTGAAGACCAGTCCTGGAATCGCCGCAATGCTCACCTCACCGAGCATCAACCGGCGCTGGGCCTTGTCGATCAGCTGGGGCCGCACCCCGCCGTAGCCCTCGGCGAAGCGCAGGTCGTCGAGCTGCATCGACGGCACGATCTTGCGGGCATCGGCAAGGAACAGGCGACGCCGCAGCCAGGGCACCTCGAACAGCAGGTTGCGCAGGATGTAATTGCGGATGTCGGCAACGCCGAACAGCTGCCACAGCACGGCCAGCACGGCCCAGTCGAGCCGCAGCACCTGCAGGAACTCCCAGAAGGAGGCCGGCCGGTAGCGCTCCAGCAGCGGCAGCAGCAGGGCGGTGGGCCCGAAGCGGGTCTTGCCGGGGGCGCGCACGTCCGGGTCGCCGTGGATAGCGGCGAAGGGGAGCTTGTCGTTCTGCACCGTGTAGACCTTGCCGCGCAGCAGGTCGGGGGTGAAGTAGAAGCTGCCGGCCACCGGCAGACAGGAATACTGCAGCCCAAAGCCCATGTGCTGGGCCATCAACAGGCTGTGGGCCCCGGCGTTGACAACCACATGACGAGCGCGCAGGCGCCGCGGACCGTCGGCTCCCTGGAGCTCCACCAGGAAGCTCGCAGGATCGCCGGGATCGGGGCCCTCGGGCACGATCCGCTCCACGGTGGTGTTCAGCCGCACGGCGACGCTGCGATCCGTAGCGGCAACGGCCCGGTGGGCCTGGCTCACGAACGACTCCGCCAGCGCCTCGTAGTCCACAGCGGTGGGCGAATGGCGGATGCCGATCGCCACGATCTCCTCGGGACGAGGCTGGCCGTCGACGAGGGCCACAGCCGGCTCCCACGCGGCGATCTGCTCCTTCTCCAGCAGCTCCATGGCCGGGAAGTGGGGGGAGAAACTGAGGAAGCGCTGGCGAAGGAAGGCACACTCCCGTTCACCCACGGCCAGCACCATTTTCGGGGTACGGAAGACACAGCGATCCGCCTCTTCCGGCGGCAGCAGAGTGGCGTAGTGGCCAATCATGGCGGCGGTGCGCTGCACCTTGAGGGCCTTCTCCAGGGTGTAGTTGGTCTCGATGTCGCCGCAGTGAATCGTCTGACTGTTGTTGGTGGCCCTGGAATTCACCTGCGCCAGCTGGCTATAGCGCTCCACCAGGGTGACGTGGGCCAGATCCGTGTAGCGGGCGAGCTCGAACAGCAGGGCTGTACCGCACACGCCCCCTCCCACAATCAGCACATCGGTGCAGGCGATTCCCCCATCACAGCCCGGACTGGGCCCCGGGCTGGGGGAGGGGAAGTGGGGCATTGGGGAGGGTGGGACCGCTTGGCTCACCTAGGCGCGCGCCGAAGCTCCCATCGTGCAGGATCACGGATCGAAGGCACCCTCCAGGGACGGGCCGAAGGACAAGCCCCCCGCAGCGGGAGCCCAGAGGGAGAGCCCCCCTGGCGGCGCCGGCGCCACGGGGCTGAGCCAGGCGGTGACGCGCTGACCCCGCTTCAGCCTCGGGATCGGGCTGGGACCCGGCATAGGCGGATCGCTGGCGGGCGGACGGCTGTACTGGATCTCGATGCGCCGGCCCGGCCGCAGCGGGTCAACGCTGGACTGACGGCGCACCCGAAGCACGCGGGCCCGCAGGCGCTGCTGCAGCCCGAGGACGCGGACCTGCTCGACCTCGATCTCGACCACCATCGGCGCCTCACGCTGCTGCTGGCCATAGACCCAGGGCGGCAGCTCAGCCCGGCCAGGCCCGGGGAGCGCCACGCCGATGGCCCCAGCCGTGAGCAGAGCGGCGACCGCAGCGACAACGCTTTGCTGGCGGGGGAACGGCAACGGCATCCGGATAACGATGGTGAGGGCCCACGTAGCCTGACCGTCCTTAGGGATCTTCCACCATGCGCTGCCTGCCGCTTCACCTCGATGCCGGCAGCGACGTGCGCCGCAGCCTGGAACAGCTGGCCCAGCAGCAGAACGCCAACGGCTTCGTGCTGAGCGTGGTGGGAAACCTGTCGGTGGCGGCCTTCCAGTGCCCAGGCCAGGCCGCGCCGACCGTGCTCAGCGGCGAGCTGGAGATCATCACCCTCCAGGGCACGCTCGCCCCTGGGGGCGTGCATCTGCATCTCAGCTTCTCCGACGGCAACTGCCAGGTGTGGGGCGGCCACCTCGAGCCCGGCAGCCTGATCCTGCGCGGTGCCGACGTGCTGGTGGGCCTGTTCGATGAGCCAGCGCCCCGGGATGCCGAAGCAGCCGCTGCAGCGGCCCGTCAGCAGCCTCGCGTGGCCCTGGCCGTGCGGCCTGGTTGTCCCTATTCCTATCGGGCCCTGCGCCTGCTCCGTACCCTTGGCATCCCCCACGAGCTGGTGGAGCCCAGCGTCGGAGCCAGCGTGCCCCAGGTGTTCCTCGACGGCGTGCTGATCGGCGGCTACGACGCCCTCGCCGAGCTCCATGGCCGCGGCGAGCTCGAGGGTCTGCGCACGGGACTCTGAGCCGTTGCACGATCAGCGTAGGAAGAAGACCACGGCGATGGCGACGCCGAAGAGCACAACCAGGGCGCGCAGCAGTCCGGCATTCACCCGGCCGGCCAGGCGGCCACCCAGCGCACCGCCCAGCAGGGCCGCCACGGCCATCACCGCCGCGGTCCCCCAGGCCACCTGGCCCGAGCCCAGGAACCAGCCCGCCGCAGAGAGATTGGTGCCGAAGGCCAGCGCCTGCTTAAGACCGTTGAGCCGCGGCAGGCTGTCATCAAGCGTCAGCGCCAGCGCCGCCAGCACGATCACACTGAGCCCGGCGCCGAAATAGCCGCCATAGATCGCCGCCAGGAACACCGGCAGCAGGGCCCAGCCCTCGGACGGCGAGCGCCCCTGGGCCTGGGCACGACGCAGCAACCAGGTGCGCAGCGGCGCCTGGATGGCCAGCAGGCCAGAGCCGAGCAGGATCAGCCAGGGCACCAGGCCGTCGAACAGGGTGGCACTGGTCCGCAGCAGCAGCAGGGCGCCGACGAGCCCCCCCAGGGCGGCGGCCGGCAGCAACCGCCGCAGCCGGTGGCCCTGACCGGCCAGATCGCTGCGCTGACCGAGCGTGGCGCCGAGATAGCCCGGCAACAGGGCCACGGTGTTGGTCACGTTGGCGACCAGCGGCGGCAGACCCAAGGCCGTGAGGGCTGGAAAACTGATCAGCGAGCCGCCGCCGGCCAGGGCATTGACCAGTCCGGCGGTGAGGGCCGCCAGGGCCACTCCAATCCAGTCAGTTACACGCCCCGTGCCCCCACTCCAGGAGATTCCAGCCCAGGGAACATCACTCCATGGAATTCCATTCGGCACAGCGGGGGCACAGCGCCAGGCGAGCATGGCCTGCCGGCAGCCGTGAGGTAATCTCCGAAGGCGGCGTCGCGGCTGGCCAGCTCAGCCCATCACGAAGCACCACGGGCGATTAGCACAGCGGTAGCGCACTTCCTTCACACGGAAGGGGTCACTGGTTCGAATCCAGTATCGCCCATATAAACCCCATCAAACCAAACTGAAGATGCTGCGGTGCAGGCATTTTCAGGGTTCTTGTAGCCGTTGAAAGCCCCCCTGGCCATACTGCGATCGCCTCCCAGCCCTGCGATCCCGTGAGCCCCGAAGTCCCGGCGACCGGTGCCCCAGCTGCTGGGACCGAACTCGAAGCGCTGGGTCGGCGTCTGGCTGAGGCCCGCCTGTCGCGAGGTCTTGATCTCGATGTTCTGGCCGACCAGCTCCACCTTGGCAAGGAGCAGCTTGCGGCGCTGGAGAACGCCGATCTCAGCCGCTTACCGGAGCCGGTGTTCGTGATCGCCCAGGCCAAACGGGTCGCCGGCGTTCTCGGAATCGACCTCACCCCCCAGCTGCAGGCCCTGCGCCAGAGCCGCTGGCTCCAGCAGGCCTCCCCCCGCCCGGTGGCCGCTCCGGTCGCCGCCCCCGTGACACGCCCGGCGGCAGCCGCGCCAGGAGAGACGGCCGCCGGTGCCCGGGCCGCGGAGCAGGGACCATCGCGGCTGCCGCTGGCGGCCACCGCCGCTCTGGCGATGCTGTTGACAGCGATCTGGGGCGTGCGTCAGTGGCAAAGCAGTTCAGCCGTCCGCCGCGCTCCACAGGCAGCACAGACCACGCAGGCCGACCCAGCGACGGAGCCGGCCGCGGGCAAGCCCAGCAGCCCAGCCGACATTCCCACCCCCAGGCCCGCGGTCACGGCCGGGACCCTGGTGCTGCAGAGCGCCCAGCCCAGCTGGGTGGAGGTGCGCGACAGCAGCGGCAGCACCCTGTTCCGCGGCACCCTCACGGGCGAGAAGCGCTTCCCGCTGGGAACCGGCCTGCAGGTGCTGGCCGGGCGCCCTGATCTGGTGACCGCCGCCATCGGCCCCCAGCCGGGTCAGCGGCTCGGCCCGATCAGCGACGTGCGCTGGCGCAACCTCGGCCCTTAACAGGCGGCCACGGTCATGGCCAGGCCGGTGGCCTCCTTGACCAGATCGGAGCAGGCTCTCAGGCTCCAGCACTCCAGGCTCAGATCCAGCTCTTTCTCGCCCATCGCCACGGTCTTGGGCACCAGGGTGATGCGAAAACCGCTGGGGTCGCTCTTCGGACCCTCCGCCTGAACCCGAACCGTCTCAATGATGCCCGCCGGCCGTCGGTCCAGGGCGGCCGCCAGCCGCAGCAGCAGGGCCAGGCTGGCCACCGTGCGGCGCTCCTCCCGCCCCTCGATCAGCTGCCACGACTCGTGCCGTTTCTTCGGCATACCACGACGGTGATAGCGGGCGATGGCCGCGACCATCAAGTGCTCCATCTCCGAATACCCCAGCAGTTCCCCGTGGCGGATCAGGTACCAGGTGTGCTTGTGATAAGAGCCGATGTTGATGTGCTTGCCACAGGTGTGCAGCCGGGCGGCGGCCCAGAGCAGCAGCCGACCGCTGCCGTGATCGTGATGCAGCAGCCCACTGGTCTGGTCGTAGAGGGCCAGGGCATGGGCGGCCACTCGCTCGGCGCGGGTGCCGTCCACTCCGTAGTTGCGGGCCAGGTGCAGCACCGTGCGCTCGCGGATCGTGCTCTGGAAGGCAAAGCGATCGCCGAGCAGGCCATTGCGCAACATCCAGTCGACGATCAGCCCCTCGCGCAGAGCGCGATCGCAGACCACCAGCTCCCTGGCGCCGAGCATCATCATCGCCGTGCGCAGGATCAGCGCTCCAGGCACGATGATCTCGGCACGGCGGTCGTTGATCGGCGTCAGGGCCCTGCGCTGCTCCGGCGTCATCGCCACCAGGCGCTCCACCAGCTGATCCACCCGCTCGCGGCTGAGCCGGTAGCCCGCGAGCCGCAGTGGTGGTTTGGCATCCTCCGCCGCCGCCAGGGCCGCCAGAGCCATCGCCGTGCCACTGGTACCGACCATCAGCGGCACCTCGCCCGACTTCAACACGCGCTTCACCTGGGCGACGGCTGGGTCCAGAGCCCCCTGGATGTAGGCCTCCAGAAAGGTGCGCCGCTCCTGGGGCAAAGGGTCGAGCTGGCAGAACTCCCGCTGCAGGCGCACCGCGCCAATGCGGGTGCTGGTGAGGGCCCGGGCATCGCGGCCATCGGCCAGAACCAGCTCGGTGGAGCCGCCGCCGATGTCGAGAATCCAGTGCGGCGTCTCGCCCAGGGCCATGCCGGAGAGCACGCCGAGGTAGATCAGGCGAGCCTCCTCCGGGCCGCTCACCAGATCCACGTCGAGGTCGAGCTGCTCCTGCAGCGCCAAGAGAAAGTCTCGGCCGTTGGGGGCCTCGCGCACGGCGCTGGTGGCCGCCGTGACGATCTGTTCGGCGCCGTGGCTCGCGGCAAGGTCGCGGCAGTGGCGCAGGGTGCGGAAGGCCCGCTCGATCGCCTCGGCGCTGAGATCGCCGGTCTCCGGATCGCGCTCACCCAGGCGGGTGGTGGCCTTCTCCGCCAGCACCACCGTGAAGCTGTGCAGCAGCGGATCGATCGCCGCAATCAGCAGGTGGATCGAATTGGTGCCGATGTCGATCGCCGCCACCCGCCGTTCCCTGGATGCCAGCTCAGGCGTCGCGGCCGAGGGATCGGTCGCCGTCGCGGGGATCTGCACCATGGGTCGGCCTGGGGCGGCGCCACTTTGCCACCGGATCCTGCCCGCACGCCGCCTAGCCTGCGCCCAGCCTTCAGGAGCCGATGACGCAGGCCGCACAGGCGCCCAGGGTCCCACCCGGCCTCGGGCCGGGCC